>NZ_JARBDB010000001.1:0-21181 GCF_036577605.1 Paenibacillus sp. GYB004
CAGCGATCAGATTCCCAATTCTGGAAACGAACTGCCTGCCCCTTCGGGGCAAGGGGAACAAGTATTGTGAAGGTTTTCACACCTTAATAATCTAAAAAAACTGTCTTGACATCTTGTAGCACCATATATTGAGTCAATTCATTGCTCAAAAAATGGGCATTAATTGAACAATTATATCTACCCTCTTTAATATAAAGTGTGCAGGGACACCATAACCTGTTTAGGTTTCACCATCAAATATCAATTTTTAAAGCTCGTAATCAAATGCCTCCCCCGGATTGTGCAAGTTAATATGAGACTCTTAAATTGGAGAAAACAAGCAGACCCAGGGCTTTTTAGATTCTGAATTGGCTAATGCGCCCCTCCCAACAATTACAATCCATCCCCCTTCATTCCGCCGCATAATTCATTCCACACTGCCTAAAGCTAATCTCATCAACGAAATTTTATCGTGAGGAGAGCATAGACGACTATGACGAAAAGGCAGCGGAAGGTAGCCCTCACTCTGATCGCGGTTGCGCTGATGACCACGACCGCATGCGGGATGAATAACGGAGGAATGAAACGTCAGGCGGGGGAAGCGAGACCGTCGCCGGAGGTGGCAACGCCATCCGTTCCGCAGACGCCTCAGGCGTTGTCCGGTTCCGGTGTGAATATGCTGAATGCCAGTGAGGCCAAAATCCCGATCATGATGGTCGAAGGGAAACGGGTTATTTCCGGGCAAACGTTCGCCGATACGCTGGAGTTTCAGTGGGACTGGGACCCGGCGACCGGCACGCTGCGGATAGGCGATAATGACGCCGTGTATGAGCTCAAAGGCGGGAGCACGCAGGCTGTTGTGGAGGGAAATGCTTTAACGATGGCCGAGGCGCCTTTCGTATCTGGCGATACGTTGCAGATCCCTTTGTCCGTGGTTGAAGATTTGTTCCGCGATGTCGTTTCCTACGAGGTGCGCGATAACGAACTGGCCATTAAGCCGAATCCGAACGCGGTCGACAAAGCGATATTGAATTTGCCGCCCGAACCGGAAGGCCAAGAGGATGAGTGGAGCTTCGCCGACGATCCGAACGATCCGAAAAAGAAAAAACCGGCATCTGCCGGGGGAACTTCCTCTTTCACCAGAGAGGCGCTTGAAGCGGCTGTATCTGTTTACGGGCGAGGGGACGCGATTCCGGTACAGGTCGATATCAATACGGACAACCTGATTTCCACCGGTAAAAGATACTTGGGCGTCAAATACAAATTCGGCACGGGCCCGTATCCGCAGACGGGCAAGTTCGACTGCTCGACGTTTACCCAATACCTTTACGGCAAGGAAGACGTCGATCTGCCGCGTACCGCAAGAGCGCAAGCCCGGAAAGGACAAAACGTCAGCCGCAAAATGCTGCGTGAGGGCGATCTGATGTTTTTTTACGTACCCGGCCGCTTCAAAACGGATAAGATCGTCGGGCATGTAGGCATCTACATGGGCAACAACCAGATGATCCACGCTTCGCCGAAACCAAAAGACGGTGTGCAAATTACGAACATCAATCAGCCTTACTGGAAAAAAACGTTTTTAAGCGCCAAGCGTCTGGATATGGAATAAACATGCGGTAAAAGAGCATGGAGAAAGGTTAGATCGATCTGGGTAATGGGTGAGCCCAGCCAGTATGATCCGGATTCATCCGACCATCCAGCTTCAGTCAGAACAAGCAAAACCCATCCAGCCATCCAGCCATTCGCTAAACTCAGAACTTGATGTACTGAAGCGCGCCATCCAAGCTGGAATCGATGTTGTACAGCATTGAAAAACACCGAAAAGACCGTTTAAAGCCCGTCTCAGGGCTAAAACGGTCTTTTTGCGCCTAAGATAAAGCCGAATAGCTGAATGAATGATGCCAAAGAGACGGCTGCGAGCAAGATTTTCGCTTCGGAGCTTGGCCTGAACACTCATGTCGTGCGCATCGGATTCCACGGGCCGGACTGTGGCCCTTTCCATTGCGAGCCGTCTTCCCACACTTCCTTTTTCCAGATAGGCACGATTTCTTTCAGCCTTTCAATCGCATAACGGCTCGCTTCGTAACAGTCCGCGCGGTGCGGCGTCGATACGGCAATGACGACACTGGTTTCGCCGACCGGAACTGTCCCGATCCGATGCGAGATGGCCGTGAGGGAGCCGGGCCATCGGGAGCGGATCTCGTCCGATATTTGCTTAAGTGTCTTGAGCGCCATCGGGACGTATGCTTCGTATTCCAGCAGAACGGTACGCTGCCCCAGCGTCGTCCGGCGTGTCGTACCTATGAAAACCAACGACGCGCCATGTTCGTCGTCTGCTACTTTGACAAATACCTCGTCCGCGGTAAGCGGGCTTGTCGTAATACGATGCAGGCCCAGCGATTCATCGACGACGGATGAGCGGAATGCCGGCTCCTGCTGCCCCCCGGATACGGGAGGAATAACGGCAATTTCATCGGTTACGGATAACAGGTCGTTGTCTGAGGCGTAAGCTTGATTTTTGGCAATGAACGCCGTCCGGATCAAACCGCTCGCTGCGGGATAGGCGCGGCTCAGAAGCTCCTTCAGCTCGGCTCCGGTCAAAGTCTCCCCTTGTATGTCTATAGGAACGGTGGAAGCGCCGAGTGCATCCGATAACCCGGCGAATACGCGAATGACAAGCTGCATAAGCTGGAAACGCACCTCCATAGGGCTAGTTGATCTTCACCAAGTGTACCATTTCCGTTGCATGTCCGGCAAAAAAAAGCATAGAATTAGGAAAAGCCGGCGGCAGGAACTTTTTTGATCGGAATCGAAATGGATAGAGTCTGGACAATCTGTATACGAATGAAGCGGAGGGCGGAGCATGGACGACAAAAAGCTGGTCCTTCTGCATACGAACGATATCCACAGTCACTTCGAGCGGATGCCCCGAGTCGGGTCCGCTTTGGAGCAGCTTCGAAGCGGTCATCCGTCCTCGGAGTTGATCGTCATCGACTGCGGGGACCATATGGACCGGATGCGGCCCGAAACCGAGGGCAGCTCCGGCCTTGCCAATATTGCGGTATTGAATGCAACCGGCTACGATCTCGTCGTTCCCGGCAACAACGAGGGATTGACCTTTACTCCGGAGCAGCTCGGCGTTGCCTATAAACAGAGAAACGGGTTCTCAGTCGTATGCGGCAATTTATCCGATAAAGACACGGGCGAAGCGCCGCCTTGGATGGAGCCGTACCGGATACTGGACAAAAACGGGCTGCGCGTAGGCATCATCGGACTGACCGCCTATTATCCCGACTTTTACACGCTGCTGGGCTGGAATATCTCCGATCCCTACGAGACCGCCGCCCGGCTGACGGATCTGCTGCGTCCCGACGTCGACGTACTGGTCGTCGTCTCCCATCTCGGTCTGATGCACGATAAAGCGATGGCTGAGCAAATCAACGGGATCGATGTCATCCTTGGCAGCCATACTCATCATTTGCTGGAGGAGCCGCTGTTTCTAAACGGTACTTACATCGCCGCCGCAGGCTGCTTCGGTAAACACGTGGGCGAGCTGGAGTTCTCCTACAGTATGGCGGATAAGCAACTGCGTTTAGTCAAAGGGTTGATCTGGGAGACGGAGCGGTTTCTGCATTCGGCCCGGCTCGAGACCATTATCGCCGAGGAGGAGCAGAGGAGCCGCGACAGGCTTACTCTGTCCGTCGCTCGTCTGGAACAGCCGCTATACATACGATGGGAATCGGAGTCGCCTCTGGGCAATTTGCTCGCGTCGGGTTTGCGCAACTGGACGGGGGCCGAGATCGGCCTTGTGAATGCGGGCCAGATTTTGCAAAGCTTGGAGGAGGGGACGGTCACGCAATACCGGCTGCTGGAAATATGCCCACCGCCGATTAATCCGTGCCTGATCCGTCTGCCCGGACACGAGCTGCGCCTTGCGCTGGAAGAAGCTTTGCTGGACGAGTTCATCCTGAAACCGATCAAAGGGTTCGGCTTCCGCGGCAAGCTGCTCGGAACGCTGTGCGTCTCCGGTTTGCGCATCGAATATGCCGCGGAAGCGGAGCCTTACCGGAAAATCCGCAGCGTAACGGTAAACGGCGAACCTCTCGAGGAACAGCGAATGTATAACGTTGGCACGATCGATATGTTTACGTTCGGGATCGGCTATATGTCGCTTAGCCGCGGACAAATCGTTCAGTATTATTTGCCGGAGTTTATTCGGGACGTGCTGGGCGACCAGCTTCAAAACGAAGAGGAGCTGCAGCTTTGCTCCCATCGCAGCTGGTTTCCGGTAAGCGATTAACGCTTAGGGGGGATGGCATGTTCAGTTTGTGGGTGGCGTTTATTATCGGGGTGGTGGAAGGGCTGACCGAGTTTTTGCCGGTATCTTCGACGGGGCATATGATTCTGGTTGGCAATATGCTGGAGTTTACCGGGGATAAAGCGGAGACGTTCGAGGTCGTCATCCAGCTCGGCGCGATTCTCGCTGTGGCGATCATTTACTGGAGGCGGGTGCTTCGGCTGTTCGGCTGGCGCGATCCGCAAGCTCCGGCTCCGGCTGCAGGTTCGGGTTCAGCGAGACGGCTCAACCTGCTGCATATAGGGCTGGCGATCGTGCCCGCGCTCGGGCTCGCTTTCGTATTCCGTGACTACATCAAGCTGTTGTTCATGCCGGAGACGGTGGTGATCGGTCTAATCGCCGGTGGGATTTTTATGATGATTGGGGAAAAGCAGCAGCCTGCTATTACCGCGGGCGATATGGACCAGTTGACGTACCGTCAGTCGTTTTTTATCGGGATGGCCCAATGTTTATCGTTATGGCCCGGATTTTCCCGATCGGGAGCGACGATTGCGGGCGGGATGCTGGCAGGGGCGAGCAGGGCGGCGGCCGCGGACTTTACGTTTCTGATCGCCATCCCTGTCATGTGCGCGGCAACCGGATACGAGCTGTTGAAAAATGCCGGTACGATGACCGCGGGGGATATCGGCTTTTTGGCGGTCGGCTTCGTCGTAGCGTTTGTCGTTGCGCTTCTGGCCGTCGTTACGTTCATTAAGCTTGTAGGCAAGCTGAAGCTGACTTATTTCTCTTATTACCGGTTTGCGCTCGCTGCAATTGTACTGATATATATGTATACGATCGGCTTTCCCGGTTGAAAAAAGGAAAGAATCGTTAAAATGATGCCAATTTCCTAGTTCTAAAGTCCTGGAAATTTTGTCGAACTGTGAGGTTTCTTGTTGCTCTTTTTACAACAATTCGATACATTAATAAAGGATACAACGAGAAAATGATGAAGAGACGTGGGGAAACAAATGAGGCTTGTACCGATCGAGTGGTGCCGTCCGGGCATGCGGCTTGCAAAAAAAGTGTTCAACGAGGAAGGTCTCGTGCTGCTGGCCGAACATGTGGAGCTGACTCAAAGGATGGTCGAACGTCTCGCCTTGTACGGAATCCCCCATCTGTATATTGAAGACGAACGGACAGACGATGTTGTCATCAGGGACGCGATTACTGTGGAAACGAGACGGATGGCGATGGGTGTCATCCGCACGAATTTTAAGCGTGTGATGTTGGATTCACTGCCGCGCCGTGCCGCGTACCAGCCTTATATGGGCAAATCGTTTATGGAAGCCTTGAAGATGATCATCGACGATCTCAGTCAAAATCCGGGCGCCATGATTATGCTGACCGACATTAGCATCACGGACATGTATTTGTACCAGCATTCGCTGAACGTATGCATTTACGCGACGATGCTTGGTCTGGCGGACGGATATTCCAAAAACGATCTGACGATGCTCGGTCTGGGAGCGCTGCTGCACGACATCGGCAAGACCAAGCTTCCGACGGATATTTTGAAGAAACCCGGGAAGCTGCTGGACTCCGAATTCGAGACGATGAAGCGACATACGGAATACGGGTACCGGCTGCTGAAGGACGAACCGAACATTCCGCTGTTATCGGCGCACTGCGCCTTGCAGCACCATGAGCGGATGGACGGCAGCGGATATCCGAGAGGAATCAGAGGGGAAGAAATCCATGATTTCGCCAAGTGGATCGGGCTGGTAGATTCCTACGACGCCATGACGACGAACCGGGTGTACAGAGCGGCGATGCTGCCGCACCAGGCGATGGAAGTGCTGTATACGGGCGCTGATTCGCTCTACGAGAAAAGCAAGGTGGAGCATTTCCGCGATCGGGTGGCGATTTACCCGCTTGGGGCGACCGTTACTTTAAATACGGGCGAGACGGGGGTCGTGGTGGACGTCAACAGCCAATTCGCTCAGCGTCCGATTGTCCGCATCCTGGAAGACCAAGAAGGTCAAACGTTGAAAGAGCCTTATGAAATCGATCTTTCCACCCATTTGTCTGTTATTGTGAAAGGCATCGGCAACGTCCAGGTGGCGGAGCCTATCAAATTTACATAAGATCCCGTTACGAATTGCTGCCCATGGGCCGATCGTAGCCCGGGGTTTTCTTTTTTTCACGCTTTCGGGTAAAATGGGAAGGATAAGGAACAGTCAGGTGGGGAAAGGCAAGATGAACGATTACAAACAGGCGGCGCTCTTGAAGCCGATTACGCCGGAGTACGATCCTTGGGACCCGATCCGGTCGCTGCGGCAGCATGGACGTCATGTGCTGACAAGCGTTGAATTTACAGTTACCAATTTATGTAATATGCGCTGCGAGCATTGCGCAGTCGGGGATGCTTTGACGATGACCGAAGGGGCCCGTATTCCGATTGCCGATCTGATCCGCAGACTCGAGGAAGTGGAGCACCTCGAGACGATCAGCATTACCGGAGGCGAGCCCTCTTACTTGGAGAAGACGGTCAAGGATTATATCGTTCCGCTGTTGAAATACGCAAGAGAACGCGGTGTGCGGACGCAGATCAACTCGAATGTGACGCTCGACCTGTCCAGATATGAGATGATGGCGCCTTACCTGGACGTCATGCACATTTCCTTCAACTACACCGATGCGGACGATTTTCATCGCGTCGGCTTCGTGCATGCCGGTCATCCGGTCGGCCGCGACACCGCGGTCAAAATGTACGAGCGGATGATGGATAATGCCAGCGCGCTTAGCAAAGGCGGCATGTTCGTATCGGCGGAGTCGATGATCAATTTCCGGACACATGAGAAAATCGTGGATATTCACCGTCTGATCGGGGAGATGGGCTGCGTGCGTCATGAAGTGCATCCGATGTATCCGAGCGCGTTCGCGGCGAACTTGCCGAAGCTGTCGCTGGAGCAGATTCGCGCTTCGATTCACCGGCTGCTGGACGGGCGCGATCCGGACATGTGGATGCTGTTCGGGACGCTGCCGTTTTTCGCATGCGGCGGCGGGGAAGCCGATCTCGAGCTTGTCCGCAGAATGCGCAGCGAGCCGAAAGTAACCGTGCGCAACGACCCGGACGGACGCAACCGGCTGAACGTGAACATGTTTACTGGGGACGTTTTCGTAACCGACTTCGCGGATTTGTCTTCGCTCGGCAACGTGGCGACCGATTCGCTCGACGGTATTTTCGATAAATGGCTGGAGCATCCGCTTAGCCGGATGGTCAACTGCCACTGCGATGCGGCTGCCTGCTGCGGTCCGAATTTGCTTGTGGCGGACGCTTATTACCGCGATGTCGATTTTATGAAGCGCCGGGCGATCGTTTGAGGCAGGATTGATTCGGTTAAGTAGTTAAAAAGCTGTAACCTGAAAGCGTCCATTAACGTCTAACTATACGGACAGACAGCTGAGCCGCAAAAGGGAGGAATCTCCGGAGCAACCTCGGAGAGTATACAATGGAAACGGAATTTCATTGGAACGAACTGCTTTTGTATATGGTGCTCGTCCTGGTTCTCGTCTTTTTAAACGGATTTTTCGTCGCGGCTGAGTTTGCCCTCGTAAAAGTACGTCAATCCCGGCTCACTCAGCTTGTCAACGAAGGAAACGGCAAAGCCAAATATGCGCTGGCGGTAACCAAAAGGCTGGACGCCTATTTATCCGCTACCCAGCTCGGAATTACGCTGGCGTCGCTTGGACTCGGATGGGTCGGCGAACCGGCGGTATCCCGATTGCTCGTCGAGCCGCTGCTCGCCAAATTCGGCGCGGGCGACGCGGTGTGGAGCCATACGGTTTCGTTTGCCATCGCCTTCTCGGTGATTACGTTTTTGCATATCGTCTTGGGGGAGCTGGCTCCCAAATCGCTGGCCATTCAGAAGTCGGAAGGCACCTCGATGTGGCTATCCGCTCCGCTTATGTTGTTTTACAAACTGTTCATGCCTGCAATCTGGGTGCTGAACGGAGCGGCCAACAAGCTGCTGAAGCTGTTCGGCGTTCAGCCCGCTTCGGAGCGGGAGGCAGCGCATACGGAGGAAGAAATCCGGATTCTGATGAATCAAAGCGCGAAAAGCGGACATATCGACCAAGACGAGATGGCGCTGTTTGACAATATATTCGAATTTTCCGAGCGGCTGGCGCGCGAAGTGATGGTTCCCCGGACCGATATGGACTGTTTGTATCTCGAACAGCCGTTTAACGAAAGCGTGAAGACCGCTTACGCCTCCAAGCATACCCGTTATCCGGTCGCCAGCGGCGACAAGGACCGGATCGTCGGATTCGTCCATATTACCGATCTGCTGACCGCCGATCCCGATGAGGACCATGATCTGAGGACGCTTCTGCGTCCGATCCTGACCGTCCCGGAGTCGATGGAAGTCAGCCACGTGCTGCGCCTGATGCAGAAGCAGCGGTCGCAGATTGCAGTGGTGATCGACGAGTACGGGGGAACGGCGGGGCTTGTGACGATCGGGGATATTCTGGAGGAGATCGTCGGCGAGCTGATGGACGAGTTCGATGAGGGCCGTTCGAGCGTGGAAGTGAACGGTCTAGTCACTTCGGTCGACGGGCGCATGCTGCTTGAGGATATTAACGATATGCTGAATACGGCGATCGAGGATGCGGAGGTCGACTCCGTCGGCGGCTGGTTGTTTAAGCAGCTGGAAGGCGTACCGGTCAAAGGCAGCCGAGTGCAGCATGACGGCTATACGTTCGAAGTGGCGGAAGTAGACCGACTGCGAGTGGTCCGGGTACATATTACGCGAGATCCAAGCGCCGAACCTGCTGCAAATCTATACGTCGATTAAGGGGAGCGGTGCCTAGTGTCCATCAAAGCGGTCGTCGCCATACTTGCCGGCGCCGTAATGTTATACGGATTGTTTACGATCGGCATGCCGTTTCTGGCGGCCATCGTTATCGCGATGTTTCTGGATGCGCCGATCCGCGCGATGATGAGAGTATTCCGGATGAATCGGGTAACGTCGGCTACGATCGTCTGTACGTTGTTTACGCTGCTGCTGTTCGGTCTCGCTTATCTGATCGGAGCGGGCGTCGTCTCTCAGCTCGTCGAGCTGTGGACCAAAGTTCCGGTATTTTTGGACGAGTTCAACAAAGTGTTCAAGGATGCGACCGAGAGGACCGAGCTGTTCTACAACTCGCTGCCGGCCGATGTCGCCGTACAGGTGCAAACGACGTTGGCGAACAGCGTAGCGTCGATTACTTCGACGATCGCGGGTATGATCACAAGCATATCCTCGTATTTCCTCGGGGCGGCCAAAGCGGTTCCGAACCTGTTCGTGGCGTTCATCGTGTTTATGGTCGCCTTGTATTTGGTCAACTACAGCTTGCCGGTATTGAAGACGCAGTTTCTAGGGCTGTTCGAATTAAAATCGCGCGGCAAGGTAGAAGAAGTGATGGGCAATTTGCGCAGTTCCATATTCGGCTTTCTGAAGGCGCAAATTATTTTGAGCGCATTGACCTACCTCGTCTCGCTGCTGGGGCTTCTCATTCTCCGGGTGGAGTATCCGCTCGCTATTGCGCTTCTGATCATTATCGTTGACGTGCTGCCGATTCTCGGAACGGGCTCGGTCCTCGTGCCATGGGCGGTCTATGTGCTCATTAAGGGCAATATGCCGCTGGCGATCGGTTTGGTTGCGTTGTTCCTCGTCATCACGATTTTCCGGCGCATCGCGGAACCGAAAATACTCGGCGATTCGATCGGCATCGGTGCGCTGCCTACGCTTGTCGGCTTGTACATCGGTTTCAAGCTGGTTGGGGTTGTCGGGCTGTTTCTGGGACCGATCGTCATTATGATTTATAAAGAAATGCGCAAGGTCGGCTTGATCAAGTTTAATATCAAGCTGGAATGAACGGGGAAGCATGACGGGCCGCCACAGGCGGCTCTTTTCGCGAAATAGCGCGCGCTGGAAACTTTAGGAGAGGTGAGAGTTGGTTTGAGCTTCTGGGACTTTTTTGTAGCGTTAGTATTAGGGATTGTGGAAGGGTTGACCGAGTTTGCGCCCGTGTCGTCAACAGGACATATGATTCTGGTGGACGACCTGCTGCTGCATTCGAAGGAGCTGTTTCCGGCTTCGGTGGCCAACTCGTTTAAGGTTGTCATCCAGCTTGGCTCGATTCTCGCCGTGGTGATCGTGTTCAAGGACCGCTTTCTCGACATGTTCGGATTGCGCAGGAAGAGTGACGGCGCGGCGAAAGGCGGACCGAGACTGAAGCTGGCGCAAGTCATCGTCGGCCTGATCCCGGCCGGAGTCATCGGCGTGTTGTTCGAAGATTATATCGACGAATACTTGTTCTCCATCGAAACGGTACTGATCGGCCTCGTCGTCGGCGGGGTGCTGATGATTGTCGCCGACCGCTTCCGCCCGCGCGTGCCCAAAGCGGACACGGTCGATAAAGTAACGTACAAGCAGGCGTTCGGCATCGGCCTGTTCCAGTGTCTCGGCATGTGGCCCGGGTTTTCCCGTTCCGGCTCGACGATATCCGGTGGCGTTTTGCTCGGACTAAGCCATCGCGCCGCTTCCGACTTCACGTTTATTATGGCGGTACCGATCATGATGGGGGCGAGCGTCATCTCGCTGTACAAACATTGGGATTCGTTTACCGCAGAAGCTTTGCCGTTTTTTGCGGTCGGTTTTGTGAGCGCGTTTATTTTTGCCCTGATCTCTATCCGGTTTTTCCTGAAATTGATCCAGCGGATCAAGCTGGTTCCTTTTGCAATCTACCGTTTCGTACTGGCGGCTCTAATTGCACTCGTCTATTTTTAATCAATATGCCGGTCCGGTGACGCTGATGTCCGACCAACCCGCCACGATCCTGATGAGCCGCCGAGCTTTCCGGGATCGTGGTTTTTGGTATGCAGCTAAAATCGGAGAGACGGCCGGTAATCATGATATATTGTAAGGGAAGCGCAGCGTGTACCCGATAAACGCTGCAGGGGGACGGGGAGATTGCGGGGACGGGTCTGGAAATCTCGATGGTGGTGAAGTTCCAGGTCGGGGTTCTCAAAGGCGGGAGGACGCGCTGGCCGCGGGGCGAGACGCCCGACTGCATCTTCACGGTCGGCAAGGAATGCCGGGAGGAACTGGTGGCGTTGGCAGGGCGGCTGTCTTCCCGGCTATTTGTTCGTTTCAGCTTTTTGGCGCGGGAAAGCGTCAAGCCCCGTTCGGAACCTCTTTCCCCCATCTTCTAGGCTTCCCCGCTTTGCTTTTTCCGGTATTCCACCGGCGTCACTCCAAACGTCTTTTTGAACACTTTGCTGAAATATTTCTCGTCCTCGTAACCGGTCATCCGGGCGATTTGCACGATCTTCAGATCCGGATGCAGAAGCAGCGTCTTCGCTTGCTCCATCCGATGGCGCAAAATGTAGTCGCTGATCGTTTCTCCGAACTCCTGCTTAAATCGGCGCGACACATATTCGCGGCTTAAATAAAAGTGCGAGGCGATGTCCTGTACACTGATGTCCCGATCGATCCGCTGCTGCACATAACGGGCGATCTCGTACACCAGGTTGTTTTCCTGGTGCGCCGCATGACGGAGAAATTCCGACAAGCGGATCAGGCTCGCGGCAAGTTCACCGCCCCACTTCTCCAGCGACAACAGCCCTTGTTCGTTCAAAGGGACAGGCAGTTCGGCCGATTCGACCGGGAAGCGGGTGTCCGTATCGTCAGCGGGGAACAACTCCTTGACCCAGCGTGACTTCAGGACATGGAATTCGTGACGCCACAGCTCCAGATGGTCCAAGGTGACGACGCTTCGGCTGGAGACTTCCGTAATCCACGCTTGAACCGCTTCCCTGATCTTCTCCTGACTTGCGCTGCGTATGGCGACTCTCATCAGGTCCTCGAAGTCGCTGAAATGAATCTCGGCTGGACGAGGCTTCTCCTTCGGGTCATACGCATGAATCCACCCTTTACGATTCAACAAATTGCGATGCCGCAGCGCCGATTCCGCCTGTGCGAACGATTCCTTGAGAGCGGAAGGGAAAGGCAGGCTGGCGCCGAGTCCGAATTCGACGCGTGCGCCGAAGGCCCGGTAAATCCCGTCGTTAATCGACTCCAGCAAGCGGGGCGTGCGTTCCGGAGATCCCCAGTGAACGAGAACGACCGGATGGCGGCTGCTCCAGTAACGGAAGGCGAAGCCTTGCCTAGGCTGTCCGTTCATCAGCTCGTTGCCGATATTGGCCAGGCTGAACTGCAGCAGCTCGGTTTGCGCCGCGAACTTGTCCCGCAGCTTGCCGTGCAGCGTATCGAACGCGATCGCAGCCACTCGGCAAGGGGTGCCTTCGCGAAGCTCGGGATACTCCTGCTCGAACCAGGCTTTCTCCGCGTAATAGGAGGTAGTCTCCCCGATCAGGCTGGAAAATAGTTTGTCGGCATACACCGGCAGGAGCGAGTTCATCCGGATCGAGCTAAGCTGCAAATCGAGCCGTGCTCTCTCCGCTTCGTTCCAGCTGCGGACGGCCTTCTCGGTAATTTCCAGCAGCTGCTCCGCGTCAATCGGCTTCAGCAAATAGTCCATGCCGCCGTATTTGACCGCTCCCCGCATAAACTCGAAATCGTCGTGGCCGCTGATCACGATCGTCCGGCAATCCGGAGCGTTGTCCTGAATCCAGCGGAGCAGCGAGATCCCGTCCATATTCGGCATCATCATATCCGTATAGACGATCTGCGGCTTCTCGGCCTCGATGATCTCTGCAGCGGCCACGCCGTCGGACGCCTCCAGCACGGTGTCGATCCCGTACTCGTTCCAGTCGACGAGCAGCTTGATGGCGTCCCGAACATGTTTCTCGTCATCCACGATCAGTACTTTCATCGTTTGCCTCCTTTCCGCTTGGGATCGACATCGTCACTTTGAAGCCGTGCGGCTTTACATTTTCTATATCCATCGCCGCTTCTTCGCCGTGCAGCAGCTTGAGCCGGGACAAGACGTTCAGCAGCCCGATGCCGCCGCCGTCCTCCTGCTCCGAATCGGCGTCGCTGCCTATTCCGGCTCTGCGAAGCAGTAGCCTTATTCCGTTCAGTCGTTCCGCCTCAGCCCCTCTGCCGTTGTCTTCGACCGAGACGATCAGCCGGCCTTCGTCCGTCAAGCGGCTTCGCACGGTAATAAGCCCCTCTGTCACGGCCGCCGGGTCGAAGCCGTGCTTGAAATAATTTTCCACCACGGGCTGGATGAGCATCTTGGGCACTTGGATATCCATCGTCTTGTCGTCAAG
The DNA here is from genome assembly GCF_036577605.1 of Paenibacillus sp. GYB004. Classification (NCBI taxonomy): domain Bacteria; kingdom Bacillati; phylum Bacillota; class Bacilli; order Caryophanales; family Paenibacillaceae; genus Paenibacillus; species Paenibacillus sp. GYB004. The sequence goes on from NZ_JARBDB010000001.1 coordinate 13,539, forward strand.
CTCCAGCTTAAGCGAAACCTGTCCGTCGAACCGATGGCTCTGCAGGTCCACATACGACCGGATATGGTCGATTTCTTTGGCGAGCGGCACGGAGGTTTGGGTCGTATTCATACTGTACCGCATCATTTTGCCGAGCGAGGAGATCAGCTTGTAGATGTTCGGCGCATTCATCTGCAGGGCGAGCGTTCCGATCGATTGCAGCGAATTGTACAGGAAATGCGGATGGATTTGCGCTTGCAGCGCCTTGAGCTGATTGGTCCGGTTGGCCAGCTCCAGCCGGTATTCCTTGACGATCAGATTGTTGATATGCTGCATCATCGAGCCGAACCGGGCGGCCAATATCCCGAACTCGTCCTTCCGTTTCATATCGATATCGACGTTCATATTCCCCTTCTGAATGACGCTGATATAACCGAGCAGACGTTTGATCGGAGCGGTGAACATAAAGGCGGCTCCTACCGTAACGAGTACCGACAAAACCGAGAAAGCGGCGAGAACGAACGTATTGATCCGGGTCAGATCGCGCGCCTGCTTGTAGAGCACGTCCTCCGGTATTCGTTTGACGATCGTCCAATCCATATAGCTTGTAGTTATTTTGTCGTACACCTGGATGCCCTTGAAGCCGCTCTCGTTCCATACGAGACTGCCCGAGTCGTCCGGCTGTGCAAGCAGATGCGCGATCCAGCCGTCGCCGGGACGCTGCCCCCATGCCGCTTCGTCGGGTCCGTACAGGATGGAGCCTGCCGAATCGAGGATGTACAGCTGCTCGCGATTCCGCTCGTACATGCTCTCGAGCATCGTGCGCAGGCCTCTCATATTGATGTCGACCGATAAAGTGGCCAGTTCCTCCTCCGTTCCCGGTACGCGGCGGATGCTTCGGTGCATCGACAGGACGACGGCCGGCTCGACGTAGGTAGGGACGGCGAAGCCGTACTGATGGCTGGGATGCGGCGGTTCGATGACGACTTCGGACTTGGAGAAGTCGGGACGGACCGGGCTCGGCTCGGCGGGGACTCGCTGAAACAGCGAGTTGATTAACAGATAAGGCTGCTTCGCCTTGTTCAGATACAAGTACACCTGATACATGTCGCTGGCCGCATTGGTCATGTGCATCAGCGCCCGGTACGTTTCCTTATCGCTCAAATAGTCCGTCGCCCCGGACAAGATGATGCTGTTCAGCTTCTCGTCGTTGTACACCGTCAGGGTAGCCTGGTGCACGGTGTCCATATAGTGTTTGATATTTTCTTTGCCTTGCACGAGCAGGGCCGAGGTGACGCCGATTCGCTCCTGGGTTACCGTCTGTTTCGTATAGCCGTACGTAATCAGAATCGAAGTGGAGAGCGGGACGATGACGGCCGCGAGCAGGATGGCGATTAATTTATTGCGGATGCTTGTCCGAAACAAGGCGACACCTCGCTTTTTTCTCCCGAATGAGCAACACGTCATGAAGTTCCACCAAATGCGTCACGAACTTCCATTTTGCACGGGGCGGTTCGGGTTTAAGATACAAGTATGGGAACAATGAAGTAGAACCACAAGGAGGTCGACCAAGATGAGACGGAACAAAATGCTGCGCGATATGTCGCTGCAAGCCTTCTTTGTCGGTCCGGCGACGCTGGCGTTTGCGGTCATCGTCCTGCTGCCGTTTCTGATGAGCATCTATTATTCCTTTACGGAATGGAACGGCGTCAGCTCAGACATGAAATGGGTCGGGATCGCGAATTATACAACCATCTTAACCGAAGACGACTCGTTTCTCCACTCTTTCGGCTTTACCGCCAGATTCACGGTGGCCAGCGTCGTATTGACGAACGTTTTGGGATTTTTGCTGGCGCTGCTGCTTACTCAGGCATTAAAGACGCGGAACGTGCTGCGGACGATCTTTTTCATGCCGAACGTGATCGGCGGACTGCTGCTCGGATTCATCTGGCAGTTCATTTTTGTTAAAGGGTTCGCTACGATCGGCGAGATGACCGGCATCGGATTTTTTCAACTGCCATGGCTCGGCGATGCGGCTACCGGCTTCTGGGGGCTGATTATCGTCAGCGTCTGGCAAAGCGCCGGGTACCTGATGATCATCTACATTGCCGCCCTGAGCAACGTGCCGAAGGATGTCACCGAAGCGGCGCGGATCGACGGCGCTACCCGGCTGCAGATGCTGCGTCATATTACCGTTCCGCTTATTATGCCTGCTGTAACGGTCTGTCTATTTCTCGCAATCTCGTGGGCGTTTAAAATGTTCGATCTGAATATGTCGCTGACCAAGGGCGGTCCGTTCGGCTCGACGGAATCGATCGCGATGAATATTTACCAGGATGCGTTCCGCAATAACCAGCTCGGGCTCGGGTCGGCTAAATCGGTTATTTTCTTCGCCGCGGTAGCACTCGTCACTTTGTTGCAAGTCAGCTTTACGAAAAAACGGGAGGTGGAGGCGTAATGCAAACGAGAGCGTATTCGGGCCGGACGCTGCTGCTGGAGCTGATGGCGCTTGTGCTGGCGCTGCTGTTTCTGGCTCCCTTCTACTTTGTTATCGTCAACTCGTTCAAAAGCTTCGGCGACTTGCTCGTCAATTCGGCCAATTTGCCGAAGTCGCTCCATTTCGAGAATTACACCCGCGTATGGGAGATTACGCAGTTTCCGAAAGTATTAACGAATTCGCTGATCATCACGGTGGCGAGCAATGTCGGTCTTGTCCTGATCAGCTCGATGGCCGCTTACCGGATGGTCCGTGTACCTAGCAGGCTGAACAAGCTGCTGCTGCTCGGCTTCGTCTCGGCGATGGTCATTCCGTTCCAGTCGGTGATGATCCCGCTTGTACGCGTGGCGGATTGGCTGAACCTGATGGATAATCGTCTGGGCCTCGTCATTTGTTATTTCGGGTTTGGGGTATCGCTTAACCTGTTCTTGTACCACGGCTTTATCAAGTCGATTCCGCTGGAGGTCGAAGAATCGGCCGTGGTGGACGGCTGCTCGCCGTTCGGCGTGTTTTGGCGGATCGTATTCCCGCTGCTGAAGCCGATGACCGTTACGATCGTGCTGCTCAACAGCCTGTGGATCTGGAACGACTTCCTGCTGCCGCTGCTTATTCTGTCCAGTCCGGATCTGCGCACGATCCCGCTTGCCACGTATTCGTTCTTCGGGCAGTATACGAAGCAGTGGGACTTGGCGCTCGCGGGTCTCGTCCTCAGCGTCACGCCGATCGTGATCTTTTTCCTTGCTATGCAGCGTCACATTATTGAGGGCATCACGGCCGGTTCCGTAAAAGGGTAAGACGCAAGCGGCGACCGGCGGCGGACAGGGGAGGGCAAATCACATTTTTCCCCCTATTCGTTCATTCGCGTCGGTGTCGGTCTTTGGCTAACCGCTTTACAATGAAGGTATTCCACAACCAATAAACATATACAGAAAAGGGAGGAAATGAACGATGAACAAACGTTTCGCTACATTCGGACTGATTGGCACCTTGCTCCTTTCTGTGGTCGTTGCCGGCTGCGGCCAAAAAGATCAGCCTTCTGCCGGGGGACAAACCGGGGAGGACGGCAAAAAAAATGTAACGATTAAAATGTTCCAGTTCAAAGTGGAAATTGCCGAGCAGCTCGCCAAGCTCGCTAAAGAGTATGAAAGCGCAAACCCCGGGGTGAAAATCCAGATCGATACCGTCGGAGGCGGCGCGGACTATGGGGCGGCGCTTAAAGCGAAGTTCAGCTCCGGCGATAGACCGGATATTTTCAATAACGGCGGCTTTACCGACCTCGATCTGTGGCTGGAGCATCTGGAGGACTTGTCCGACCAGCCTTGGGTGAAGGACGTCGTCGAAGTGGCGAAAGAACCGATGACCAAAGACGGCAAGCTGTATGGTCAACCGCTTAACCTGGAAGGTTACGGCTTCCTGTACAACAAAGAGCTGTTCGCCCAGGCGGGCATTACCGAGCTGCCGAAGACGCTCACCCAGCTGGAGGAGGCGGCCAAAAAGCTGCAAGCCAAAAACATTACGCCGTTCGTTAACGGCTACGGGGAATGGTGGGTGCTCGGCAATCATTTCGTCAACCTGCCGTTCGCTTATCAGTCGAACCCGAACAGCTTTATCGACAGCTTGAACAAAGGCACCGGGAAGATGACCGGCAACGAAACGTTTAACAACTGGGTGAAGCTGTTCGATCTCCAGTTGAAATACGGCAACGCCAATCCGCTGCAAACGGACTACAACACGCAGGTGACCACTTTCGCAACGGGTAAAGCCGCTATGACGCAGCAGGGCAACTGGACGCAAGTGCAACTGACGAAGACGAACCCGAACCTGAAGGTCGGCTTCCTGCCGATGCCGATCAGCGACGATGCGGCGGCTAACGACAAGCTGCCGGTCGGCGTGCCGAACAACTGGGTCATTAACAAAAACTCGGCTGTGAAGGACGAAGCGAAAAAGTTTTTGAACTGGATGGTTACGTCGGATGTCGGCAAAAAGTATATTACTCAAGAGTTCAAGTTTATCCCGGCATTCAAAACGATTACAGCCGACGAAGCAACCCTCGGACCTTTGGCCGCCGACATTATGAAGTACGTCAAAGACGAAAAAACGCTTAGCTGGAACTGGTTCAAATTCCCGAGCGGCGAAGCTTCGAGCAAGAAGTTCGCGGATGCGATGCAGGCGTATGTCGCCAAGCGGATGACGAAGGAACAAATGTTCGATGAGTTCCAGAAGACGTGGGACAGCTTGAAGAAATAAGGTGTTCTAGAGATAGGGATGCGCCCCCGGGAGACTTGATAGGGTCTTTCGGGGGTTTTTGCGTTGTAGTGTACATGCCTCGGCAAGCCTCGGTCTGCCCTGGTATCCCCGTCCCCCACCAACCCCACCAACCCCACCAACCCCACCAACCCCACCAACCCCACCAACCCCACCAACCCCACCAACCTCTCGGCTAACGAATCATGCTGCGCTTATTGATGGGAAATGTCGGCAATATAGATCTAACGAATCTCAACAGTCTTAGTGGATGAATCATAGCCGAAATAGAGAAGTATGCAGGGAATAACGACTCTGGGATTCCTAACAACTTCAGATCGCCGTTTTTTGATCCAATAGGAGTTACGGAGTTCGTTAAAGCAACGTCTTAGGGGGCACAGTCCGGGTGTTTCTCCGTTTTTTTAATGGGACTAACAAGTTTTCTGGGCTTTGCTCATAAGGTATATAAGTTTAACACTCCGTTACTCCTTGAAGGAGGCAGATTCCTTTGGAACAGATACAACCCATGCAACCGATGCAACCCATGCAACCGATGCAACCCATGCATTCCCCGGCGCAGCATTCCCAGTGGCGCGTCTATTATCCGTTCGTGGGGCCGTGCGATCCGTGCCCGCCGATTTTGAAAAAATGGTATGTCATTCCGCCTAACGTCACGATGCCAGTACAGCCGCCCGGTCTTCCGCAGTTTACTCCGCAGGAAGCGCTCAGGGCCGGTACGTTGTGGCCCGCTTATTACAGTCCCTATAACGGCAGGAGAGGGTAAGCGATGGAAAAGAAACTGGACGATCGTTATTATGAGCTGCTTCGCACCTTGCAGGAGGCCGACTTCGTGCTTCTCGAGTTGACGCTGTATCTGGATACGCATCCGAACGACTTGCAGGCGATTCAGCAATTCAACCAGATGGCGGTGCATCGCAGGCAAATTGCCTGTGAATACGAGAGCGAGTACGGTCCGCTGCTTCAATACGGTCTGAGCTTCAGCCGTTACCCGTGGGATTGGATAAACACGCCTTGGCCTTGGCAGGTTTAGTGGGGCGAGGGGAAGACGGATGCTGATGCCCGGTTCATATATCATGAGCCGTAATCGTGCCGCCACGGGAGCAGGTATGACGGTGAAACAAAAGGCCGAACAGGCACTTTGCCGATATCCGAACGGTTCGGTGCCATTTGTAGAGGAGGATGGCGAGGCATGTGGATTTATGAGAAAAAGCTGCAGTATCCCGTCCGGGTAAGCAAGTGTGACCCGCAAATGGCGAAATTCCTGCTGGAGCAGTACGGCGGGGCGGATGGTGAGTTGGCTGCGGCGCTTCGGTATTTGAATCAGCGGTACAGCATTCCCGATAAAGTGATCGGATTACTTACAGATATCGGGACGGAGGAATTTGCGCATCTCGAGATGATCGCCACCATGGTCTACAAGCTGACGAAGGACGCTACGCCGGAAATGATGAGGGCGGCCGGACTCGGCGACCATTACGTCGCTCACGACAACGCGCTGTTTTATCAGAATGCGTCGGGCGTGCCATGGACGGCGGCCTACATACAGGCCAAGGGTGATCCGATCGCTGATCTCTACGAAGATATTGCGGCGGAAGAGAAGGCGCGGGCGACGTACCAATGGCTGATCGATATAACGGATGATGTAGATTTGCAGGACGGCTTGAAGTTTTTGCGCGAACGGGAAATCATTCATTCGCTCCGCTTCCGCGAGGCGGTGGAGATTTTGAAGGAGGAGCGGGACGCTCAGAAGGTGTTTTGAGTGTGCAGCGGCATCGCCAAGTAGGCGGAGCCGCTTTTAATTAAAATTAACAGTATTATTTAAATTAAAAGGATTAATTTACTATATGCTCAACTTTACCAAATACCGAGATGCAATTATGCGCCTACACTAGCTTCAGTTTTTAAGAATGCCCAAATCAATTAAAAATTGAATAATACTATCAACTGCTTGATAGAGCAATTTATCATCTGAAATATTTGTTATAGCTGCGATGCTGATTTTCTTATTAGTAGAATGACCACTAAAGCTTTTGTATCCAGGCATATATCCAACTTGCTCTCTAAATGTTATTCCACCAAACGTTTTAGTACCAAAAAACAGACGTGAAATCCTCTTATATTCGTCGTTTAGAACATTTCCTTCAAACAAATGGTATAAAAACGTTGCAACGTCGGAGGCATTAGCTACGATCCCCCCGGACATAAAGCCAGCTGTTGGAAGAAAAATCGGGCACTGATCTAAGGCTACTAACTTTTCTTTATATTCTGTCCTGTAATGGTAAGAATCATAGCCGAGAGAAAGTGAACTCGGTAATTTATCCTCGTGCGCGTAGAAGGTGCTTTTTAAGTTAATAGGTTGTGAAAAATACGCTTGAATTAACTGTGAGAAAGTTTTGTTGGTAGCTAACTCAGCTATTCTTCCAAGGAGAATATAATCCGTATTCGAGTAACGATGGCTACTTCCCGGTTGGAACCATGGTTCGTTATTCCATACTTCCTTTATTATATCATCGACAGCCCATCTTTTTCCCGCTAACATAGCTTTAAAGAATGGTGTGTCAGTCCCTAAAGCGTCATAAAGTCCGCTACTGTGTTGCAACAAATGCTTTAGTGTTACATCACGACCATAAGGAAGAGTATCAATATAGGTTGGAAGCGAGTCTCCTAGAGCAATTACTTTGTCTTGAGCCAGCCTCAGAATCAAGCCTTTAACATAAACTTTACTCAAACTTCCTAAGTAATAGATTGATTTTACTGTAGCTTTTCTCTTCTTATTTACTCAACTTTCGCAGTTGCAAAATAGGTTGAATCCCTTGTAGCTTTAAGAGCCAATACCCTTTTTTTCTTTTAATTGACAAAAAACACCCTCTTTGTTTGGTATCATGGAAGTGTCGAGCAACCA
>NZ_JARBDB010000002.1:0-448277 GCF_036577605.1 Paenibacillus sp. GYB004
GGAGTTGACACATTGCCCGCCGTATCCTGCAGCTTCACATATATCGTCTTCGAGCCATATCCGCTCGACAGCTGATGGCTCAGCGCCATGAAATCCCCTTCGGACGACTTCTGGAACGGAACCCACGACGCTCCGGCGAAGTCTAACGCTTCCGACACCATCACCTTTACCGTATCCGAAGACGCTGCGATATACAGGGTGACTGACGGCAGCGTTGTCGTCGGCGCGGATTCGTTGCTGTTATTGATCTTTACCGTGCCGGTCGGCGGCGTCGTGTCCGGCGTGCTGCCCGGATCTCCGCCGCTGTCGCTTCCCCCGCTGCCGCCCGTGCCGCCTGGCGAAGGCGTTCCCGGATTCGGCCGTGAAGGCGTGGCGCCCTCCTGCTTACGAAGCTCCTCCTGATGTTTCCGCTGGTCTTCCAGAAAGCGTGTACGTTCCTCCATCGCCAACTGCCGCTCATACTGCTCACGTGCTAGCCGCTCGCGCTCCTCCTTTGCTTTCCGGTTCGCTTCTTCCAGACGTTGGCGTTCCGCTTCCAGCCGTTCGACCAACGCCGCATGCTGCTGTTTTTTTAATTCTTCCAGCTGCTTTTCCTGCTGCTTCAACCGTTCGCGCTGCTGCTGCAGCTCCTTCAATCGATCCAGCTTGGCCTTCTGTACGTTCGGATCAAGTCCGACCGACGGATCAAACGGCTTGATGTTGCCAAGATCAATCGGGTCGTGTCTGTATTTCTCGTTCGCTTTATCGATTAGCTCCTGCACGCCGCTTTCCGACAGCTTCTTCGTATCGATCGCGCCCTTGGCTACGTTTGTGAGCAAATTTTTCAAGTTCTCGCCGAATTTACGCAAGTCGTCCTCGGATGCAAGATCCAAGCCGGTGCTCGAATCGACTTTCTTGGCGCCGTCCGCAATATCGCGGATGAATTGATCGTTCTCTTCGCGGATTTGCTGAATCGACTTTAATAAAGCGTTGATCACTTCCGGCGTAGCTTCGTTAATAAACGACTGCACATCCAGCGGAGTTACATGATCCGCCCCGACGTCGGGCGTTCCCGGCAATTGGATGATCTGCTGACCGGGGTATACCCGTGCGGGGTCTCCCGTCCCGGTTCCGGTTCCGGTTCCGGTTCCGCTTGTCCCTCTCGTCTCCAACACACCGGACGTCATCAGGGCAAAAAGCTGCCCGTATCTCGCTTCAATATATCCGTTCGAGCCGCGAACGCCCATAACAGCGGTCGGTGTTTCCACCTCGAATTCATCGTCGGCGTTCACCAGCTTTTTCACTTTGAACCAAAGCGAGCCTGCCCACATTTTCAGCTTGGACTTCTTGCCTCCATCGTCGGCTTCGACGAGAGACGATATGTACATCTCCGTGTTCTCGCCGATCGTTACTTCGTCCTCCCCGTCCGCCACACGCAAGACGATACGGGAGCCTTCCTCCGTCCGGATATGGTCTCCCTGATTCAGGCTCATCTCCTCGACAGCTCTAAAGGGGGACGATCCGCCCGCTTTCGTCACCATGACGGTGCCCTGGACACTGACCACGATCGCCGCACGGCTCTCCTTGGCATTCGCGATACCGGCTAGCGGCCCCGTCAGCAGACTGATCAAAAGCGTCAGGCACAACATCACAGACAATACGGATCTGCTTTTCATTCTCCCATTTCTCCTCTTCCCTGTTAAAATCTCCTCTTTAGTTTCCTGATCCTGATCTGTCGCATTCGGCAGCGCAAAACGAAGTTGTACGTTTATTTTATCAGTTCTTTCGCCTGATTGGATACCATTAGGTCCTTACTTCTCCGCGAGCACCTGATAAATGTTTACCGGGAGCTCCTTGCCCTTCACCTTGATTTCGCCCATACTTTCGATCTCGAACAACTCTTTAACCCTCTCGTACAAGGCGTCGCTGATCAGAATTTGTCCGGGCTTGGCGTTCGATTCGAGCCGGGCCGCCAGATTGACGGTATCCCCGATCGCCGTATAGTCGAGACGCAGCTCCTCCGAACCGATATTGCCTACGATCGCCGGGCCGCAGTTAATGCCGATGCCGAACCGGACGGTAAAGCCCAGTTTCTGCATAAGCCGCTCTTCGAGACTGGCTGTCTGCTTCTTCATCTCGAGCGCCGCTCTTACCGCCATCTCCGCATGGTTATCGTACTTTACCGGCGCCCCGAACATCGCCATCACGCCGTCGCCGATAAATTTGTCGAGCGTCCCGTTGTATTTGAATACGGCCTTCGTGCACACGTCCAAATATTCGTTCAAAAATTGGATGACCTGCTCGGGCTCCAGCTTTTCGGACAGCGTCGTGAATCCGCGGATATCTACGAAGATGAGCGATATGTCCATCCGTTCTCCGCCGAGCTTAACCTCATTGCCCGAAGCGAGCATCTGGTCGACGACCGCCTTCGGCACGAACCGTCCGAAGATGCCCGTCACACGCCCGCGCTCCCGGCGCTCCGCCAAATAATGGTCGACGATCGACCAGACGTACATCAGAATGATCGTCAGCAGCGGATAAAAGATCGGCAAGTAAATGCGAAGCGCTTCATTGGCGACAATGAACGCTCCTATGTACAAGACTGAAAGTCCGATAAACCAGAATAAGGCGGCTCTGCCTCTGAACGTTCCGAACAAAAAGGCGGCGAGCAGCACGACCAGAGCAAGAATAGCGATACCGGCCGGCTTGCCGGCTTCGTTCCAGAACCGGTTATCCAGTATCGACTGGACCATATTGGCATGGATTTCGACCCCGAACATTTTGATCGCCCGGCTCATCGGCGTCATATATTCGTCCTGAAGAGCGGTCGTATAAGGCCCGATCAGGACAATATCGTTTTCGAACATGTTCGCGTCGATTTTGCCGCTGAGCACGTCGCTGAACGAGAACGAATCATAACCCGTACTCAAATCTTTCTCCTGGCGCGGCTCGCTGTAAAACTGCGTGATCACCTGGTTTCTCGAGTTGACGGGAATTGGCGAGCTGCCGCGGTACCATTTGCGCTGCTCCGCATCCCAGCGTACTTTCTCGGTATCGCCAAGAGCGTAATTGGCCAGCTTGACGCTGAACGCCTCGATCATCTCCCCCGACTTCTCCGGCAGCCCTACGATCAGCCTGCGGACGCGGTCGTCATTGTCGGGGAACACGTTAATGTGCGCCAGCTGCCTTTTCGGAGCCTGAATGGCCGGCGAGGGAACTTCAATCCGGTCATACTCCAGCAGGCCGCTGGATTGCTGCTTGGCCGGAAAGTTAAAATTAACGGGAAGCACCACGTTGCCGTATTTGCGCATGACCTCCGCCAAAGCCTGGTCCTGCTTCGGGTCCTTGCTCGGCTCCGGGAACGTGACGTCAAGCCCGATCGCTTTTACTTTGCCTTGCTCCAGCTTTTCGATGACGGCTGCGTATACGGAACGGTCCCACGGAAACTGACCGATCGCATCCAGCGATTTGGAATCAATTTTCAAAATTTTGATTGACGTATCCGGCTCGCGCTGCCATACGTTTTTGGCACCAAGCGCGTCGCGCAGCGGATTCTCGATATAGTGGAACGTTCCGCCGGTTCCGGTCGTATACGTTAAGACGGCAAATAAAAAAACAACCAATGCCGCGACGACCGTTGTTTTCCAGTTTCTCTTATTCATCGGCTCCTCCCCGAACCTCTCCGTACAATCTGTCGTAATAGGAAAATAGACGCATCGCGCCCCTCCCATAAGCCTATTGTATGCCGCGCATCGACTTATAGCAACGACAGATTTACAATTGGTGTGAAAATTAACAATTCCGGTCTGCTCCTTGGCCAGTATACGATATCCAGTTTAAATTTTCTTTAAGAACGATGAAAACATATACAAGAATGAGGGGCAAACGCTCTGAGTAAATAGGCGATATCATCATCCGGGGGGAAGCAGAGCGTCTCCATCTAAACAGGGACAGCCGACCGGCGGCCTGCTAACACTTCTACACAATGAATCGACAGAGCTTCCATGATCAACGGCCGCCAGTATGTCATATTAAGAAAAACTTCTAAAAGAAGCCTTTGCCACGATGAATGACCCTGCGTAAGTGGAGGCTTTCTTGGTAAAGTATGTTTTATTTTACCGCTTTAACGCTTCAGTAAACTCAAACATTTTTTAACGTTCAAAAAAAGCCTTCCCTAAACGGGAAGACTTCGCTCGCACAGCTTATTTATTAAACGGAGTATCGGCGATTTTGATCGAATCGGTCGGGCAGCCGTCGGAGGCATCTTGAAGATCGTCGTACAGATCGTCCGGAATTTCCGTAATGCCGCGGTTGTTGTCGTCTTCGAAAATAACTTCCGCAAGTCCTTCATCGTCGTAGTCGTAAATGTCAGGGGCAGTTGCGCCGCATGCGCCGCATGCAATGCATGTATCTTTTTCTACCCATGTGTACTTAGCCATGAATAATTCCTCCTCAAATAGTAACCTCTACTGTCCACTATAATACAAAACTATATAAAGTTCAAACCTTTTGAGGCTTGCCAACCTTTATATAGGCTACGCTTTCACGTCTTTAAATATACGAAAAACGGCGCAAAACAAACGAGGCGACCCCGTCCGGGTCGTCGATGTCCAGGACCGGAATATTCCGCTCTCCCGCCGCCCGATACGTTTCGTCCCCGCTCTTCTTAAGGACGAGCGCCACCGTATGGTCGTCGATCAGACTCCCGTCTCGTACCTGCTCCTCCGTCCGCATCAGGACGAGCTTGGGGATCGGCTCCTTCTTGAACCCCTCCACGACGATCAAGTCGAAGCCGTCCAGTCCTGCGAGCGCATCGCGAAGGCCCGCTCCCCCGCCGGTTTTCTCGTACTTGTACGTGTAGCCGGGGCCGGCAACGATTACCGCTTCGGCGCCAGTCGCCGCATAACGGGCGGAATCGGTCCCTTCCGCTTCCCGGTAATGGCCGTGGCCGTCGTGCTTCACGACCGCGACCTTCAGTCCGTGCCGGCTAATCTTATCGACGACCTGAACGGCAAGCGTCGTTTTCCCGCTTCCGGAATATCCGGCGAATCCGATCACATGCGGCTTTCTCCCCGTCATTCGTCGAGTCCCCTCTCGCGAAGATGGTCCATTTGCAGCGAAGTGCCTCTCCGCTTGTGATTGCGGATCATTGTCGACGGATCGGTGCCGACCATACCGGCGGTAAGGATCGCGTCTTCGCCGTATTTGTCGCGGATGCGGTCCATCGTGGCGTTGAGCTGTTCCTTCTTCGGATGTTGCTCGTACTCGAACAGATCCAGCTGGATCGCCGCCGTATTTTTCGGCTGCAAGCTCTGAAGCGTTACCCCGAGCAAGCGGACCGGCTTTCCGTACCCCCAATGCTCCTGGAACAGCTTGACCGACAACCGGTGAATTTCATCCGCATTTTCCGTTGGCACGGAGATGGTATGGGAGCGCGTAATCGTCTTCATATCCGGGTCGCGGATCGTAATCTGGATCGTGCTTGCGAGCAGCTTTTGCCTCCTCAGCCTTCTCGCCACCTGATCCGACAAGTTTAGGAAGACGCGGGAAATATCCGACGCCTCCGTCAAATTTTTGGGCAGCGTCGTCGTATGCCCGATCGATTTGCTTTGCTCCCGCTCCGGATTGACCGGCGATTCGTCGATACCGTTCGCCGCCTGCTTCAGCCACAATCCGTTTACGCCGAAATGCTTCACCAGAAACGATTCGTCCGCTTTCGCCACATCCCCGATCGTGTACAAGTTCAGCTTGCGCAGCCGGTCTCCCATCCGGTGGCCGATTCCGAACAGGTGCGAGCACGGCTTGTCCCACAGCAGCCGCTCGACGTCGCGCTTGCGCAGCACGGTTATGCCGTTCGGCTTCTTCATATCGGAAGCCATCTTCGCCAGCAGCTTGTTCGGGGCGACCCCGATGGAGCACGGCAGACGAAGCTCGTCGCGGATTCGCGTCTGAATAATTCCGGCGATCTGCAGCGGCGTGCCGAACTGCTTGGAGCCCGTAATATCAACATAACATTCGTCTATGGACATCGCTTCCACCAAAGGGGAGTAACCATAGACGACCTGCATGAACTTGCGGGAAAATTGGCGGTACAAATCGAAGTCCGGCTGCAGCACGACCAGGTCCGGGCATACTTTCAAAGCTTGGCGGATGTGCATCCCCGTCTTGACGCCCTTCGCTCTTGCCGCATAGGAGGACGTGACGATAATGCCCTTGCGCAGCTCGATATTGCCGCCGACGGCAAGAGGCTTTCCTTTATATAAATCCGGCTCCACCGCCTCGTGCACCGAGCAGTAAAACGCGTTCATATCGATATGCAGAATGACTCTGCCATTTTTGGGATAATGGCCGTCTGTTGCCGTTCGATTCATAACGGACCGGTACCGTTTGCCATTCTCGAAGCCTTATGCTCCGCCGGAGCGTGCAAGTATGGCTCGTTCGCGAATTTCATCGGGCGTTCCCCCTAATCAGCGTTCCATCCCAGCATACCTTTGCCGGCGCTTCGGGTCAAGCGGGGCCCGCTTTTCGCGCATTCGTGACAATATACCAAACAGACAGGACTAATACCGGACAACTTTGCAAAACTACTTCAATATTTCGGTCAAAATGTTATAATGGAGGGAATGCAGCGCGGCTTATGCTTCAGAATGCGGAGGAGGAAGTTCATGGCAACCCCAGTAATTATTTTTGACACGACTTTACGGGATGGAACGCAAGGGGAAGGAATCAGCCTTTCCGTCGAGGACAAATTGAAAATCGCCCAAAAGCTCGACCGTCTGGGCGTTCATTATATTGAAGGCGGATGGCCGGGCAGCAACGGCAAAGACATCGAATTTTTTCACCGCTCCAAAGAGCTGAACCTGACCCACGCCAAAGTGACGGCATTCGGCAGCACCCGCCGGAAAGACTCGAAGGCGGAAACCGATCCGAATCTGAACCGTCTCGTCGAATCCGGTGTCAGCGTGGCGACGATCTTCGGCAAATCGTGGGATTTCCACGTCCATACGGCGATTCAGACTTCGCTTGAAGAAAATTTGAACATGATTTACGACTCGGTCCGTTATTTGAAGAGTCAAGGACTTGAAGTCATTTATGACGCGGAGCATTTCTTCGACGGATTCAAGAACAATCCGGAATACGCGCTGGCCACGATCCAGAAAGCGGAAGCGGCAGGCGCCGACTGGGTCGTCCTGTGCGATACGAATGGCGGCTCCCTGCCCGGCGAAGTGTCGGATATCGTCAAGACGGTATGCAGCAAGCTAAAAACGCCGGTCGGCATTCACGCTCATAACGATTGCGAGCTGGCGGTCGCCAACAGTCTGGCCGCCGTTCAGGCCGGCGCGCGCCAAGTACAAGGGACGATCAACGGCTTCGGCGAGCGCTGCGGCAATGCCAATCTATGCTCCGTCATTCCGAACCTGCAGCTCAAGCTCGACTACAACTGCGTATCCGAACAGCAGCTTCAGAGCCTGACCTCGGTCGCCAGATACGTCAGCGAGATCGCAAATGTCAACATGGCGGTCAATCAGCCGTTCGTCGGCTCAGCCGCTTTTGCCCATAAGGGAGGCATTCACGTCTCGGCGATAATGCGACACGCCAAAACGTACGAGCATATCGTTCCCGAGCTCGTAGGCAACAAGCAGCGCGTGCTCGTATCGGAGCTCGCCGGACAGAGCAATCTGCTGGTCAAGGCGCAAGAGCTCAATCTCGATATGAGCAACGAGACGAATCAAACGAAGCAAATTATCGAGAAAATCAAGGAGCTGGAGCATCAAGGCTACCAGTTCGAAGGAGCGGACGCTTCGCTGGAGCTGTTGCTGCGCCGAGCGTTCGGAGATATCGAAGATATTTTCACGATGGAGTCGTTCAAGCTGATCGTCGCCAAATCGCCGGGAGACTCGGTCGTATCGGAAGCGATCGTGAAGATGAAAGTTCACGGGGAGACCGTATATACGGCGGCCGAAGGCAACGGACCGGTAAACGCGCTGGATAACGCCCTTCGCAAAGCGCTCGTCCAATTTTATCCGGATATTCGCGACATGCATCTGTCCGATTACAAAGTCCGCGTCATTAATGAAAAAGACGCTACCGCGGCGAAGGTTCGCGTATTGATCGAATCGACCGACATCAACAATACATGGAGTACAGTAGGCGTATCCGAGAACATTATCGAAGCAAGCTGGGAAGCGCTGCTGGACAGTATCCGCTATGCGCTGATCGGCAAAACCCGGATTGAACCGCAGGCGGACCGGCAAGCACAGCTGGGACTTGTCAATCACTGACGCCTCCAGAAACGGGAAACGGAACTGGCATAAGCAGGAACAATCAGACGTTACGCGCGTTATCTTTAGAGAAATACGAAAAAGCTGCCCGATAAGGGGCAGCTTTTTCGTACATGATGGTCATTTAGGAATCGATCATTTTTTTGATCCGCTTCTCCAGTTCATCCGGATGTAAAATGCTGAATCCGTCGCGGATCACGCCGTTTTTGTCGACCAGATACGTCATCGGAATTCCGCTAATCCGGTACAACTCCCCTACCTTGCCGTCCGAGTCGAGCAGCACCGGGAAGGTGAATTCGAAATGTTTGACGAACGACTTGATGTTGTCCATCCGGTCGCTGGCCGTCATATTAACCGCATAGAAATCGATCTGGTCTTTGTATTTGTTGTACAAATGGACCAAATCCGGCGCTTCGAGCTCGCAAGGTCCGCACCAGGACGCCCAGAAATTCATAAGCAGCGGCTTCTCCCGCGCTCCCCCGACCTCATACACGCTGCCGTCTAGCGCGGTCAGTTTGAAGCCCGGAGCCATATAATTCGGCTTGGGGGCCGCTTCCTTCGAAACCGACGCTTGACGGTCACCGAAACTGACATTTTGATAAACGGCAAAACCGACAAGAACTAGAACGACTGCAAGGACCCATATGTTACGTTTCATCTTATCCCAAGTTCCCTTCCCGCCGAAATTACGATCCGGTATTTATCGCAACTCGTGCTGTATGGTGTTGAATCGATCTGTCGTCTTATTCTTTATATTATAGTCTTTTCAGAACGATTTCCATTCCTTCCGCAAACAAAGCGTTACATTTTGGCAAACAGCCGTGGAATGACCTTGACCGAGGACGGTTATAGTAACGGTATGACAGCGGCGCGAGGGGAGCTTTATGGAGAAAACGAAATCCGGAAAACTACACATCACGTTCGAAAGCGACATCGATTTCGATCCGGGCGAGTCTGCCGGCCAAGCCAAGCCGAAGCAGGACAAGCCAGGCGGCAAAGGGCACGCGCTCGTCTTTATGGCGATCGCCACCATTCCGCTCGTGCTCGTGCTCGGCAACTCGATGCTCGTCCCGATTTTGCCCGATATGCAAGAGAAGCTGGGCATTACCAAGTTTCAGAGCAGCTTGGTCATCACGCTCTTCTCCCTGTCGGCAGGCTTGTTCATCCCGGTGATCGGGTACTTGTCCGACCGGTTCGGCCGCAAGGCGATTATTATCCCTTCCTTGATCGTATACGGAGGGGCCGGCATATTGGCCGGATTCGGAGCGGTGTGGAATTCGTATACGATCATCATTATTTCCAGAGCGATTCAAGGCATGGCGGCTGCGGGCACCGCCCCCATCGCGATGGCGCTGGTGGGCGACTTGTTCGAGGGAGGGACCGAAAGCAAAGCGCTGGGCCTGACCGAGGCGTCCAACGGAGCGGGCAAAGTGCTGAGCCCGATTATCGGCTCGCTGCTGGCTCTAATTATTTGGTATGCCGCTTTTTTCGCATTTCCCGTCTTTTGTGCGCTTTCACTCGTCGCGGTTATTTGGCTGATCAAGGAACCGAAGCGCGACAAAAAACCGCAAAAGCTGAAAGACTACATCCGGAACATCGGGCAAATTATGAAAGAGAAGGGGCGCTGGCTGATCACATCGTTTTTCGCGGGATCGCTCGGCCTGTTTATTTTGTTCGGCGTGCTGTTTTATTTGTCCAACGTGCTGGAGGAAGATCCGTACAAGGTCGACGGGGTCAAAAAAGGGTTGGTGCTCGCCATCCCTCTGCTCGGTCTGGTCACCACCTCGTACATTACCGGCAGCGTCATTAAGAAAAACGGCATCCTGATGCGCTGGCTGATGAACATCGGCCTGATCGCCATGACCGTCTCCCTGGCCTGCACGATTTTCTTCTTCAACAACCTGTATATCTTTATCGGACTTTTGACGATCAGCAGCATCGGAACCGGCTTGCTCCTCCCCTGCTTGAACACGATGATTACCGGTGCCGTATCCAAGGAGCAGCGGGGCATGATTACGTCGCTGTACAATTGCCTCCGCTTTCTAGGAGTCGCGGCGGGGCCGCCGTTATTCGGCTGGATGATGGATATGTCCGACCGGATCGTATTTATCTCCGTCTCGTCCCTCGCGCTGATTACGCTCGGACTCGTCTTTTTCCTGATCAAGCCGGACAGCCAAGTAAATTGAAGCTGAATACGTTCGCCTATACGCATACGAACAGCCCGCATCCGGCGGGCTGTTCGTTTTTGTTTTGATACCCTCTCGTTCAAAGTCGCAGTGCACAAGCCGCAACCAGCCTCTATAATAGAAAGAAGACAGGAGAGGGTGTGCGGAACATGCTGCTTATTCAACGTTTAGTTCTGGAACAGGTGGTTGAACATTGCGTCCGGTCAGTGCCGCACGAAGCTTGCGGAGCGCTGCTTGGTTACGGGGCGGAAGACGGCGGCGGACAACCTCCCGTCATCATTTCGGCCGTTGCGATCACGAACCGTGCGGAACGACCGCAACATACATTCCGATTCGACGAACGGGAATGGCTAGCCCTTTTGAACGAAACCGAGCGCTCCGGGTTGCGACTGGCGGGCATCTACCATTCCCACCCGGACTCGCCTCCGTTTCCGTCTGTGAAAGACCGCGGCAGCGTCTGGAGCGGTTTGCCCAGCTACTGGATCATCTCCCTGGCGAGCGGATCGCCGAAGACGGAAGTTTACCGGCTTTCCCATGACGCAGACCCGTATGCCGGTATTTTAACCGCCATCCCTTATAGCGTCGTCTAACGACTCAAGAAATCGTACAAATCGCCGAGTGTGGACACGTCTCTTCTTATCGTTTCATTTAATAGGCATTTCCACAGCTGCGCGGTCATCCCCGCATCGCCGAGGGCGTGGTGGCGCCCGTTCACTTCGATGCCGTAGTCGGACAATAACGAGTCGAGATCGTAGCTGCCCCGTTTCGGCTCAAGCCGTTGGGCAAGTATCATACAGTCGATAAACCGGTGGGATAAATTCACCTTCGACGTTTTCCACAACGCGGAATTCAAAAAGTGTTTATCGTGTCCGCTGCCGTGCACCACAAGCACCCGGTGATTGACAAATTCAAGAAACTCCTTAAGGACGGTGATCAACTCCGGCGCTTCAACTGCTTCCTCGTTCCGGATTCCGGTCAGCCGGACGACATCTTCGGGAATTTTTTTGCCGGGACGAACGAGGCTGTAGTACGATTCCTGGCCAATGACGAAATCGCCGGACATGCCGACCGCCCCGACCGAGATGATCTCATCGCCACTGTATGGGGAGAAACCGGTGGTCTCCAGATCGAACACGACCGTGTCGAGCTTCTGTAGCGGGATGTCATACATGCTGTTTTTGCGCTGTTCCTTCATAACGGACCGGATAAAGGCCATCTGCTGGGCGTTGCGGGCGTCGAACATCGAAGCGACAGCCGGCGTAATGCCGCCCATGCGGTACAAATGCCAAAGCTTGGACATCCCCTTCATGCCGGACCGCCCCGTTTCTTCGCCGTTCGTTCCGTCATCCGCTCGACCGTTTTGCGGACGGTCTGCTGCAGCTCGATCCCCGTTCGCAAGCAGCTTTTCAGACGTTTTTTGTTTTCCTTGGTCATTTGCTCCGGATCGATCATCCCCCGGGTCGTATAGAACCCGTCCTCCTTCTCGTGCCCCGCGACCGCCCGCAGCTCCAGAGCGGTTAGAAACGCCGTGCGCCACCGGTCGATTTCGGCCTGGGGATAAATGCGGCCCTCGTTCAGCTTGTCAAGCCTCTCGAACGTCGAAGGCACGAAGATGCCGTGCGCCAGCGCCAGCAGACGAATTCCGTTCACAAGCGGAATGTAGGCGCCGTATTTCACATCAAACGCCCCCGCGTCTTCCCCGTACCGCTCGGTAATAATGTTGCCGAAGACGCCGATCGTGATTTTATGATGCAGCGTATTTTGCAGCATATGTCCGAGCGTATCCGGCTTCTCGGCAAGCGCCGCCGCGAACCCACAGCGAATCCGTTCCACCAGTCCCGCGTCGCCGTACAAACTTCGAAGATCGGCCGTCATTAACAGGTAGCGGATATTTTCCCAGTGCGGATCGCTCGCCCATCCCCGGATCGTATCGATCCAGCCGGAAGCCGGCTTGTTCCACAGCGGATTCGTGCACAGCACGTTGCCCGGACAAGGCGGATACCCGGCGGACTGAAGCCAGTTGAATACCCTTTCGGACAAAAAGCGGAAATACGCCGCCGCCCCCTCTCTACTCTCTTCGGGAGGCTCGCTATAGACAATTCCGTTATCCTGGTCGCTCCACAACGTCTGCTCCATCCGCCCGGCGCTGCCAACCGCTACGAACGCATACGGCACCGGAGGAACGCCGAACCCTTCCAGACGGAGCGTCTGCTCCGCGAGCGCGATCGTACCGGCGATTAACCGGTCATGCGCGGCATTGACGCTGTCGTTCCACAATACGGGATCTTCATATAAGGAGGGCCGGAGTTCGAAGTGCATCCGGTCCCTCAAGCCGCGCAGCTGTTCGGTGCTGACGGCATTATATATCGACACGTCGAATCGTTCCATCCATGTATGCTCCATGTCGACCCCTTCCCGGGAATCGATAGCTGGCGTTACAGGGCTACCGTTTCGTTGCCGGACTTCTTCAGCTGTTCCGGATACCCGTAACTGCCGTGCTCGCTAATATCGAGACCCATAATTTCTTCTTCCTCGGTTACGCGCAGACCCATCGTTTTCTTCATAACCCACAAGATCGCGAAGGACAAGACGAAGACAAAAACGAACGATACCGCAACTCCCATCGCCTGAACGCCGAGCTGATGGAATCCGCCGCCGTAGAACAGCCCTTCCTTGCCGACGCCGGTCATCTCGACCAATCGTGGAGCCGCGAAAAAACCGGTGGACAGCGATCCCCATACGCCCGCAATCCCGTGAACCGAGAAGGCGAATACCGGATCGTCCACTCCCGCTTTCTCAAACCATTGTGCGGTGAAAAACGTAAGCGTGCCTGCCACCAGACCGATCACAAACGCCGCCCAAGGCTCGACAAATGCACAGGAAGCCGTGATCGCCACAAGCGCGGCAAGTACGCCGTTGAGCATGCTCGGAATATCCGCCTTGCCGAAGTACAGCCAGGAGACAAGCAGAGCCGCGACGCCGCCGGCGGCAGCCGCCAGATTCGTGTTCATCGCAATGAAGCCGAAGAAGCCGTCGTTAAAAGCGGACAACGTACTGCCGGGGTTAAAGCCGAACCAGCCGATCCACAAAATGATAACCCCTAGTACGGAAAGCACTTGGTTGTGACCGGGAATGAGATTGGGTTTGCCGTCTTTATTATATTTGCCGAGACGGGGTTTTAGGAGAAGCGTAGCGGCCAGGGCGGCCGTCGCTCCCTGAAGGTGAACGACCGTGGAGCCTGCGAAATCCTGCTTGCCGTGATCGGCCAGCCAGCCGCCGCCCCAGATCCAGTGCGCCACGAACGGGTAGATCACTACGGTGAACAATAAGCCGAAGATGAAGTATACGGAAAGCTTGGCGCGTTCCGCGAAACCGCCCCATGCGATCGAAAGCGCAACGCCGACGAACGCCGTCTGGAACAAAAACTTGATGCTGCCCGGCACGTCCGAGCCGGCCAAGGAAGGATAGGCCGCCGCAGCTTGCTCGGCGGTACCGTCATAAAAGAAACCGCCGAAGCCGATCAGCTTATTCAAAGCGCCGCCGTCTCCGAATGTAAGCCCGAAGCCGAACGCCCAGAAGGCAAGCGCGCATATGCCGAACGTCAAAATCGTTTTGCCGGCGACGTGCCCGGCGTTTTTCATCCGTGTGGACCCGGCTTCCAGCAACGCGAAGCCTGCTTGCATGAAAATGACGAGGATGGCGGCGATCATCACCCAGACTGAATCGATCGCAATTTGCAGCATGGCATTGGTCGGTTCGTCGGCCGCGAACGCAGTAACCGGAAACGCCAAAAGCAGGGTCATGCAGAGGAACAGAACCTTTCTCATTGCGAAAACCACCTTTAATGTTAGTTTTTATAACATATTACGAATGCTTTAGTGTCATTATACGCAGATGATGGAAAGTTGACAACATTTTTTTTGATTTTCAACTGAATTCCCAGACATTCATGTTAGGTATACCTACAATCGTTCGTCTTTCAAGCATTCATGTCAGCTATTCTTTTCGGAGCCGTGCCCGATCAGGCCATAAAAAGTTCACAGTTCATTCAAAGCATGACGTTTGACTGTACGGTTTCATTTGGTTTATGATGAGGCTAGAAGCGCGGTGAGTGACGCCGCCTAAATAGGTCCATAATAAGGGGTGAACGAATTGGGGATATGAAACTATACAAAATAGGCGAACTGGCCCGGATGTCGGAAGTAAGCTCGAGAACGATCGATTATTATACGAAGCTTGGACTGATCTCTCCCGAAAAAAGAACGGATACGAATTACCGATTGTATACAGATGAAACCTTGACCCGCCTGAAACGTATAGAAACGATGAAGAAGGAAAAGTACACCCTGGAGGAAATTAAAGCAAGCTTGACCCAGTGGAGCAAAGTAAGCCAAGACGAGGTAGTGACAGAAAAGCTGACATCCTTGCAATTGCAGCTGCGCCAGCTGGAACGTGAAGTGAAAGAGCTTAGCCCGCTCCTCGAGGATATGAAACCGAAGCAAGCCAAATATGCATTCAAGACGTTGGCAACGCAAAGCGCGGCCTGCATCGAAGCACTTCTCCTTCTGATCGGCAAAGGACCACTCATGTAAGTTATCAAGGAGGGCAAAGAAACAGATGATCCTATTCCACCCTATGGACTTTCTCATCATCATCGCGTTTGGCGTCTCGATATGGGCCCAATTCCGGGTAAAGGGCACGTTTAACCGGTGGGCGCAAGTGCCGGTCCAGTCCGGAATGACCGGCTACGACGCGGCACGGCGCATGCTGGACAACAACGGCTTGTATGACGTGCCGGTCGAAGCGGTAAGAGGAACGCTCACCGACCATTACGACCCGGTTCAGCGCGTCGTACGGTTGTCCGAGCCGGTCTACTATGAGCGTTCGATTTCAGCCGTATCCGTCGCCTGCCACGAGGTAGGCCATGCGATCCAGCACAGCGTCAGCTATCCGATGCTTGTCGCCCGTCACAAAATGTTCCCGCTGGTGAATATTACTTCCGGGATTGCACCGCTTCTGCTGATCGCCGGATTTTTCTTCCAGATGTCAGGATTGCTCCTGCTCGGGATAATCTTCTTCTCGGCGGCTGTCACTTTCCAGCTAGTAACGCTTCCGGTCGAGTTTAACGCGAGCAGCCGGGCGAGAGAGCTGATGGTATCCGAAGGTTTTATTACGAATGAGGAAGAACGCGGAGTGGCCAAAGTATTAAACGCCGCCGCCCTGACCTATGTGGCTGCAGCGCTGATCTCCCTGCTTGAGCTGATCAAGTACATTATGATCTTTACGAACCGCAGCAACGAATAGTCCATATCGAACAAAAAAGCTTCCCAGCAGGCGCCAAGGCGCACAACGGGAAGCTTTTTTTGGTGTATAGGGAACGAAACGAAGCGGTGTTCTCCTCCAAGCAGCTTCGCCAATCAGCGGAGCTTAAAATAGCTGAACAAAAATTGCTGGAACATCTCCGCGACGATCGGCAGCTTTTGTCCCGATTTGCGGATCAGCCCGATCGTTCTCGTCACGTGAGGCTCGGTTACCTTCACCTTCACCGGCATAAGCGGGCTGATCTCGGTCAAAGCCATCTCCGGCAGCAGGCTGACGCCCATCCCCGCCGCCACCAGGCCGCGGATCGTATCGGACTCCTCCCCTTCGAAGCTGATCGTCGGCGAAAATCCGGCTTTGCGGCACGCTTCCCATACGATCGAGCGGAGCGAATAGTTTTCGTTGAACAGTACGAAGGAATCGCCCCGCAGCTGTTCAAGGCGGATCGACTGATAATCGGCCAGCACGTGGCTGCTCGGCAGAATCGCGTACAGTTCCTCGGTCAGCACAACCTCACCGGTGACCTGATCGTTATTTTCCGGGAAGGGGGATATAAACGCCATGTCGACATCGCCCCGGACGACGTCCCGGATCAGGCTGGAGAACGTCCCCATCTTCAGGCGGAACTTGACGTTCGGATGGTCTTTGCGGAAGCTTGCGACGACGGACGGCACGAGGCTGATCCCGAGACTGTGCGGAAAACCGAGACCGATCTCTCCTACTTCCGGATCGAGAAACTCCTTGATCTCCCCGACCGCCTTCTCCAGCCCGGTCAGCAGCTCCTCCACCCGGCTCAAAAACAATTTGCCGACAGGAGTCAGCTGCAAATTCCTCCCCTTCTGGACGAACAGCTGAAGCCCGAGCTCCTCCTCCAGCTGATGGATCTGCCGGCTGACCGCCGACTGGGCCACATGCAGCTCTTCCGCCGCCTGCGTCACATGCTGTTTTCTGGCAACCTTTACGAAATATTGCAGTTGTCTAAGCTCCACCTTCGATCCTCCAGCCCGTACGTTGTATTATCCCGGCATTTTGCGAAACAGCGGAGCGAACAGCAGAAATCCGCCCACGAAGCCGCCGATATGCGCGTATAGGTTCACCTGCGGTATAAGAAACGAGTAGATGAAGCCTACGATTACGACCGTTTTGATCGTCGATGAGGACTGTTTGTCGAGCGCCTTTTTGTAGAACAGGGCAATGAACAAATACGCGGCGAACACGCCGTAGATCGCCCCGGACGCTCCTGCGGATACGAGCGGCTCCGGTTGGTTGTAGAACAGCTGCGTCGACAGATTGCCGATAAAGCCGCTGCCCAAATAAAACACGATATATTTCCATGTCCCGAGCAGCCTTTCGAGAGGCGGCGCGAAAACGAACAGGGAGAAGCAATTGAACAGCAAATGATCGAAGCCGATATGGATAAATTGGGAAGCGAAATAGCGCCAATATTCCCCGGAAAACGGCGGTTCGCTGAACAGCGCTCCGAACTGGATCAGCGTCATCGAATCGTGCGTGCTGCCATACAGCTCCATCCCTATATAGAGCACAATGTTGATCGCAAGAATGATTGTCGTCACCGGATACCATCGTATGTACTGCCTGAAGCTCTCGTATCGCAAAAAAAGCATCGTATTCTCCTCCGCGCACGTTCAAGTCGGGTAGATCCCCCATTTGTATCATACAATATGCTCGGTCCCGAGCCAAATGCTGGACACGGTCAGTAAACAATTATCGCGCGTATGCGGCGAACAGTCGAGGCCCCGGCTGGGGCTGGCTCGGCCTGTTCGGACACAGTGGCGGACGAGACCGCGCCTGAGCTGCAAGAGACGGCTTCGCCAGGGTGCTATATTCCGCCGTTTCTTGCGAATGTGGAGATGTGGAGATTCGTTTCGTTATTGGACAACCGTCCCGGCGTTCCGATATAATGAGTTAGTGATTGCCAAACTTTATCATTCGCAGGAGGATGATCATTCATGACTCAAGAACGCGCTGGAGCGGCCACGTTTAAAGGAAACCCGATTACACTGATCGGCCCGGAAATTAAAGTCGGCGACAAAGCTCCTGGTTTTACAGTAAATAAAAACCTCGTTACCGAAACGACACTCGCCGATTATGCAGGCAAAGTACTGCTGATCAGCGTCGTGCCTTCGCTGGACACGGGCGTATGCGACGCGCAAACCCGCCGTTTCAACGAAGAGGCAGCCGGTCTCGGCGACCAAGTGGCGATCCTGACAATCAGCGTCGACCTGCCGTTCGCGCAAGCCCGCTGGTGCGGCGCCGCCGGCGTAGACAAAGTCGAGACTTTGTCCGACTACAAGGCGAAGTCGTTCGGCCAAGCTTACGGCGTGCTGATCAAAGAATTGCAGCTGCTGATGCGCTCCATTTTCGTTGTTGATGCAAGCGGCACGGTTCAATATGTCGAGTATTTGGGCGAGATGACCGAGCATCCGAACTACGAAGCTGCTCTCGAAGCGGTTAAGAAACTGGTATAATCCGATAGTAAACGTCTCAAACAAAAACAGCGGTACGGAATGTCATTCCAGCCGCTGTTTTTGTTTAGGCATCTGTTTTATAAGAAGAAAGCTTGGAGTCAAACACCTTGAACAGTTCGAGAATCGTCCGGTAGTTCGAGCCCAGGTCGCCGAGCGAGCCGCGGGAAGCCGAATAAATATCGATCGAAGATTTGACCGGGCTGATCGAGAGCAGGGTCAAAGTAATATCTTGGGTCCGGCCGGTCATCGTCCGTTTGGAGACGACGATTTCGCCGACACTTTTCACTTCGTGGAGAACGGTATACTTCGGCAGCTTCTTGAGGAGCGAGACCACTTCGTCCCATAACTTCTCCTTCTGGAGCTTGTAATATCTCGTTTTAAGAGCCGGATCCCTGGCTTTGTCACCCGTTGCTTCGTGACTGCGGATTAGGCCGACCAACGTTCTCTTCAACAAAAGCGTTCCCCCCTGTTTCCATACGTTAACACGTTATAGTGCGAGTTCAAAATGTCCGGTTTTCAGCACCGAGAAGATGGGATGAAGCTAGGAAATGAGGAGCGGAGCGTAGTGGAAACTACGTGAGCACCGGAAGTTCCTGCTGAATTCCATATTCGATGTCGAATACGCTTCCAGATCCGCTTCGTGATCAAAAGTGGACTTTTTGAACAACCTCTTATAGCACTATATTTAATATTAACATGCTTTTCCCGCAAGCAAAAGACATAATACGCGAATAACGGAAAGTCGACGTCCCTTCCCTGCAGAACACCCCTGTACAACAAGAAGCCGGTCACACGGACCGGCCTGTTTGGCGTTAGGGTATCAAATCAACCTGCACCTGCTCGAGCAGCCGCTCGACGTCGTCTTGACGGACATCCCCGGCTTGCACGTTCAGCGCATTGGCGGTGCCGCAAGCGGTTGCCAGCCGGATCGCCTGATCGAACGTCCGCCCCGCTGCGGTCGCTACCGCCATGCCGGCGACGAACGAATCGCCGCTTCCGACCGGATTCACCGCTTCGATCCGCGGCGCCCGCACCCGGTACAGCCGTCCGCCGTAACCGGCAACGGAGCCGCCGGCCCCGAGGCTCACAACGACGCAGCCGATGCCTTGCTCCATCAGTTGACGGATGGCGCCGTACACGTCGGATTCCTGCTCCAGCCTGCGGCCGATCAGCTTCTCCACCTCGTCCTCGTTCGGCTTGATGAAATACGGCTGGGCCCGTACCCCTTCCAGCAGCGCATCGCCGCTCGTATCGAGGAAGGCTTGCGCTCCCGCCGCCTTGGCGATACCGATCAGCTCGGCATACAGCGATGCCGGAGCTCCCTTCGGCAGACTGCCGGAAAAAGCGACGATCGCGGACTTGGCCGCAAGGAGGCCGATCTTCGCCTTCATCTCGGCGATCTGCTCCTCGGTAATGAGCGGTCCCGGCTCAAGCAGCTCCGTCGAGGTCGATTCCGACTGATCGATCATGTTCAGACAAAGCCGCGACTCTCCTTCGACTTCTACAAAATCGCTGGAGATCCCCGATTTGTCCAGTTCCTTCACGATATAGGCGCCGTTGCTGCCGCCGACGAATCCGCTCGCCAGCACCTCCCCGCCGAGCTGATGCGCCACTCGGGCGACATTAATACCTTTGCCGCCGGGCACGCTGATCATCGTAGACACCCGCGATACTTTGCCGAGCGGAAACTTCTCCATATAATACGTTTTGTCGATTGCCGCATTAAGCGTCACGGTCGTTATAAGGGCCATGGGTTGCTTCCTTTTCCGTTATAGTGGGACTTACAGATGAAGGATATGCGACGCGCGATCCGCCGAATAAGCGACGGTCGTATCGTTTAGCCTGGCGGCCCGGATGTTGTCCTTCAGCGTGTCGGCCTGTTCCTTCGTATTGAATTCGATCTCCATCCGGTACGGACCCGGGAAATAATACGGCTTCCGCTTCGGCAGCTTCAGCGCTTGCTCAACTTCGCTGCGGATGCGCCTTGCCGCTTCTCTCGGGTTAAGGCTCTTGATCCTTCCGCTCGCAAAAGCTTCCTTCACAACCGTAGCCGGAAGATCATCGCCGAAAAACGTTCTCGCTTCCGCAACCGCCGCCTTGTCTCCGCTTACGTAAGCGACCGGTACGCCGTATTCCCCGGCGATCAGCGCCATCTGGGCGATCTCCCCGCATTCGGTGCCGTTCAGCCGGAACGACTTCCAGGCTTTGCTGTTCTGCGTATGTGGCATGACGGAGTACGGGGTGCCCGCCATCGCGTGGTAGCCCACCAGCAGCAGAGCGTCAAAGGATTCGTCGAGCGAGGGAAGAATGTTGGCGGAGGAATCCGGCTTCTCGATGAAAGCCCGCTCGTCCAGCTCTTCCCAGATCAGGTTGTACTCCGGTCCGCCTGCGCCATGGCCGTCGTTCACTACAACTTCGGTTGCGCCGGCGGCGAACGCGCCCTGGACCGCCGCATTCGTCTCCATCGTCAGGATCTGCCGGTACCGGGGGTAAAAGGGCTCGCCGCCCTTCACCTGCTCCCAGTAGTACGCCATGCTGATTCCTTCCATATCGGTTAGGATATAGACCTTCATCGTAATCGCCCCTTTTTAAGTTCGGGTAAGGATTAACGGAAATCTTTAGCCTTGCCGAAACTGCCGCACAACCGCATTTTTTCAATCGCCGCTTCCTTAAGCGCTTTTTTGGCCGGCACCATATATTTGCGCGGATCGTTCTCCTCCGGATTTTGCGCGAAAACCGCTTTGATCGCGTCGGAGAATACGATGCGCAGCTCGGTGGCGACGTTCATCTTGGCCATGCCGAGCGCGACGCACCGGCGGACCTGCTCCTCCGGAATGCCCGAGCCGCCGTGAAGAACGAGCGGAACATCCACTTGGTCTGCGATCCGCTTAATCCGCTCGAAATCGATCTTGGGCTCGCCCTTGTAGATGCCGTGCGCGGTTCCGATCGCCGGTGCAAGCGTTGGAACGCCGGTCAGTTCGACGAATTTGGCGCATTCATCCGGATCAGCCATCAGCGCTTCGTTGTCGGCGACGACGATATCGTCCTCGACACCGCCCACTTTACCAAGCTCAGCTTCGACGTTCACGCCGGCCGGTCTTGCCACTTCCACGACACGTAACGTCTGGGCGACGTTCTCATCGAACGGCGAGTGCGACGCATCGATCATAACCGACGTATAACCGGCGCGGATGCAGCGGACGATCAGATCGAATTCCGTGCAGTGGTCGAGATGAAGCGCGATCGGAATCCGGTTCATATTGGATGCGACAGTAGCGGCCGCAGCAATATATTCCGGTCCCAGATGTTTGACGGTGCCTACGGTCGACTGGATAATCAGCGGAGATTCCGTCTCGACGGCCGCTTCCACGACGGCTTGCAGCATTTCCAGCGTGTGCACGTTAAAGGCTCCGATACAATATCCGCCGGCGCGAGCGGCTTGGAGCAACGGTGTCGATGATACTAATGGCATGAATGGTTCCTCCCGGTAGTCTTACTTTTTTGAGTGTTTTGTTTCGTTTTGCTTCTTTTCTCATTGTAGCCGATCCTTTAAAACGTGACAAACGTTTTTTTGGCCGTTAGCTGCAGGCGGTTACGTCACGATCAGCTGGATGCCGAGATCGCGGATCTGATCGCATGTCGGCTTGTCCAGCTTCCGGTCGGTCACGACCGTATGGACGAACGACAGCGGCGCCACATGGGAGAAAAACACCCGCCCGAACTTGCTGTGGTCGGCTACGACGATCACTTCCTTGGCGATCGAGATCATGCTCCGGTCCATGCTCGCTTCGGATAAATTCGGCGTCGTCAGCCCTTCATTCAGGTCGAATCCGTCTACGCCGAGAAACAGCTTGTCGACGCGGATATTCGCCAGCGTGTTCTCGGCGAGCGGACCTACGAGGGCGTACGATTTGCGCCGCAGCTTGCCCCCGATCAGAATCACCTCGAAATCGGAGTAGCTTCCGATCTGCACCGCGATGTTGGCGGCGTTCGTGACGATTTTCAGCCCTTTTTTGCCGGCGAGCTTTTTGGCGAGCATCATGTTGGTCGTCCCTGCGGTAAGCAGCACCGCGTCCTCGTCGTTCACCAGCTTGGCCGCCGCCTCGGCGATTCTCTCTTTCTCGTCGGCCAGCGCCTCCTCCTTCTCCGAGAACGACTTCTCCCTCGCCACCTCGCTGATCCGCGAATGAAGCGCCATCGCCCCGCCGTGCGTGCGGATCAAAAGCTCCTTCTCCTCCAGCTTCTCCAGATCGCGTCTTACGGTAACCGGCGACACCCCCAATGCATCGCTAAGCTCCGCTACCGTCGCCTTGCCGGCCCTGTTCACGACTTCCATAATTCGCAGGTACCTTTCCTCTGCAAACATATCGAATAGTTCCTCCTAAATCGGTCGGACAAAAAGCCGATTTTTTCGTTACTGTTGTTTTCGTTTGTGATCGTTTTCTATTTCCAGTTTACAGCACGGCCTTCCATTTGCCAACCTGTGCGGATGACGATAATTCAGCGTTAAATTTTACAAAACAAAATCCCTTCCCGGCCCGGTACGATAACCGGGCACAAGAAGGGACTGTGCGAATTGCTGGATCATTTTACGGGAAGCGTGCAGCCAATCACGGTTGCTCCGTCAGCACGACGCTGTCGAGACTTGCTTCCCCGTTAGCGGCGCGATTCATCATGAAATAAATGTGCATGCTTTTCGTTCCGGCCGGCGGCGTGAACGTGTTCTCCACCTTCACCCAATCGGTGCCGGCCGGCGCTGATGTCCACAAGTACGAGATCGTGCTGTTCGACCTATTAACGAACCGGACGCCCAACGACACTTGGCCCGTTGTCGACGCATTGCGGGTCCAGCCGGACAACGTGTAGCTTTTTCCTTCCGCCGTCTCGATTTTGGTCGAAATGATCGAATTGTTCGCGTTCACGCTATCCGGGATCAGCCGTACCGAGCGCTGGCCTTCTAACGCGCCGCCCGTATCCCAGGCGCCCGCTCCCAGATTCCACGACGCCGGCGCCAGGCCGCTTGCCGTACCGGCTTCGAAGCCGGGGTTTAGAACGAGATTCCGCTGCAGCGCGATATCCAGCCGGAGCGGATCGAGATCTACACCTGCCGTCTGCGCGGCGACCATTACGGCGTAAGTCCCGTCAGGTGCCGAGCCGTCCTGCAAGTAGACGGAACCCGTTACCGTGGCGCTGCCGCCAGCCGCTACCGTAGCCGTGTCCGGCAAGCTGACGCTGAATGCAGGAGATGCCGAAGCGTCAAGCTCAATCGTATACGACTGCTGCTGAGACCGATTGGTCAGCTTGATCTCGAACGGAACCGCTGCCTGCCGGTTCATCGCGATCGAGGCCGGCACGAGTTCCGCTTCCAGCGGAGCGATGACGGCGAACGATTGGGCCGCTTCGTTCGTTAGCGATACGAGCCGGTCGCGGAAGCTGATTTCCGCCGTTAGCGCATGGCCTGCGTCGGAGAGACCGGACGGAACCGGAAACGAACGCTGTTCGGTCACCGCGGAACCGGCCGCAAGCGTCCCGATGTGCAGCACCGCCGGCGCCAGCTGGAGCGCCTCGGGATAACGGACCGTAACCGCCGCATCGCGCATTACCCGGTCCGACGTATTATGAACCGTCACGCTCCAAGACGCATGGTCGCCGCCGACGGCAGGCTGCGGACTGATCTGAAGACCGATGCGAACCGGCGAAGCGGTAATCTCCCCGATCCGGTCGGCCAGCCCGCTAAGATGCGCCAGCATCTCGGCCTTGCCTCCCCGCAGCAAGGACTCCTTGTGCACGCTCACCCAAGACTCAAGTAAACGCAGCTGGAGCAGCGCCTCCCTGCCGGAACGCACCGCGTCGTCCACACTCGGGCTGGACCCGGACAGCTCCGCGATCATGCTGTTCAGTTTCCCGCCGATCAGAAGGAACATGACTTTCCAATAGGGATGGTCGGATAGTCCGACACCCGCTGCCCGAAGCTCTTCCGCAGCTTGCGCCAGCGAATGGAACGAAGTCAGCCTGTATACTTTCGTCTCGTAAGCGCCCAAAGTTACGTCCAGCTGCGCGGTTCCGTCAGAATACGAAGACGGGGCTCCACCATACAGCAGTTCGGCCTGATAGCCGGTAAACGGCAGCGTGACCGATACGTTCCGTTCCGCCGTCGTTTCGTTCAACGCGACTGCGTAGGTTTCCCCTTCCGCCGTCTCCCAGACCGCCCACTCCGTGCCGTCTCCGCGGTAACGGCTGACCGGCTCCGTCATCGCAAGCTCACGAAGCAAGGGAAGCTCGTTGTTGAACGCCTTCAGCCCCGGCCACAGCGGCGAACCGATCAAGCGCCAGTTTGAATCGTTGACT
Organism: Paenibacillus sp. GYB004; assembly: GCF_036577605.1. Classification (NCBI taxonomy): domain Bacteria; kingdom Bacillati; phylum Bacillota; class Bacilli; order Caryophanales; family Paenibacillaceae; genus Paenibacillus; species Paenibacillus sp. GYB004. The sequence goes on from NZ_JARBDB010000002.1 coordinate 24,604, forward strand.
GCGTAATAACCGATTCCTCCGGCTCCGGCAAGCACGGACTGGTACGCCATATTGCGGACTTCGGTAATCGTGGGGAGATACGACCAGGCCGTGTTCGGATAAGCAAACGTTTGCAAAATCGACCAGACCGGACGGCCGCCCGGAGCCGCCTCGATCGCCTCCCGCACTCCATCTCCGACACTCGCAATCGGACGGCTTGGAAGCGGGTAGACATCAACGGTGAAAATATCGGGAGCCCGGCCATAGCTGGCATATTCGTCACGGCTTCCCTCCACCATATAGACAGGATGGACGGGATCGACCGACCTTACGATCTCATAGGCGGCAGCCACCTTCTCGACCGGCACTCCATTGCCGCTCGGCTCGTCGATGATCATCCAGGCAAGGAGCGCCGGATGGTCTTTAAATTCAGCCGTATACTGGCGGATAGCCTCTTCATCCCTCGATATGCTCATAAAGTAATACAGCGGAAACATCACTTTCAGCCCATGAATCGCCGCCTGGTCCATCGCGTAGTGAATCTCGGCTTTCGTCTTGACGTTCGGAAGCTGGATCGTATTCACCCCGATCTCCGCCAAATCCGGGTAATCGTCCACGTTCGGGTGATAGGCGATAACCGGGAAATACGGCTCCCCGTCTACCTGCACGGTTCCTCCGGGCGGGAGCGCTTGCGGTCTGGCCCACCTGGAGATCAGCGAAGCTTCCTCGGCGATGACCGATTGATCGGCTGCGCGCAATACCGCTTTGACCTGATAACGCTTCTGGAGATCCAGCCCCCTCGGATCAAAAGAATAGCTCATCTCCGGCTGTGCCGGCAGTCCGTACACCGAAGCGGCGACTGTTCCGTCGGCGCTGTCCGTAATCGTGACATCCACCGTCTTACCGGTATAGTCGTCGTCCGGGAAGCGAGTCTCCATCCGCACGTGCCCCTGCTCCGCATCGGTGTAGTAAAACAGCTGATCGGTCGTCATCGTCAAGTTCACCAGCCGTACGGCGGCATCGTCGAACGATACGCTGCCGGTCCCCCACAGCCGCACATACACGTACGCCACCTTGGTCCCTTCCGGAGCTTTCAGCCGGAACGAGTAATGCTGCCAATCCCCCGTAACGGCACGGATGTACGGCCCGAACGGACCGGAGATCCAGCCCTCGCTGCTTCGCGTGTCGGTACTGTAAAACTCCGCCTTCATCACGACGCCTTTCCCCTGAACGGCCGCCGATTTGAACCAGCTGGAAAATTCATACGTGCTGCCCGCATCCAGATATACTTTCTGCGCGACCCAAGGATTGGTGGCATTCGCGGTTTGCACCTGAATCCCGTTGCCGCCGCTGCGCGCGGAAGCCGGAGAGAGGAGGAGTTCCGGATTGCTCCAGCCACCCATCGCTTCCCAATGATCGGGTACTCCTGACACCGCTTGCTCGAATCCCGGATTTTGCAGCAAATTCGGACCCCACTCCGCCGTTTCCGCGTTTGCGGCCGGCCCCCATACAGCGGGCAGCAGCTGTACGAGCATACATACGATCACCAGACAAGCCCATCCTTTTCGTCGCAATACCATGTCCTCCGCCTCCCCACTCCGGTCATCCTGAGGTTACAAGCTTCACTTGACCTGCTTTTGCTTGAATTCGGCAATTTGCTTTTTCGCATCCTCTTCCGCTTGCCTCATCGCGGTGTTCAAATCCAGCGTCCCGATCTGAGCCTTCGTCCCGTAAGACTGGTAAACGCCCGCAAGCTGCGCTTCGTAAGGAACGAGCGGAGGAATCGGCGCGAATTTGTTATAGAAGACGGCGCTCCAGTTTTTGTCCTTGAACGGCGACTCTTTGCCCATCTCCTTCTGGATCGTTTCGTTTTTCAGCACAGGCATAATCCCTTTTCGGGCAAGCTCCGTCTGGAATTCGTCCGACGTCATATATTTCAGCACTTCCATCGCCGCTTCTTTGTTTTGCGCCATCTTCGTTATGCCGAAATAAGCCGGATACGATTGCGAGCCTACGCCCGGCAGCTCTTTGAAAGTCGGCATGGACACCATGTCCCAGTCCAATTCCTTGAATTCTTTTTCCCAAACGGTCATGAGACTCGATATATAGTTGAACATCGCGACGTTTTTCGTTTTGGCGAATTCGGCGGCGCTAGGCACTTTGTTTTCTTTGAGCAGCGTATCTTGTACAGTTGGCTCACTAGTAGGATTTATAAATACGGTTTGGAAATACGTTTTCCACCTGTCGTCGGTGTTGATAGTCGGTGTATCCGTTTTCAAATCTGCTAAAGGAATAGGCAGCTGTCTCATCCTCACGGAATGCAACGGCGATTGGGTAAAGCCGTAATACTGCGTGCCGCCTTCGCTTCGGCTTAATCTTTTGGACAGCTCGGTTACCTGCTCCCAAGTCATGCCATTTTTCGGATAAGCGATGCCGAATTTATCAAACAACGTCTTGTTGTAGTATAAAACAAGATTCGTATTAAACACAGGCAAAGCGTACATCTTGCCACCTGAAGTTTGCTTGATCGCATCGATGATGGTCGGCTCAAACCGGTTCAAATCGACTTTGCTACTTGCGATCAGCCCGGTCATATCGTATTCGATGGCGCTGTCGAACGCAAAATTTTCAAAATTGCCGATTGTTGTAAAGAAGATATCAAATCGCGTGCCGGCCGCAAGCAATTCCGGCAAATTCGTTCCTTGACCCCTCATAATGTACTTGATCGTATAGTTCGGAAACTTCTTGCGAAGGGAATCGCCGAACCGGTAATCGAAGCTTTCCGTCGGATCGCCGTTATTGGAATAAAATACGATTTCTGCCGGTTCATTTGTTATATCCTTCACCGGCTTCTCCGTCCCTTGGCCCTCTTTCGCTTTGTTCCCGTCACCCCCGCTTCCCGCTCCGGAGCAGGCTCCGAGCAGCGCGGCTGTCATCGTAAAAATCAGTACCTTTTGCATTCTTTTTTTCATTGGATCATACACCCTCCTTGTTGTTGTTCGTGACCTTTTGTTCCCCTAATGCATTCAGCAGCCAAAGTTTAAGCGGTTCGTTCGGATAGGAATCGTATTGTGCCCGGCGATCCGCCCAGACACCCCCCCTCTCATCAATAAGCTGCATTTTCTATAGTAACCGATTACTATAAACGTAAAATATAGGACCTTATTGGCCCGAATATGGAATTGTAGAGCTTCTCGGAGTAAGCTTCGACTTGATCTCTTCTTCTATCCACCGCGGGCCGTCTTCCCGATTTGCCGCACCGGTCAAAATATCAAACGATCTTGTCGCAAGCTCCGGGATCGAAGGACCGACCGTCGTCAGCGGGATATCGAAAAATTGCAGCTGGGTATCGTCGTACACAACCATGGACAAATCTTCTGGAATCCGCACGTTCAATTTTTTAAGTTTCCCGGTTATTTCATGTAAAATCCCGTGGCAATCGACGATCATGGCGGTCGGTTTGTCCGCACTGCACATCATATCGCACAGCTTTTGCTCGAATGTCGGATCGTTTGAGACCACCACATGTTCAGGGCTAAAGTCCAGCTTCAGCTCCGCCATCCCCTGCATGTATCCGTTATGCTTGTCAAGGTCGGGCATACCGACAAAAGCAATACGCTTATGGCCAAGGCTCGCTAAATGATGTACCGCATCGCGGAATCCTCCTGCTCGGTCAATCGTTATGCTATGGGCTTTATCCGTTTTCCAGCCGCCAATCAGCAGCATTTCACCGCGAAACTTTTCTTTCTCCTGTAAAAACTCGAGAGTAGGGTTAAAAAGTTGCCGCCAAAAAATTACATAATCGACAAAGTAATGATTAAACGTCCGCAATGCCTCCTCGGGCTTCGCCATCGACAAAATGACCTGCAAACCGCGGCGGGACGCCTCCTGCTGGAGCTCAAAGCTGAGATCATAAAAAAACATCCCCTTGATCTGAGGCCAGATCAGACCGATCGTATTCGGCTGGCGTTGTACGAGCTTTTTGGCCGCCAGGCTTGGTACGTAGTTCATCTTCTCTGCGATCGCTTTAATCTTTTGCCGTGTCTGCTCTCCGACTCCCGGTTCGTCGTTCAGTGCTCTGGATACGGTTACATAAGTGACGCCGGCAGCTTTGGCGATATCTTTGATCGTGATCACGGTTCCTCTTCCTTTTTCGTTAATGTAAGGCCAGTATAGTACACGTTAAGTATAATTTCAATAATTATTTCAAGTTTATACTCTTCAACTTAAACAACGTTAACGTTTAACTTTTTTCGTCAGCAAACCATGATGCCGCCTCATTCCATTGTGTCGGCCTCCGCAGACGTCACTCGCCCAGCCATTGAAGCGCCCTGATTCACACAGCGCCGGATTTAGAAAACCATCGGTAAAAGGGTATATTGATATTACCCCTTATTTCCACCACCTGAAGGGTTTGCGCCCTTTTCCCGGATATTAGCAGCTTCAAACCGCTCTTATTTCGCGCCCAAGCGGGTTTTCAGACCAAATAAAGGCTGCAAACCACTCGTATTCGCCCCCAGCTAGGAGCAGGACAGAAGGCCGAACAGCATAGTAAGCAACTTGCGACACTAGCTGACTCGACGACAAGTAAGGGGCCCTTCACCCACTTTAGCGCGGTGAGGAACTAAACTTATTTTTGAAGAAATAGATTCTGATCCAAGCCTTTTCTGCATCGGGTGACCTGCCTAAGTGGTAGCTTTTCTTCGTAAATATCTTTCACTTTGCCGCTTTACGTTTACGCTCCAGTTATATGCGCACAAAAAAACGCCCGCATCGCTGCGAGCGTCTCCCCGTCTAACATGTACCTGATTCCGGCTGCTCCCTGATCCTGTTCAAAGGACTTCTGCCTTCCAAGCCGGGCTGCCTATGAAAAAACAGGCCGGCGAAGCCCGCAACGGGCACCTGCTTGCCCGCTGCTGTCCGGAGCAGCCGCCTCGTCCGCTATGCTACGGCTTTTCTTTCGGTACCAGGTCGTAAATTTTGCCCGATTCCAGCGTATCGATCAGCCGATTCAGCCAGTCGTAGTAGCTCAGCGCAGATTCAATCTTCTCCAAATCTTTGGGAACGGCCGAAGCAAGCGCTTCGTCGTCCCCGTGCTCCTCGAGCAGACGGCGCAGTTCTCCTGCCGACCGGTTCAACGCATGAACGTTCGCTTCCACCGCAGTCCGCCACTCGATAGCGAAATAGTCAGCGAACGTCTGGTGCCAGTCGGACTCGGCCTCGTACAAATCTTTGCGTGCGCCCTTCTCCCATACTCTATGAACCATCTTCAAGTCGAGCAGCATCCGGACTCCGGTGCTCATGCTCGTCTTGCTCATCTCCATCTCTTTGCCCATCTCGTCCAGCGTCATCGGTTTCTCCGAGAAAAATAACATGCCGTATAGATGGCCGACTGATAGCGTAACGCCGTATAAGCCCATATTTTTGCCAATGGCTTCAATTACGCGTTTGCGGGCTTTCATGATCGTCTGCGTATGCTGTTCGGATATTCCCTCGAACGGGTGCATGGCTTTCGTCCTCCTCACTTGCAGGCTCCAGGAACGTAATGGCGGCGTCCGCATCCTTGCCCGAGTTCTATTGTTATTGTAAGAAAAGCGTTTGGGAAAGTAAAGGAACGGATGCTAGTGAAAGATGGAGCATACCGGAGTTAACATCCGTTAAGTTCGTACAGTTTTTTCTGTACGTTCTATACATAAAGTTTTTTCTGTTGATATTTATATCGGTTTAGGTTTACAATGTACGAGTAGCTTTTCAGGAACGATATAGAAAAGAGGTGGGCCAATTGCCATTCATTGAGCTGCGCGAAGTAAGCAAGCTGTTCGGAGCCGTCCCTCATCAGGCGGTCAAGCTGCTGGAAGAAGGCTGGACGAAAGAACGGCTGGCCAAGGAAAAACAACTTGTACTGGGGGTAAATCGAGTCAGCCTGCAGATTGAAGAAGGAGAAATATTCGTCATCATGGGATTGTCCGGGAGCGGGAAATCGACGCTCGTCCGCATGCTGAACCGGCTGATCGAGCCTTCGTCCGGAGAGATTCGGGTTCGGGACAAAAACATTATGCAGATGACTCCGCAAGAGCTGCGGGAGCTGCGGCGCAAGACGATCAGCATGGTATTTCAGAAATTTGCGCTGCTGCCTCACCGCAACGTGCTGAACAATACGGAGTTCGGACTGGAAGTTCAGGGCGTTCCCAAAAAAGAACGCAAGGAAAAAGCATTGCGTGCGCTGCATCTTGTCGGCCTTGGGGATTGGGCCGACAAGATGCCTGACGAGCTGAGCGGCGGCATGCAGCAGCGGGTCGGTCTGGCCCGCGCGCTTGCGAATGAACCGGAAGTGCTGCTGATGGACGAAGCGTTCAGCGCGCTCGATCCGCTCATTCGCCGCAGCATGCAGGACGAATTGCTGGAGCTGCAGTTGAAGATGAAAAAAACGATCATCTTCATTACCCACGACCTGGACGAAGCGCTGCGGATCGGTGACAAAATCGCACTGATGCGGGACGGAGCCGTCGTACAGGTAGGCACCCCTGAAGAGATTATGATTCATCCGGCCAACGAATACGTGGAGCGGTTTGTCGAAGACGTCGATTTGTCCAAAGTATTAACCGCTGAACATGTGATGCGCCGTCCCGAGACGATCGGGCCGGACCGCGGACCGCGTGTCGCCCTGCAATTTATGAGGGACATCGGGATATCCAACTTGTTCGTCGTCGACCGTTCGCGGACTTTGCTCGGCGTTATCTCGGCCGAAGACGCATCCGAAGCGGTGCGGACGAACAAATCGCTCGGCGATATCGTCATTACCGACGTGCCTCGGGTAAGCCCGCAGACGCTTCTGGCGGATCTGTTCGAACTATGCGGCGCCGCCAAACTGCCCGTAGCCGTCGTTAACGATGCGAACCGGCTTGTCGGCGTCATCGTGCGCGGAGCCGTGCTCGGCGCTCTGGCCGGTCAGATCACCAGGACGGAGGCGAGCGCAAATGTTACCGAAGTTACCTCTTGACCGGTGGATCGAGGCTTTCGTCGATTGGCTGATGGATCATCTGTCCGGCGTGTTCGAACTGATGGCGACGGTCATCGAAGGGCTGGTCAACGGCTTCTCTTATTTATTTCATCTCATGCCGCCGCTATTGTTCATCGTCATTCTGGCTGCGGTCGCTTACAAGCTGGGGCGCTGGCCGCTAACCGCCTTTACGGCGATCGGTCTCTATCTGATCGTCAACCTCGGCTTCTGGTCAGAGACGATGGATACGCTCGCTCTCGTTATTTCTTCCGCATTCATATCGATCGTATTCGGAATTCCGCTCGGTATATTATGCTCGCGAAGCAAGACCGTATCCCGCGTCGTCACGCCCGTGCTCGACTTTATGCAGACGATGCCCGCCTTTGTGTATCTGATTCCGGCCGTTATGTTTTTCGGACTGGGGGTCGTCCCCGGCGTGATCGCTTCGGTTATCTTCGCGATTCCGCCGACGATCCGGCTGACGCATCTGGGCATCAAGCAAGTGCCCGCGGAGCTTAGCGAAGCGGCCGACGCCTTCGGCTCCACATCCGGCCAGAAGCTGCTGAAGGTCGAACTGCCTCTCGCCTGGCCTACGGTCATGGCGGGTGTCAACCAGACGATCATGCTGTCACTCTCGATGGTCGTCATCGCGTCGATGATCGGCGCGCAAGGCGTCGGGGCGTCGGTGTACCGGGCCGTGACACAGCTCAAAATCGGCGAAGGCTTCGAAGCCGGACTCGCCGTGGTGATCGTAGCGATTATGCTGGACCGTTTCACCCAACGTTTGATGAAATCTGAACGAAAAAGGAGATCCTAACCAATGATGAAACTGAAAACGAAACGTTTCTTTCTGTCCGTCCTCACTCTTGCGGCGATCGCCGCAGGCTGCTCCAACTCGAAACCTTCGGAAGGCTCCGCCGATGCCGGAGCGACCAAGTCGATCGCCGAGCAAGTGAACCGGCAAATTATCGGGATCGATCCCGGGGCGGGCATCATGAAATCGACGGCGCAAGCGATCGACGCGTACGGGTTGAAGGACTGGAAGCTCGTTGAAGGTTCCGGGGCCGCTATGACCGCCGCGCTCGAAAAAGCGATCAAAGACAAGAAGCCGATCATCATAACCGGCTGGACGCCGCACTGGATGTTCGCCAAGCACGAGCTGAAGTATTTGAAAGATCCGAAAAACGTCTTTGGCGGCGACGAGCAGATCCATACATTCGCACGGCTCGGACTTAAAGCCGATCATCCGTCCGCCCACACGGTGCTTGACAAATTCGAATGGACGCCGGAGGATATGGCGGTCGTCATGTCTGCGATCCAGGGCGGCAAAAAGCCGGAAGAAGCCGCTAAGGAATGGGTCGAGGCGAATCCGGACCAAGTCAACGGCTGGACGGAAGGCCTTGCCCTGGCGAGCGGCAAATCGCTCAAGCTCGGCTACGTCGCCTGGGATTCGGAGATTGCCAGCACCCATGTCGTGAAGGCCGTACTGGAAAGCAAGCTCGGCTATAAAGTAACGGCGCTGCAAGTCGAGGCCGGACCGATGTGGGCGGGGATTGCCGGAGGCGATACCGATGCGATGGTTGCCGCTTGGCTGCCTACGACGCATGCGGATTATTTGAGCAAGTACAAAGACAAAGTCGAAGATCTCGGCCCGAACTTGAACGGAACGAAAACCGGACTTGTCGTACCAAGCTACATGGATATCGACTCGATCGAAGATCTGCTTAAGCCTTAATCCGCAGATTTCCCGGGCGACAGCCCTCATTCCCTATACGACAAAAGCCTCCGCGTGCCGGCAACCCGGCTCCGACGCGGAGGCTTTTCCATATGCTGCGCAAGCAGCGGTTTATTTGCCCTCGGAGGCAATCTGCACAATATGTTTGTTCGGCAAATAATGCTGCGTATGAATATGGCGGATCGTACGCGTTTTGGCTCTCATGACGAGCGAATGCGTCTCGGCCCGCTCGCCCGACAAATAGTTGACGCCTTGCAGGAAGCTGCCTGACGTCACTCCGGTCGCCGCGAATATGACGTCCTCCCGGCCGACCATATCTTCCATCGTTAATACTTTATAAGGGTCCTGGAGGCCCATACTGACGCAGCGCTGATATTCCCCGGCATTGCCCGGCATCAGCCGGCCCTGCAGCTCGCCGCCCAAACATTTCAAGGCGGCTGCGGCCAATACGCCCTCGGGAGCTCCCCCGGAGCCAACGAACAGGTCGATTCCGCTGGACGGCATCGCCGGCGCGATCGCACCCGCCACGTCTCCGTCCGTTATGAACTTGATCCGCACGCCCACCTTGCGGAGCGTTTTTACGATCTGCTCGTGACGCTCGCGGTCCAGCATCATAACCGTCAATTCGCTCAAGTTTTTACCGAGTAGGGAGGCGACGCATCGCACTGTTTCTTCCAGCGGAGCGTTGAGATCCACCTTGCCCGCACAAGCCGGCCCGACCGCCAGCTTCTCCATATACATATCCGGAGCGTGCAGAAGATGCCCCTTATTCGCGATAGCAAGCACCGATATCGCATTGTCGAGCCCCCGGGCAACGATGTTCGTCCCTTCCAGCGGATCAACCGCCACATCCACCTCCGGGCCTTGCAAGTTCCCGACCTGCTCGCCGATGTACAGCATCGGCGCCTCGTCCATCTCGCCTTCCCCGATCACGACCGTACCGCGAATCGAGACGGAATCGAACATCATCCGCATAGCCGTCGTCGCTGCGGCGTCCGCTTCATTTTTTTTCCCCCGGCCCATCCATTGGGCTGCCGACAACGCGGCCGTTTCCGTAACCCGGACGACCTCTAGCGCTAACTCTCTCTCCACATCGTTTCCCCCTTGTACGAACTCCTCCCCAATATTGTATCATTAATAATCAATAGTATGTCAATACCGACAATCGACGCAATTTGTGACATACTATTGACCCGTGAACAAGCCGTTTTTTATTTACAGAAAATATGTTTTCCGATTTGTTTAATTTGCGGGCGGCTCCAAATCCATTTGGACGTAGCCGTCACCGGGTTGAAATAATACAGCGCTTCGCCGGTCGGGTCCCAGCCGTTAATCGCATCCCGTGCAGCCTTGTATGCCGTCTCGTTCGGAGTGAGCCACATCTGCCCGTCAGCAACGGCCGTGAATGCGCCAGGCTGGAAAATAACGCCGGATACCGAGTTCGGAAACGAAGGGCTTCTCACCCGGTTCAAGATTACGGCCGCTACCGCCACTTGCCCGGTGTATGGCTCGCCGCGCGCCTCCCCGTATACGGCATGGGCCATCAGCCGGATGTCCTCCTCGGAGAAGCCCGACGGTTTTACTGTGACCGAACCGCCGCCACCCGTTCCGGCTCCGCCTCCGCCTGCCGCCGCTCCCGGCCTCCAGTTTTGCGTCGCCTTCCACAGCATCAGCTTCGTCTTCGGCCCGACGACGCCGTCGACCTTCATCCCGAATTTGTATTGAAAATCGCGCACGGCCCGATCCGTCTGCCAGCCGAAATCTCCGTCAATCCGGCCCCGGTAGTAGTCCAGATAGCCGAGCCGGCCCTGCAGCTCGTAGACGTCAGAGCCCGTAGAGCCGTACCGGATCGTCTGATCGCTGAAAGACTGCGCCGCATCGTCGGGTACGATCCAGATCATCGTCAGCGCGGCAGCTGCGATCGCGATCGCCAGCACGACCGTTTTCCATTTTTTTGACAACACAAACACCTCCATCCTACTGTGGCTGTTTTCGACAGCTTTAAGTTAGTATGAAGGTGTTTTCAAGTTTCTATTCGGATCGCCGGTCTGTCTCAGCCGGCTGTCACTCCTGCGTTAAAACGGGTCGCGTCCAGCGTTTCCGAGGCGTTAGTTGCACTCCGCTTGAAGCGGTCCCGCAAGCTCCTTCAAGTAAAACAGCTTGCCTGCCAGCGTTGGCATATAAGTCGACGGCAGCCAGCGGTCCGGTCCGTGCCGGAGCGTAATCCACAGCGACATGCCCTGCCACATCATCCCCCGGCCAAGCGCTCCGTCGCATCCCCCGATGATCCGGTCGGACTGAAGGAACAATCCCGGGCCGATCGTGTTCGCGCGGCATGGGACCAGCGTCGTCCGGCTTTTGAAGCTGGTGATCGCATTTTGCTCGATCGTCAGCGGATGAAGCTTCGCGCCGATCCGGTAGCAGTCCCGGCTCCATGCTTCCGAACTGTCGTACTCCGCGGCAAAATGCGGTTCCCAGAAGGCGATGTGCAGCATCCGGCCGATGCCGAACACGGTAATCAGCTCCGCGCCTTCCGCTTTCAGCGCGGCAATTTTGTCCGCATACGTCGGTAAGTTCGCTTTGGTCGCGAAGTTGCGCTGCTCCGGCGGAACCGTAAGCGCTCCGAGCGGGCCGTAGAACGCCTGCTCCATCGCATACTGAAACGCTCCCGGATTCGTCGGCTCCAGCGTATTGCCTTCGGCGTCGCTCCATTCATCCATGTTGAAGCCGTATACGTGAGCACAGTCCACATTCCACTCCTGCAGAAAATAGACCGCCCATTTGTACATTCCCATAGGACCGACCGGCAGGATCATCGCCAGCTTTTTGCCGGCTTCTTTCGTCCGGCGTATATTTTGAGCGATTTCATGTCCCATCATCATATCGAAATCATGTACGTTCTCACACGGAACCGGTTTGAAATCCCGGTGCCAGAACGATTGCCGCTCGCCGATCGATTCCGCCGGATGATCGCAGCACGCGTCTATTTTCGCCATATTCCAGCCGTCCGGATAAAACCCTTCCAGCATCGAGCCTTTTACCGTAGACATAAAGTCCATCCAGCACACCTCCGCATCATTAATTGAAGCCGCCCGTCTAAGGAAGCAGACGCGCCGTCGTCATTCTCGGCCATGCTTTGCATGGTACGAACCCTTCCGCGAAGCCGGCTCCGCACTGCAGCCCCCGGAACTTCGAGACGGTTCTGACAAAATCGAGGAAATCGATCCCGTCGTGCTCATACAGCCATTTGATCTGACTTTCGTGCGCCGCGTTCATCGCCAGCTTCGTGTCGATATAATCGGTAATATCGACGTACTCCGTCGGCAAAAAACCGACGCCCGCCAGCGTGTCCATATAATAAATCGGGGCGACCTTCGCATTCGCCGGCACAGGGACGTCCGCTTCGTAATGCGGAACCGTCGCGCAGAAGCTGGCGTCGAACACCGCTTTGGAAACTTCCATATGATCCTTCATATAGTCCTCGGGCGGATGCGTAATGATGATATCCGGTTCCGTCTGACGGATCACGTTAACCAGCTTGCGGATCAGGGCGTCCTCGTCGCACTTCACATTCAGATCCGCTATATCCATACTGAACACCTTGGCGCCGATCAGCGCCCCGGAGTTTTGCGCTTCCTTCGCCCGGATCAGACGCAGCTCATCCGGTTGAATTATCTTGTGACCTTTGTTGCCGTTCGCGACATGAACCATCGTCACCGAATGTCCGAGCGCCGCATACTTGGCAAGCGTACCTCCACATCCGATCTCCAGATCGTCCGGATGGCAGGCAATCGCCAGCACGTTCATAGGGGTTCCTCCCGCAAGATCAAATTATAACTTGGCATCCGCAATTTCGCGCAGCGTCAGACGAAGCGAGTCGCAGCCGTCCTTCAGCGTCGATTGTTCGATGCTCCGGCCGCTGGTCAGGCAATCGAGAAAATAGGCCAGCTCGTTGTAGTAACCGCCCAAACTCGAGATGTTGCCTCCCTCTTCGCTGGTCGCGGCAGCTTCGTCCGCTACGCTCAGATCCGGCTCCAGGACGGCTCCTTCCCGTTCGTAGATGCGCATCGCCGGGCTCGAGGACGAGCTGAAGACGACCGCCGCTCTCTCGAATTGGACCCGGAACGACATCTCGAACGGGAACGTTTCGGGGTAGTTCCAGCCGCCTTCCAAGGAAACGACCGCATCCTCATACCGGTACAGGCTGAAAATATGGCCGTTCGCTCCGTCCTTCGTCACCGTCTCCGCCTTCAACCGCTCCGGCTCCCCGAACAGCGACCGGACGAAATCGACGTCGTGTACGTGAAGATCGAGCGCTGCGGAGCCGCTTTTAGCCGGTTCATGCAGCCAACCCTGCCACGCCCAGCCGGGACGCGGACTGATTCGTTTGAACACACCGGATTGCAGCTTTCCATAGACGTTTTCCTGAGCCAACCGCCGAAGCTCCATATATTCCGGCCAAAACCGGATGCAGTGTCCGACCATCGCTTGTACGCCGGTTTCCTTTTGCAGCGCGAGCAGCCGCTGCGCTTCTTCCTCGTTCAGGCAAACCGGCTTTTCAATAAAGACGGCGTACCCTTTGTTCATCGCCGCAGCGGCCGTATCGGCATGCAGGTAAGTAGGCAGGCAGATGTCAATCGCATTCACGTCGGCATCGCGCAGAAGCTCGTCTGCCGAGGAATACGCTTTGGCTCCCAGCCTGGCGGCGAGCCGGGACGCTTTGTCCGCCTCCACATCGGCAACCGCCGTTACTTGAAAATCCCCTCGTCCGAGCAGCGCCTCATAACAGGACGCATGCATCGATCCCATAAACCCTGCGCCGATCAATCCGATCTTGATCATGTAGGCCCGGCTCCTTCCTGTGTTCTCCCGAGTATCGCATCCATCGAGAGCGAAGTATTGTATACGATCTGCTCCGGAAAATGACGGTACGGCGGTATCATCTCGGCAATGACGTAATCGCTGTACCCGATCTCCCGCAGCTTGGCGGTAACGGCCGGGTAATCGACATCTCCGGCGAGCAGGTCGACGAAAGCGGACAGTCCGGCCCCGTTGCGCCGGAAATCTTTGAAGTGCACCTTCTTGATCCGGCGGTTTAAAATTTTGATCCAATGCTCGGGATAACCGTTCAACAGCGTGTTTCCGATATCCAGGTACGCTCCCACCCATTCCGATCCGATCGAATCGAGGAACGTCCGCATCTCGAGCGGGGACAACAAAAATTTGTTCCAGACGTTCTCGACGCCGATCGAAACGTTCGCCGCCTTCGCGCTCTCCGCCAAGCCGTTCAGCGCCTCCAGCGCATTCTCGTAAGCGACGTCGTATTCGGTCACGTCTGCTCCGGGTATGAAGTCGACGCCTACCGCACCCGGCACCACGAGGATCGTATCCGCTTTCAGTAACGCGGCGATTTCGAGCTGGCGCTTCACGATATCGATCGCTTTGTCGCGATTCGGCTTGGACGTGCTTGTCAGCGCATACGACCAGCCAAGTCCGCAGGCCAAGCTCGGAAGCTCGATTCCTTCTCCGTCCGCAATCCGCTTCAGCTCGCGAATCTGCTCCGGACTGCTCTCCAGACTCAGCTCGCCCGTCTCCGCCAGTGCCAGCTCAATCCCGTCATAACCGGCTTTCCTGGCCAAGCGGATACAATCGGACGCCGCCATCCCTTCGGGAAACGACCATACATTAATCCCTTTTTTCATCCGGCTCTCCCCTTTCGCTTAGTCCGCATACCTTCATCCTATAGAATCGGCCAAGCGAAATCTTTACCGAAACTAGCAAATTATTTAACATTTCTTGCGCTTCCGGGCTTTCCGGCTTCCGGGTAATCTACTATGATGGGGATAAGACCAGCTGGGCGTTTTGCCGTATTCCCGCTCAACCGGCGCTTGATGGAGGGCCCGCATGGAATTCAAAAAAATACCGTTAACCGATACGATCAACGTCACGCACCTGATCTCGCTTCATTATTTCGAATTCGCCAAAGATTTCTTCTTCGAGGGAGAGCAGCACGATTTCTGGGAGCTTCTGTACGTCGATAAAGGGGAAATCGAGGTGATGGCCGATTCGGTCGGCTTCGTGCTGCAGCAAGGGGAGCTCATCTTTCACAAGCCGGACGAATTTCATTCCGTCTGGGCCAACCGGAAAATCGGCCCGAACGTGATTGTCGTCTGTTTCGAATGCCGTTCGGCCTCGATGGCGGCGTTTGAGAATAAAATTTTTTGCCTGAACGATCAGGAGCGCAATTACATGGCCAGCGTGATCAAGCACGGCTTCGCGACGTATTTGCCGCCGTTCGACCAGCTGCGGATTCACGATCTGGTGAAGCGTGACGACGCTCCGCTCGGATCGGAGCAGCTGCTTCGCATCCATCTGGAGCTGCTGCTGCTGTCCCTGGCTGCGCGCGGGGAGTCGCTCCCCAAGTCGACCCGGCTGTCTTCCGCCGCCAAGGAAAGAAGCGACGACGACTTGCTGGAGCGGGCGATCGCGGCTATGGAGCAGCAAATCACCGCCAGCCTTACTCTGGAGGAGCTGTGTTCCCGGCTTCATGTCGGGCAATCTCGGCTTAGCGCGCTTTTTAAGGATAAGCTGGGGTTCGGCGTTATGAAAACGTACAAAAGCTTAAAGATCGAACGAGCCAAGCTGCTCATCCGTGAGGAACGGTACAACTTCACCGAAATCGCCGAACGGCTCGGCTACAGCAGCATCCATACGTTCTCCCGCCACTTCAAGTCGGCGACGGACATGACCCCGACTGAATACGCCAAAACAGTGCAAGCCCGGATTTTGTAAGTAAACCGTTAAAGAAAATCGTCCGAGGCAAAACGAAACGGTGTATTCGAACAAAAACTTTAACGGACACTGCGGCCGTTATTACGGTGAATTTCGAACGTTTTGATTTCTAACGGACATAGATGCACTTACTTGATGGGAAACGTCCCTTTTGGAGGTGGTTCGGAGTAAATAAGTGCGCTGTGGTGACCGTTACATTTAAAAAAACTGTTTATTAGCGAAATAGCGTCCACCATGTCCGTTAGAGCATGGTTTAGCTTGAATTCCAGGTTCATCTTGGCTCTAACACGGTAAAGCACTTAACCATTCTTCTGAGAAAAAGCTTGGATTCGATGAAACGAAGCTTTTCCACGACGAATGCCACTGATATGGAGCTAATTTTTCTTGTTGCTTAAAAAATGAGAAGGCTCCCTGCCAGTAACATTTCTGCGTACGCCAGACTGTTGTAGGCTTTTGGCCCGCAAAGCTGGTTAATAGAGCTAGAGCGTATCCTTGCGTAACCGCAGGAATGGGTGCAAGTTGGCGTTGTTTTGGCTTTTTTTGAGTAAAATGCCTGCGATTCGATTCTTCAGGGAAAATTTTTAAACTTCCACTACTTCCGGGAAGATTCATCCAGCCGAGCAGGAATGTGTTCCTGGCACGAGTTCAGCTTCGGTGTAATCCTCGTACATTCTGGCACATTGTTCATCCTGGCGCATTGTTATCCTGACACATTGTTCATCCTGGCGCATTATACATTTCGGCGTTTGAAAACAAAAACTGGCCTCCCTCGGATACGGAAGCCAGCTGTTCGTTAAAAAGAAGCGAAGCTTAATCTTATTTCGTTCTAGAGCAAAGATTACACCCATAATATGGAAGTAATAAGCAAACAAAAAACCCGCATATGCCGTCCGATTCCCCTGTTTCAAACCCGCTCTCGCAGGTGGGTGTCCGCAGCCGTCCTTTTGAAGTCCCCTTTTGAGGGCATGTCAGCCGGACGAACGATATTGAACTCCCTAGAAACACTCATTGGTTCAAAACAAGTCGGAAATCGAAACGTACATCGCAGGATTTGTTGGTCGTAGGCGGTTACCGCTACTAGCTAATATTATAGGCGCATCCGGGCGAAAAGTAAACCTCGGGACTTTTCGGCAAAAAAGAAACTTCAAAAATCACGGATTGATTTTGTCCTGCGGCTTCGCGCCGCTTGTACCGGCCGTACCGGAATCGGCTTCGACTTCGGAAGCGCTGTTGAGCTCTTTCTGGGCTTCCGCCTCGGCCTCTTCTTCTTCGAGCTGCTTTTTCTCGGACACCGTTTTCATCTTGTCGAAGATCCGGTGGAACGTCCAGAACGACACGATAGCCATCAGGCTTCCCATAAAAAACGGGATCAGGAACGTGTACTGGAACAGACTGACATATACAATAACCCCGTTGCCAACCATCAAAAAAATCGTCATGATCGGATTGCCGATCGTGATAAGCATACAATTTTTGATAATCTGCCAAAACTTCATATGGAAATGAACCATAATCGAGAAAAAGTGGAACATCGCCGCAAGCATGATCATGCCGAGAACGATAAACAGCATCGCCAGCAAGCTGAGCGAGCCGGTTTGCCGCAAATAAAACGTATAGTTGATGTAAAGGAGCGTCCCGAACAATATAAACAGCAAACCGCCGAGCATGCTCTGCAAATAGTTCTCTTTGTAGTTGCGGAAAAACGTTTTAAACAGCGGCGCATCCGCATCTCCCGTCAGCCATTTGCGGGCGACCGCGAACATGGCGGCCGTAGCCGGGAATAACGTAAACGGCGTAACGATCGCTACCATAACGAGCGCTTGCCCCAAATATTGGGGTGTCTCCATCGTCGCGATCAAACCGGCCAAAACCAAATAAAAAAACGGAACCGAACAGATTACCCACAGCACGTTAATGACAGACAGCCGCATAATCCATTCCGATATCCGGTACAATCCACCCATTAATCCGCGAAATTCCAAGCTGACGTCCCCCTTCGACTCCTTGTCCAATACTTATAATAATACTATCATATTTCCGAAAAGGGAAGGAACCGTCCGGTCCCGGCCCGGTTCGCTCGTCCGCTCTTATCGCCTTGCATCATCCTGGCACGAATATACGATATACCGAAAATGCTCTGAGCAAACTTTCCGCGACGCAGGCTCTGCGTATAAGAAAGCTTTTTCTCGCGAGCGGAAGCGTGTTCAGCTTCGCTGAAAAGAAAACTATACTTCCCGGCTCTTGAGATCAGTTTCTGAAAGCAGCCTGTATCATGTCGTATATTCACAATGGGCATAAAAGGATGATATAGGCGTTGAATCCGTGCAGCATACCGCTCTTAATCGGCAATGTTACCTGCGGCAGCACCATTTCGCAAAAAAATCGCAAAAATAACATCCACGGCGTTAAAAAAGGCCCGCCTTTAACGGGCAGGCCTTCCTATGAGGATCAGTTGTTCACGAAATCGGAATTCGTCGGTTTCGGTTTACGGTTCGCATCGTCATACTTGCGAGGCGCCCGCTCCCCGTCGCGGTAGCTGCGGTCGTCACGTCCGCCGCCGCTGTAGCCGCCTCCACCGCCATAACCGCCTCTACTGTCCCGGCGTCCGCGGTCTCCGTAGCCGCCTCCACCGCCCGAATACGGACGGTCTCCGCTGCGGCGGTAGCCGCCTTGGCCTTGCCCGTCGCGCACATACGAGCCCGGCATTTTGCGGCCCGAGTTGCGAACGTCCGGACGGCGCTTTTTGGCGCGGAGCGGCTCTTCCGGAGTCAACTCGATGTCGATTTCCTTCTTGTCTCCGGTCAGTAGCTTCATTGCGGCTGCAAGCAGCTGAACGGAATCGTACTGCTCGAGCAGTTGGATTGCGGTCGCTTTATATTCGGCATAGTTATCGTCGTTAATCGTTCCGATCAGGCGCTCTGCCGTTACGCGCTGCTTGCCCTCGATCGCTTCGGCCATGCTTGGCAAAGGCTTGCGGGCGATGCGGTGACGGGTTACGCGCTCGATAAAGTGCAGATGGTCGATCTCCCGCGGAGTAACGAACGTCCAGGCTGCGCCTTCGCGCCCTGCCCGTCCGGTACGGCCGATCCGGTGAACGTAGCTTTCCGGATCTTGCGGCAGGTCGAAGTTGATAACGTGGGTTACACCCGATACGTCAAGTCCCCGAGCGGCGACATCCGTCGCAACGAGAACGTCGATGCTGCCGTCGCGGAATTTGCGCATAACGTTGTCACGCTGGTTCTGCGACAAGTCCCCGTGGAGACCTTCCGCCGAATATCCGCGCTTCTGGAGCGCTTCGGACAACTCGTCGACCCGGCGCTTCGTGCGGCCGAAAATAATCGCAAGCTCCGGAGCTTCCATATCGAGCAGGCGGCAAAGCGCTTCGAACTTCTGCTTCTCCTGTACTTCGATATACGCTTGGGCGATCAACGGTGCGCTGACCTGTTTCGGGATCACCGAAACGTGTTCCGGCTCCGTAAGGAACTGCTTCGCAAGCCGTTTAATATTCTCCGGCATCGTAGCCGAGAACAGCATCGTATGGCGATCCGACGGAACGAGCTGGAGGATCGACTGGATGTCGTCCATAAAGCCCATATCGAGCATTTCATCGGCCTCGTCGAGCACGACGGTATTCACGCTGTCGAGCTTGATGGTTTTCCGGTTGATATGGTCGAGAAGACGTCCCGGCGTTCCGATAATGATCTGAGGCTTCTTCTTAAGCGCACGGATCTGCTTCACGATATCTTGACCGCCGTAGATCGGCAGCGAGCGGATTCCTTTGAACCGCCCGAGCTTGCTGATCTCCTCGGCTACCTGAATGGCCAGCTCCCGCGTCGGGCACATGATGAGCGCGACGATTTTTTCTTCTTGAGGATCGATACGGCTCACGAGCGGAATGCCGAATGCGGCCGTTTTCCCTGTACCGGTTTGCGCCTGACCGATCAGATCTTTGCCTTCCAGGGCGAGCGGAATCGTCTTCTCCTGAATCGGAGTCGACTCCTCAAATCCCATTTCTGTAATAGCACGCAGTACTTTAGTGTCCAAGCCAAACTCGCTGAACAATTTCAAATTGCTTCTACTCCTTTTTTACCTAGGGTATCTAGATCCCTCGAAATTTTGATTTACCCTTAAGCGCGACTTTGTCTATCCGATGGTTTAGTATCTCTTTCCCTTAACCCGTTTCATACGGGGATCATATGCGGATCTCTTTACCAGAAAAAAGGTATGAGCGGTCTTCCCATCGCCTACTCATCCATTCGCAGCCGAACTTAAGAATATCTATAGCATTATATCATAAGCGAAGAGGCCATTTCCAGCTTTTTTCAACCAGTATGCTCTCCATCATCCTTTTGTATCCCTGCAAGGGTCTGCGAATTGTCGAGATTTGCTTTTTCTCCGCGAAACCATTTCGCCCTTTGCGTCGTATTACCGTTTAAGTATTCAGGCACACGACCGAACGAACGCGATCAAAGGAGAGAATCCCATGTCCATTTTCAAACGAATCAGCAATCTGATCCGAAGCCATAAAGAACCGCAGCCTCTGCCCCAGTCCAATATTCACCCGCTCGAAGGCGCGTCGGTGGGAGATATCGCGCACGTCGATCTGGAGGAATTCGTCATCTCCGGTAAAGTCTCTTATGCCGATCCGGGATACGCGCCTCACCGGTATGCTTATTATTTGCAAAGCGGCCGCGACATCCACTGTCTGCTCGTCGAGAAAGGGCGAAGCTACGACTGCTTCATGTGCAAATTTCTCGAAGGCGGCCTGGACGACCCGAACGACGTACCGACCCGTCTCGAGGTGGACGGCAATATGACGTACGATCTGGAGCATCACCGCACGGACCGGACGCTGACGCAAGGCAACACCGATTTCCGCAACGGCGACCAGGTGCTGATCTGGAAATATTTCGCCGACAACAGCTCGCATTTCTTTTTGCAGTGGCAGGACGGTAAATTTGTCGCCATGGAAGGAACGCGCATCCCGTCCGGCGAAGTGAAGATCATGAAATCCAAACCATAAGGCGGGAGTGAACAGCTATGATCCGTTGGAACCGCTGGACGACCTGGGTTAGCTTGCTGCTCGTCGTCGCCCTGCTGTCCGGATGTGCCAATGCGGCCAACTATGTAAAAGACTCGTACCCGCTCGTAAGCGTAGACGGCAAAGGGAAAACAACGGCGAAAGTGTACGAGGCCGAAGGCAAGACGGTTCCCGAGGTAGCCAAAGAAATAGCGGACCAGGAGAAACCTCAGGAAACGAGCAAAGAAGATCCGGACCAAATGTTTCTCATGTACGACAACCGCATCGTCAATCTGCAGAAAAACCCGGATCATCCGGACAATACGCTGATTGAGGTCAACTCGATCGAATATGCCAAGCAGCATTACGACTCCTCCTTCCTGGAAGGGTTCGTAACCGCGGCTATTATCCAATCGATACTCGGCGGCGACTGGTCGAGCTCCAGCTACAAAAAATATCCGGAGCCGTACAAAGGATACAGCAGCTCTAGCACAGCCAAGCCGCCTTCATCTTCGTCATCCTCCAAGACCGACGAAAAGAAACCGGCTACGACCGACCGGACAGGATCGTTCAGTTCCAAAGGATCGGGCTCTGCGTCCACGACTCCTCCGGCAAGCGGCTCGTCAAGCACAAGCAAGCCAAGCACAAGCACCGGAAGCTCCAGCACGAAAAGCTCAGGAAGCTGGTCGTCTTCCAATTCGGGCAGCGTCCGCAAAAGCGACGGCTCGACGCCTTCTACCAAATCGTCGAGCAAGCCGAGCACTTCCAAACGTTCCGGCAGCTTCAGCAGCAAAAAAAGATAAGTTACAAGCCTCGGGCGTAATAGCCCGGGGCTTTTTTTGGAACAGATCGCAAAGCGCCAAAATCCGCATCGAAGCCATGGCACTGCTTTGTTGGTGTTTTTTAGTATGGCAACCGCCGACCTTGTGGAACACTACATCATATGGAGGGACTAGCTATGGTTCGATTGAGCGATTTGTACGATTTGCTGCGTATGACGCTCGGAGCGTTTCTTATCGCAGCCGGCTTCAATTTGTTTCTTATTCCCCATCAGCTGTTAAGCGGCGGTTTGTCGGGCATTTCGATGATGGTCGGCTATTTTACCGGCTGGAACATCGGCCTGTTATATTTTCTGATCAACCTGCCTGTGCTGATCTGGGGCTGGATCGTCATCGGCAAGCGGTTCATTGTGCTGAGCATCGTATCGGTACTGGCAACAACCGTCTTTTTGCAGCTGATCCCCGACATATCCATTAACAGCGATCCGATTATCGGAGCCGTGTTCGGCGGAAGCCTGCTCGGCCTCGGCTCGGGGTTGTCGCTTAGAACAGGCGGCTCGTCGGGCGGATTCGATATCATCGGCTCAATCCTGACCCGGAGGCGCGACTATCCGCTCGGTATGATCCTATTCATCCTGAACAGCACCGTCGTGCTGGCGCTCGGTTTTATGCTGAACTGGGACTTGGCGTTATGCTCGATGCTCTCCATTTTCATAGCGGGCCTCGTCGTGGATACGATTCATATCCGTCATGTTAAAGTGACCGCATTCATCGTGACGAGCAAAAGGAAAGAGATCGCGGGCCGGCTGCTCGCGCTTCCCCGGGGGGTGACCGTGATCAAAACCGAAGGCGCCTACAGCCAGAGCCAGCATGAGATGCTGATGACGGTGACGACCCGGTACGAGCTGGCCGAACTGCGCAAAATTATTAAGGAAACGGACCCGAAGGCGTTCGTCAACATCGTCGAGACAGTCGCCGTGATCGGAGAATTCCGCAAATTGCAGTGAAATGGGAAAGTATGCCGGGTCCGTAATTTTGGACTCAGGAAAATGTTGTAAAAAGGACGCAAAGAGAATGGACTTGTGGTATAATGGACTTGTAATTTCATAGGTTCTGGTATGAACGCTCAGCAACGTGTACTCTTTTCGTTTTTTTTTGGCCGATCGTCGTAAGACCGATTCGAGAAAAAACGCGGAAAGGTGTGGTGCTCATGGAAACGGTCAAATTATCCAGGATTGTCATGAAATTAACGCCTGACATGTACCCTTGCCTGAAAACATCCGAGCTGGACATGGACATCGTGCTCCGTTACGGATTCGACGCACTTGAGAAAGACGACGCGTTGGACATTGTGAAGTACAGCATCTCCGAATATCAAAAAGACGCCCTGCTTCATTGAAAGGGCGTCTTTTTTGGCGTTGCCGCCGATCTACCGTCAGCTCCATCCCCGGCTGCGGCGGTACTGGTGAGTGGCATATAGGAGCATAGCGGCAATGGCGCTTAAGACGGCCCCGAACATATACATGCTGCCGCCTCCCCACTCCTGCTTGAACCACCCTCCGATCACCCCGCCCAGAAGTCCCGCCAGTCCGAGAAATACGGCGGAGACGATCGCTTGTCCGGTCGAACCCATCTCCGAAGGCACGAGACGGACGGCGTATTGGATCGTCGCCATCCAGAATAAAGCGAAGGTGAAGCTGTGCGACGCCTGAAGCGCGATCAGCACGGACGGATCGTCGATCCAGGCATATGCCGCCCAGCGGGCGGCGTACAGAATCGAGGTCAGGCCGAGCACCGCCAGCTCGTGATATTTATGGAGATGACGGCCAAGCCAGGCGAACGCCAGCGTCTCACTGATGGAAGCGACCGCCCACGCCAAGCCGAACCACGTATCGGGAGCGCCGAGTTCGGCCAGATGCAGCGTAAACCATACGTCGTTCAGACGGTGCGGAATCGAGACGATCAGGATCATGATCAGAAACCAGAGAAACATCCGGTTGCGAAGCAGAACGCCGATATCTTGAATCCGGATGCGCGTATCCGCATTCCCTCCTTGCTCCTGTCCCGCACGTTCCTTGAGAAACATCAGCAGCGCGAACGGAACGAGCCACAGCGCCCAGAACAAATAACCGATCTTCTCGATTCCGCCGATCCAGGCCAGCATATAGCCGGACAAAATCGCCACGATGCTGAAGCCCGCCGAGCCCCACGACCGCACCGCTCCGTACGAATGCTTCGTCCCGCGAATCGATTTCATCGCCAAACTGTCGAGCAGCGGAATCGAAGGATACATGAAGAAATAAAGCAGCATCACAAACCAAAAGGCCAGTCCAAACGTTCCCGACAGGAATAACCCCACGCTCGCCAGTATCGTAAACAGCCATAACAGACCGATGATCCGCTTGATCGTATTATATTTATCGCTTAAATAACCCCATACCGGCTGCGCAAACATCGCCACAAACGGACCGATATTCATGAGCCACCCGATTTGCACCGGCGTATAACCTTTCATTCCGAAATAAACCGGCAAATAGGGAAGCAATACCGCCTGCAGCGCATAAAAAGAAAACAGCACCCCTTTTACGGCGAATAGCTGTCTAGTCATGAATCCATCCGTCCTCACCTTCGATGAATGCCTGCCTCTCCGGACACGCCTCTCTAATCCTAATCGATTCAGCCGTCTTCTTTCAACATAATCCTACAAAATCCTCTGGGATTCGTTCGCGGGTTCCCGTATAATGAAGGTCCAGAAATCGGATTTTTCGGATTGGAGACGAGAGGTATGGAACTATTACTGGCCGCGTGGCTTCTGATCTGCGGCAATGCATCCGGCACTCCGGACGACGTCCCGATCGAGCAGCTCCTGCAGGCCGCAGTCGATTCGGCCCGGCCGGCCGCGGCCGCGCAAGCCGGGACACCGCCCGGCGGCGCATACAGCAAGACCGATCCGCAGCAGGACGCTCCGCTTGTCAAAGGCGTCTACGCCACTGCGCACAGCGCGGGAGGGGCGCGGCTGCAAACGCTGCTCCAGCTGATCGACGAGACAGAGCTGAATTCCCTCGTGATCGATATTAAGGACGATTACGGGTATATTACGTATCCGACCGGGAACGAACAGCTGGAAGCGATGGACACGACCAAAAAGATCATTTCCGATATGCCGGGACTTATTGCCAAACTTAACGATCATCACATCTACCCGATTGCACGGGTCGTCGTCTTCAAGGATACGGTGCTGGCGAACCGGCAGCCGGAGCTGTCGTTTAAGAACCCGGACGGGACGGTCTGGACGAACGGCAAAAATCCGGGAGACAGCTTCGTCAACCCGTACCGCAAGGAAGTGTGGGACTACAACATCGCCGTCGCCAAGGAAGCGGCCAAAGCAGGCTTTAAGGAGATCCAGTTCGACTATGTGCGGTTTCCCGAAGGGTTCGAGAAACGGGCCGATGAGTTGAACTATACGAAGGACGAGCGGACGCGAATCGACGCCGTCGCCGACTTTGTCCAGTATGCGCGCGAGCAGCTCGCTCCGTACGGGGTACGCGTCTCGGTCGATATTTTCGGCTATGCCGCTTCCGTACCGGCCGCCGAAGGAATCGGGCAGGACTTCGAGAAAATATCGAAGTATGTCGATGTGATCTCTCCCATGATCTATCCGAGTCATTACAGCACGGGATGGTACGGCTCCAAGGTGCCGGACGCCGCTCCGTACGTTACGATTAACGGTGCCATGATCGATACGAATAAGAAGCTCGAACCGCTGGCGGAGCTTAAGCCTGTTGTCCGCCCCTGGATTCAGGACTTTACCGCCTCATGGGTGAAAGGATATATCCGTTACGGCAAGCGCGAGCTGGAGGAGCAGATCCGCGCTCTGAACGATAACGGCGTTCATGAATATTTGCTCTGGAACGCGGGCAACACGTACACGCCTGGAGTCGATTACCGGTAAACGAGGCGCTAGCTGCGCGCCGGGTTGCGGCGGGATTGCTTGTCTGCGGTCGCTTCCGGCGGCCCTTCGGCTGGCTGCACGAACACTGCCCGACTTTAGTCCAGTCCGGAAACCGTCTCCAGTCTGTTTTCGCGGCAAGCCGGTACGGGTAAGCTGGTATCAAACCCATAGACGGAAAGAAGGAGCGATCCATGAACGACCGATATTTCGAATCAGGACCGGCTCACCAGCAGCACGTCCCCCCTTATCAAGGCGGACCGGGAGCTTATTCGTTCCCGATCGATCCGGTAAAACCGAAGAGCAAGTTTGTCGCCACAGTATTGTCCATGTTCATTCCCGGAACCGGGCAAATGTATCTCGGCGCCGTCGTTCGCGGTATGTCCATCATGATGCTGCTCGCGCTCGACATCGTCGCCATCGTTTTTTTCGCCGACGGCCCGGTACAAAACAACGTGCTTCCCGTCACCTTGCTGTCACTGCTTATTCCGGTCGTTTATTTCTACAACGTCTTCGACGCGGTTCATCAGACCGATGCGATCAACCGGGCGATTCGCCACGGATTCCCGTATGCCGGCTACGCTTATCCAAACTCGAGCGGCGGCAATCTGATGCTCGGTTTTATCGGCGCCGTCGTCTTTTTCTGCTCGCTGTCGGCTTTCGGCGGCTGGTGGGACGGCCTGTTTACGGTAAATGCGGCTTTGGGCGGCGCATTGCTGCTGATTGCAGGCGCTTACTTGTTTATGAAAGAGTTTCGCGGGAAAAAGTCCTAGCGGAAACCTGCAGCACCCGCACAAAAGCCGCTTCCAGTGACGGAAGCGGCTTTGTTTCGTTCATCCGTTTGTTGTCAACGGTTGCGCAGCGCGTTCGCCAACTGGACGAAATAGGCGACTGTTCTCATCGCTCTTTCCTTCACCATCGGGTTGACCGGCTCGCCCTCGGCGTCGAACTGGCGGTTGTCTCCGCCGATGGAGATCCATTCGGGGCAATTGACGCCGTGAACGCCCCTGACGATTACCTGCAGTTGCTGGAGCGGACTGACGCCGACAGCACCGCCGGTCGAGGAGACGGATAAGACCGCCTTGCTGTCGAAATGATCGAAGCCGAGATGATCGATCGCATTTTTCAGGACGCCGGAGATACCTCCGTGATAATCGGGAGTGCTTAATACGATGGCATCGGCCTGCAGCATCGCTTGTTTCAGTGCGGCCAGATTCTCGTCAGGAGGATTCCGGTCATCCGGTGTGAACAGAGGTACGGGGCGCTCATACAGATCGAACAAAGTGACCCGGCATCCCTTCTCTTCAAGCAGCCTGGATAAATACCGGCACAGCTTCGTACTGGTGGACGCTTTCTTGTTACTCCCTGCCAGTATGGTTACGTTCATGCTGGAATCTCCTCTCCGATATTACATACTTTTTTGTTTATTATATTCCTTTTATTGGTTCATGGAAAGAGCCGCCTTCCTTCGCCGTCCGATCGATTACGGATACCGCGTTTCGCTTTCGACTTTTACCGTGTCCTCGTTCCTCACCTGCTTGCCCACGTTTTAGTACGGGAGTAGTATAATGGAGAGGCAAGAGTTCATTTCCAGACCGGAGGGATAACATATGCTGCAACTAGGCGAACCGGCCCCGTTGTTCGAGGCGGAGAGCACGCAAGGAACCGTTAAGCTGGGCGAGCTGATCGGCAAACGGCCCGTCGTTCTTATTTTTTACCCGATGGACGAAACGCCGGGCTGCACCGCCCAGCTGTGCGCGGTCCGGGACAGCAAGAAGCAGTACGAATCGATCGGCGCGGTCGTCATCGGCGTGAATCCGGCCGGGATGGACGCTCACCGGAAGTTCGCGGCGAATCACGGACTGGACTTTCCGATCGCCGTCGACGAAGGCGGCTCCATCCGCAAAATGTATGGGGTCGGCAAGATGTTCGGTCTGTTTCTCCAGCAGCGGGTCGTATACGGGATCGACAAGCAAGGGAAGATTGCTTTCGCCCGGAAAGGCAGCCCGTCCGCGGAAGAAATTGTCGCGGCGCTTGGTCGCGCCTGATGCGGCTGGAACGTGCGCAGACGTAATAAGAAAGGGCTGTTTCAATCGTCATATAGCGATTAGTCGAGCCCCATCTAGAACCGGTTTTCCATGAGAAAAGGACCTCAGGCCTTCACCTTTCAGTGAAACTTGAGGTCCTTTCGTTTCGTTTAATTTAGTTTGGATATCGGGATGTTTCCGTGTCATGCCGACACTTTGGGGACGGCTTCTATTTCTTCGTGAACAGCGGCCGCGCCTCTTTGTTGAAAAAAGCAAAACCGCCCGGCTCGATCCGGACGGCTTGCTAGGTGGCGCCTGTATACGTTCAGCAAGATTCGCCGTACATCCGGCTCGTCTCCTGCCACACTTCTCCCGGTGCGAGCGATACGAGTCCGGTCTCTTCGGCGGAAAATGGGGCGCTTGGCGCGTTCACCATCCCCGTCTGAGGCTCCGGACAGAAGAAACCGCCTTGGCCGCCTCCGTTATAGATCATCCAGAACTTGTACGCCGAGCCCGCCTCGTAAACCAGCCTGACGTTCAGCCGGGTATCGGTCAGCTCCATGACGTTGCGGCCGCCTTGCGGGACCGCTGTATAATGGTTGTCGAGCGATGTGAAATACGGCGTCGTGCCTGCACCCCGCATCTTCTCCTCGTCCGCATCGAGCGGCGAGAGTCGTCCGGTCGGCAGCATCCGCCCGTTCAGCTCGATCCGCTCGCCTACCGTCATCCGGAACGAACAATCGGCCGGCGTGCTTCCCGGCGCGAACGGAGCGTTTACCGTCGTATGGAAGCCAAGCGTGCACGGCATCGGCTGCAAGCCGTCATTGCGCACCCCGGTCTCCTGCGTGAGCCCGTCCTTGCTAAGCGAATAACGGATTTTGATCGTAAATTTATGAGGAAAATATGCAAAGGCCGGATGTGATTCGTCGACCCGCTGCGCAACGACTACATAACTGGAACCGTCATCGGCGCCGTAATCGTCCACCTGCCAAGGGATATTGTAGAAGAAGCCGTGAATATGATTGTTCCGGCCCGGCTCGGTGACGGGGAGCTTGTACGTTTGTCCGTTCCAAGGAAAGTTGCCGTCCTCGTACCGGTTCGGCGGAAACAGCACCGGAATGCCATGCACCATCGGTCTTTGTTTAAACGCTTCCATCTCGTCCGCCTCCGGCTCCCGCAAATAGCGGTACCCGTTCTCCGCGTCCCGAAACGCGACCAGATTGCCGCCAACTTCGGGAAGCAGCGCTGCCTCGTACGGCCCGAACCTCAGCCATATCGCTCTCTCTCCGTAATAAGTACCTTCATAAGCGTTCGACATTGCGACCGACTCCTCCCGGGGCTCCCCGCTATGTGTGCCGGCTGGTAGTCCGACATGCGGGATATGGTAGTCATTATAATCCAAAGCGCGCCGGCTTGCTAGAGAAAGAATAGGATAAGCTATGCGGGAACTGGGTCGTTCTTGTAAAAGAAAGGGGCAGGCGTTCGACCGGCGATTGGAAGCGGATGGCGGAATAAGGCCTGACAGAAGCGCGTGAGAAAACAGGTCGGCTTACTGATGTGAAGGTGGTGCGGATATTGGAGTTTGAGCGGGGGTGGGATGCCCGGGCGGGTGCCGGATCGGTGTAGTTAGCCGCGACGGTGATCCGATTAAGAGCGGTTTGCCACTCTTATTTGGCGCTTTTTGGCCTATCGCGGCAGGATAAGAGCCCGGGGAGGAAACGCGTAGCCCGGCAGCCGCAGGATGACTGCCCAAAGACCAGATTGCCCGCAGACGAAAGGGGTTGTCCACAAAAGCGTCCGCACGACATGGGAACATCCCCATCCCGATTTCCAAAGGAAAGGACCTCAAGTTCCGCGGTAAAACGGAGGTCGAGGTCCTTATTCTTCACGGAATATCGTTTTGAAGCGGGGCTCATACATTGCAAAATACCTTTTGGGCAACCCCTCGCCAGTCCTGTTCCAGCAAGCTGCTGGCACTACAGCTACTGTGCCCGCGCAACCCGTGCCATCCGCCGCTTATTGCGACAAACGAAGCGCAAGCTCGTACAGCTCGCGGTTGATTTCTTTTTTGGAATGAACGACTTTGTCGATATCGGTCGTGACGAGCTCGCCTTTGATGACGCCGCACGCCTTGCCGGAATCGCCGGAGATCAGCTGACGCACCGCAAAGTCGCCGAGACGGCTAGCCAGGATGCGGTCATTGTGTGTCGGCGTACCGCCGCGCTGAATATGGCCAAGCACTGTTACGCGTGCGTCGATCCCGTTCGATTCCTTGATGCGGTCGGCCACGCTTTGTGCGTTGCCCGCTCCTTCGGCGATCACGATAATGCTGTGGCGTTTACCGACCTGGAAGTTGGCTTCCATCCGCTTCGCCACCTCGTCCAGATCGAACGGCACTTCCGGTACGAGAATCGTTTCGGCGCCGCTGGCAAGTCCTGCATACAGGGCGATGTCTCCGCAGTGACGGCCCATCACCTCTACGACCGAGGAACGCTCATGCGAGCTCATCGTATCGCGCAGCTTGTTGATCGCATCAACGACGATGCTGACAGCTGTATCGAAGCCGATCGTCACGTCCGTGAACGGAATATCGTTGTCGATCGTGCCCGGCAGCCCCATCGTACGGATTCCCAGCTTGCTCAATTTATTTGCGCCTTGATACGAACCTTCGCCACCGAGAACGACGAGGCCGTCAATCCCATGCTTGCGCAAATTGTCCGCTCCGAGCTGCTGGCCTTCCGGGGTCAAAAACTCCTTGCAGCGGGCCGTCTGCAAAATCGTTCCGCCACGCTGTATAATATCGCCGACGCTCCGCAAATCCATCGGACGAATATCTTCGTTAATAAGCCCGTAGTACCCGCGCTGAACGCCGTACACTTCCAGACCGTGGTAGATCGCGCTCCGCACCACCGCGCGAACGGCTGCGTTCATCCCTTGCGAGTCGCCGCCGCTTGTCAATACGGCAATTTTTTTAACTGTCATACATCATGTTCCCCTTTCGATTAGTCCCATGTAGTCGGTCATAGGTCCGGCTGCGTCAAACGGACGCCTTGCGGATCCATACGCTGTTGGCCCAGAAGAAGACGCGCATAAGCGGACTGCCTTTCATAAGCTGGCGCGATATGGCCCGCACTTGCTTTTGCTCCCTTACTTTCGGATCGGATAAATAGAGGGCCAGCAGCCCTTCGATAATCATCCGGTGAAACTGCGGATGGTCCAGACCGACAATGTCCTTCCGGGCCCGTTCCGCGATGACTGCGATTTGCCGGGCGGTCGTTTCTCCGTTCTCGTAATAAAAACAGAAATTCAAATCCCCGCCCGCCAAATCTTCATCCTGGTCGATCAAATAATCGAGTAAAATGTGCAGCCCGCATACATGCGGAAAGTAAGCTTTGTGAATCGCTTCCGCACGTTCGGCGGTGAGCCTCTCGCCGGAAGCGGCCAAAAACAAATAAAACACCCCAAGCGTCGAACCGGTTGCAGCCGCGAACTCGTTCCATCGCAAATGCGAAAAACGGGGCCGGTGCTTCTCCCACCAGTTCATCAGCTCCTGCTCGCGCAAATCGTGCCGGATATGCTTGTACACCTGCAGATCGCCGTACAGCCCGACCAGTTCCTTGATGCCGTCGCGGACGTGCGGATACGACGGCAGGCGGGAGATGCAGGCTTGGCAAGTACGGACGAGTTCGTGCAGGTACCCGCCGTCCTCGCGCTCCTCCCGGAGTGCGTAATAGTCGGCGAGCGGAGCGTCCGGATCAACCGCATCCAGCATCGAACGGTGAAGCAGCCGGAAATCTTCCGGGTCCATCGAGGTGCTGCGGTCGCATAAATTATCCAAATAATCGCTGATCGTCTGGAAAGCGACGATAAGCGGAATCAACACGTGGCGCATCGGCAAATTGGCGGCCGCGTATACTGCCCCGCCCTTGCAATGAAACTCTTTATGGGTAATGCTGTCGATCGCCTGCTTGCGCAGCTCGGGGTCGGGCATGCGCTCGGCCGTCTCGCGCCAACGCTGCAGTTCGCTTCTTACGCTCGGAAACACATGCCGGTATAATCGGTGCATCAGAGTTAGAGGGTTTCGGGGTACTTTTTGACTGTTACGCCTTGTCGTCATCAATTGCGGCGATCCTCCACGCTAGTCTTGATGACAATTTACCGAAATAAAGGTAAATTGCATCTATGATGCATTTCATAACTATAGCCGATGAATTGCATCTATGATGCATTTCTCCAGTCGATGCGGAGATTTGCATCGCGCCTGATGACAATTTACCGACATAGCGGCAAATTGCATCATTACCCCATATATTATAGTACAAAATCACCCAACTTCCTAATAATGCCCCTTAACCGATACGTCCTGATCCGCACGGAACCACAAATGAAGATCGGTAATGCAGCTCGCCAGCTCGGCGATCTCGGTATTCAGCCGGCAGGAGGTCGGAAAATCGTCCTCCGTATTGAGCCGGTTCTGCTTCTCCACAATCGTCTTCTCGAGCTGCATGATCCGGTCCGGAATCCGGCCCCGGACCCGCTCCCATTCATGGAGCAGCTCGGCTCTCTCCGCTTCCGTCAACGCTTCCCAAGCATAGTGCAGCACCGGCAGCCCGATGCCGAGTCGCTCGTCGTACACGAATTCGTATTTCATCCTTACCTACGCCTCCAGGCAACACGACTCTTGAACATTAATTTAACATGCGGCAAGCTTTCCCGCCAAGCGTAAAGTTCACAGCAAGGCAGGAAAATGGCGCGTGTCAACATTTTCTGCTAGGCGTTCGGGGCAATCCGTCTTATACTAGTACATAAGTGGAAGGAACATTTTGCAAGACGCCTTACGAGCGCGTACTTAGTAGCAGGCAGCTTCGCGCATGGCCTGAGTCTGGAGAGAACG
Source organism: Paenibacillus sp. GYB004 (assembly GCF_036577605.1). Taxonomy (NCBI): domain Bacteria; kingdom Bacillati; phylum Bacillota; class Bacilli; order Caryophanales; family Paenibacillaceae; genus Paenibacillus; species Paenibacillus sp. GYB004. The sequence continues at coordinate 56,779 of NZ_JARBDB010000002.1, forward strand.
CATATCATGACCCAACCCGAATCTGGACGGCGGCTGACCATGAGGCAGCTTTTTGCTTTTTTTATACCGCTGGGCCTATCCGCCAGCTTAGTTACGATCTCGCACGTCATCATCAACAGCACGCTCGCCCGCTCCGCCAGTCCTGAAACCATCATAGCCAGTTATGCGATCGGACTGAGCATGCTGGGGATTATCGAACGACCCGCCATCTTGCTTCGCCAGACGTGTTCCGCGCTCGTGCGCGACCGGACCTCGTTCAAGGCGATGACCAATGTGGCGGTTTGTCTGTTGATCGGCATGTTCGCCGCAGGGCTGATGATTTCTTATTCGCCGGCCGGCGAACTGTTGTTTCTGCGCTTGTTCGGTGTGGACGATTCGATGCTGCAGTCGATTATCGACGTCTACCGGGTTTTGATGTTCGTCAGCATCTTTTCGGGCATCCGGTGTTTGTACCACGGCATCATCATCAGCAACATGCGCACGAAATGGCTGACGATCGGGATGGTTGTGAGGCTCGCCGCGATGTATCTCGTATCGCTGTACTACATTCATACCGGTAATGTGACGAGCGGCCAGGTCGGAGCGGTAATCTTCCTCGTCGGGATGGCGATCGAGGCGGCCGTAAGCTATATCGAGGGGAGCCGGCTGGCCCGCAGCCTGCCGCTCAAAAAGGAAGGGCACGAGATCGAAAAGACCGGGCAAATCTTCCAATTTTACCGCCCGCTGCTGCTCTCCTCCCTGATCGCCGTCATCGTCGGCCCCGCCATTAATGCGATGCTCGGCAAAACGTCGGACATCGAGCTGGCGATCGCCTCGTTTGCGATTGCCGCGAGTCTGACGCAGCTGGTGACCAGCTTTTTCTCGTACATGCATCAAATCGTTTTGAATTTCTACCGGAAAGACTCGGCGCTGGCGGTCCGGTTCGTTATGCTGTGCGGCTTCATTCCGACGCTTCTGATCGGCATCCTGGCTTATACCGGCGTCGGTCCGTGGTTTATGGAGCATGTGATGGGCGTGAACGAACGTCTGATGGAAGCCAGCTTGCATACGCTGCGCGTCTTTATGTTTCTGGCGCTGATCTTCCCGTGGCTTGATTTCTGCAACGGCATCGTCATGCTTCGCGGCCAGACGAAAATCATGCTGTTCTCGCAATCAGCCAACGTCGCCGTCACGTTAACGGGGCTGATTTTGTGCGTCCTGAACGCGCCAGCCTGGAACGGTATGATCGGCGCCTTGGCACAATCGCTCGGTCTGGCCGCCGAGCTCGCGGTAGTCGCATTCGCGATCCGCGCCCAGTCTCCCGGAATAAGCCGGGGAGCCGGTACAACGCTGTGAAAGAAGGATCTTGTCCCATGACTACGGAAGTGAAGGAACGTACCGTTACCCGCGAATCCGGTGCGGCAGCGCAAGAGAGCGCAGCCGGGGCTCCCGGGCCCAAGACGGCCGGAAACGATCCGCTGCCGACCGTTCGCGACGAACGGACGATGCGGACGTTTTCGTTTGTCATGTACATGACGATGGCGCTGACCGTCTCTTTTTTCCCGTTATACTTCAGCGCTCAAGGCTATTCGAAGCTGCAGATCGGCACCATCTATGCGATCGGACCGTTCATCGGCATAGCCGCCAATCTCGTGTGGGGATATGCCAGCGACAAGCTGCAGACGATCCGCAAAGTATTGATCGTCATTCTGTGCGGGCAGTTGCTGACGACCGTTATTTTATCGCAGATGGATACGATCGCCTGGCTGTATGTCGTCATGGTCGCGTACAATTTCTTTTTTACGCCCATTAACGGATTAAACGACAGTCTCACTCTGCTTACGATCCGGCGTACAGGCAAAAGCTACGCCAGCTTCCGCGTATGGGGATCGCTCGGCTTCGCTTTCTCCTCGCTCGCTTTCGGAACGATTCTGCATGCGGTGGGCGTCGAGCATACGATCCTGTTCACGATCGGCACGATCTCGCTGTCGCTGTGCATCGCGTTTTTTCTGAAAGACCGGTCGGGCGGCCCTACGGGCGCTATCAGCTTCTCCGGTTTCTTCGATATAATCCGGCAGCCGCGGCTGCTGCTGTTTCTGGCGCTGATCTTTACGATGTCGTTCGCCCACCGGACGAACGACGGCTTCCTGGCGCTGACGATGCGGGAGCTCGGAGCAAGCGATACGGTCATCGGCTGGGCATGGACGGCTTCCTCCCTGAGCGAGATTCCGATGTTTTTCTGGCTCAGCAAAAACGGTCACCGCTTCAAGGAGCTGCCGCTGCTGATGATCGCCTCGTTTTTTTACGCGGTCCGGTTTTTCCTGGTCAGCATCGTGTCCGATCCGTTGTGGATCATTCCGCTCCAGCTCATGCACAGCGTCACGTTCGGTATCTTTCTCGTGACGGCGCTGCGGTACATCCAGCAGCTCATTCCGGATCAATTCCGGGCAACCGGTCAGGCGATCTATAATATCGTCTGGTCGTGCCTCGCCGGTCTCGCCAGCGGAATCGTCGGCGGCTGGGTATTCGACGGCTGGGGAGCTCCGGTGATGTACCGGATCGCCGCTTTTTCCGCCGTGCTTGCTTGTTTCGGCTTCCTGCTGACGTCGCTGTATCAGAGGAGACACTCTTAAGTCTCCTCTGTACCGGGCGGTTCGGAGGACCGGTCCCTCTCCGATCTCGTGTCGCCTCTACCGACTCCCCTGCTCTTTATTTCATATTTTTATTATTGTAAGCGTTGTCACCAATCCCTCTCCGCTCTCTATCACTCACTCTTTGGCCAATCGGTTCACGACGGTTTCCCTTCTAGTGCCTATCGTTCCTTGTATCAAGACTTGAAAAGGCAGCTGTCCAGGCCCCCTATGACCGCGTAAACGAAAACAGCGCCCGTCTGGCACACCAGAGGACGCCGTTACTTATAGTGCGAGTTCAAAAAGTCCGGTTTTCAGCACCGAGAAGACGGGATGAAGCTAGGAAATGAGAGCGGAGCGTAGTGGGATCTACGTGAGCACCGGAAGTTCCGGCTGCATTCCATATTCGATGTCGAGCAGGCTTCCTGATCTGCTCCGTGATCAAAAGCGGACTTTTTGAACTACCTTTTATAAGGTTTCATGTTCATCCGGATCGATCTTCACCCATTCGCGTGACCAATTCTCCATCTCCCGGATGACCGGCGCCAGCGCAAGCCCTTTGTCCGTCAGCGAATAGACAATTCGGACAGGCGTCTCCGGGTACACCTCGCGATGGACGATTCCTTCCTGCTCCAAATCTTTCAGCCGCTCCGACAACAGCCGGCCGCTGATGGGAATCGCCGTCTCGATCGTGCAAAACCGCTGAGGACCCGAAAGCAGCTGATGGACGATCAGCACGGTCCACCGTTTGCTTAAGACTTGGATCCCCTTTTCTACTAATGGACATAATGAGGACTGTTTCATCGCTTTCACCTCGCTTGTTTCAAGTATATCGCAAAATCAACTTAGTTACAAAGTAAAATATACTAACTTGACATTTGTAGCTTATTGTTTTACACTTTGTTACGAAAAGTAATTAACTTATTAAACGATATCTATTCGAATTATCGTTCCGAAAAAGGAGGAATATAAAATGGGTAAAAAAATCGGTATCATCGGCGCAAGCGGCAAAGCCGGAAGCCTGATCGTCCAAGAAGCGCTCGCAAGAGGGCATGAAGTGACGGCTATCGTCAGAAATGCCGCCAACATAACGATTCCTCAAGTAGCGGTGCTGGAGAAAAACGTCTTTGATCTAACTTCCGGCGATTTGAATCGTTTTGATGTCATCGTTAACGCTTTCGCAGCGCCAATCGGTCAGGAGCATCTCCATGTGGATGCCGGCAACGTGCTGATCAAGGCGCTTCAGGAAGCCACGGACACGAGACTGCTCGTAGTCGGAGGAGCGGGCAGCTTGTTCGTCGACGAGGCCAAGACGACCCGTCTGGTGGATACGCCCCAATTCCCTAAGGAGTACCACGCTACCGCGACCAATCAAGGCAAAAATCTGGAGCTTCTCCAGCTAACGGATTCCATCAACTGGACGTTTCTTAGTCCGGCCGCCTTTTTCTCGCCGGAGGGCCGAAGAACCGGCTCGTACCGACTGGGCAAAGACCATCTTCTGCTCAATTCCAAAGGCGACAGTTATGTAAGCTACGCCGACTATGCGATTGCCGTATTGGACGAGATCGAACATCCGCAACATCCGAACACCCGCTTCACCGTTGTATCCGAATCTTAAGATTAACCGCCAAAACCATCAGGAGGGAAATGAAAAATGGGGTTTTTAGACACGATATTTGGTAAAACTACAGACGGCGAGCAGGCTCGGGGAGCTGCCAACGATTTTTATACGGCCGTGGAAGCAAGACGTTCGATCTACGCGATCAGCAGCGAACAGGTTGTATCGGACGAGCGAATCGAGCAGGTAATCAACCATGCGGTGAAACATACGCCCTCCTCCTTTAACTCGCAATCGGCGAGAGTCGTCGTTTTGCTTGGCGACAAGCATAAGAAGCTGTGGGACATCACGACGGAAACGTTGCGGAAAATCGTACCGGTAGACCAATTTGGGCCTACCGCCGATAAAATGAACGCTTTTGCATCCGGCTACGGAACCGTCTTGTTTTTTGAGGATCATGCCGTTATCGAATCGCTGCAGCAGCAGTTTGCTTCCTACAGCGACAACTTCCCGATCTGGTCGATGCAGTCGAGCGGCATGCTGCAATATGTGATCTGGACATCGCTTGAGCTGGAAGGCTTCGGCGCCTCGCTGCAGCATTACAACCCGCTGATCGACGAAGCGGTCAAGCAAGAGTGGAACATCCCGGCCAGCTGGAAGCTGATGGCGCAGATGCCTTTCGGCAAACCTACCGCTCCTGCGGGCGAGAAGCAGTTTAAACCGCTGGAGGAACGGGTCCGTTACTTGAAATAATCGACGCATCCATACCGTTGGCCGTCTGTCCGTTTCAGATCCGAAATTAAAACAATATGGGAGAGGTTTCATTCAATGAATCGCAATGTTGAGATCGGGCTGCTAATAACGCGGCTCGTGCTGGGCATCATATTTTTGGTACATGGTATCGTCAAATTCCGCGACGGGATCGGGAATATATCCGGCTGGTTCGACAGCATCGGCATTCCGGGATTCGCCGCCTATATCGTCGCTATTATCGAGCTGGCTGGCGGCCTCGCATTGATCGTTGGTTTCGGCACACGGATCGTGTCCATCCTGCTGGCGATTGTGATGGCCGGAGCGATTTTCAAAGTCAAGCTGGCCGCCGGTTTTCTCGGGAACGGGCAAATGGCGGGCTACGAGCTGGACTTGGCTCTGCTGGCGATCGCCTTGCTGCTCGGGTTAAGCGGCAGCCGCCTGCTTGCCTTGGACCGGGCTCTGCCAGGCTCCCGTTCCGCGACGCTGAATAGCTGACCTGTTTTCACCAAGCGAATAAGCATGACACGGGAATGACCCCGTTTCCAAATGAAAGGACCTCAAATCCCACTGTAACGTGGAGGTTGAGGTCCTTTTCTGCTCGGCATTATCCATATTTGTGTTTGAACATCACATTCAAGAATGATGGGAAACCCTAATCTATCTTAGTTAATGTTATCGACCGGAATGACCTCCACGAGTTCACCGTCCCGTTTTCCCCGTCCGCCCGGAGGGATCAGAATGAGACAATCCGAATCCTTGATCGACACGGAGACGCCGGACCGATCTTGCCCTACAGGCTCCACGAACACCAGGCCCTCCCGGATATAAGTTTTTCCGCGGACATAGCGGGTATAAGCATTCCCTTTTGTAAAATCCCCTTTCAGATACGCTCTAAATGTTCGGGGATACGGATCTTGTTGTCCCAACTTGCCGTATAGAGCGGGAAGAACAAACAGCTTAAATCCTACAAAGCACGCCCCCGGATTGCCCGATAAGCCGAACAGCAGCGTATTTTGCATCACTCCCGCAGTGGTTACGCTTCCAGGACGCATCGCGATTTTATTAAATAACAGCGTGCCCTTCAGGTTGTTGAAAATCTCCGCCATCATGTCATAGTCGCCTACCGATACCCCTCCCGTAGTCAAAATCAGATCGGCTGTATCTGCTGCCCGGTAGATCGTTTCTTCGGATTGTTCTTTATGGTCGGGGAGCATCGCGAAGGCGGCAACTTCCCCGCCGGCTTCCTGTACAAGGGACGAGAGCATGTAGAAATTGCTGTCCCGTATTTTCCCGGGCTGAAGCGGTGAACGTATATCGAGCAGTTCCGATCCGGTAGAGAAGATCGCAACCCTAGGTTTTTTAAAAACACGGACCTTGTCATAACCGAAAGCGGCGAGAAGCGAAGCTTGCCCGGCATTGATCCGCTGCCCTGTGCCGAACAGAAACTCGTTTTCCTGAATTTCCTCTCCGACAAAGGACACATTTCTCCCTTCCTCCACTTCCTTCTTGACGGCTACGAACGGCTTGCCGCCGATCTCGCAGTCTTCCGTCATCTCGAACATAACCACCGTATCTGCACCGTCAGGCAAGGGAGCACCCGTCATAATACGGGAAGCTTGTCCGCTATGAACGGGCAGCGACGGGACCGTTCCGCAAGGAATCGTCTGGATCACCTCCAACATGGCAGGGCTCTCGAAGCTGGCGCTGCGAAGATCCCCGGCCTTGACCGCAAACCCGTCCATTCCGGATTTTACAAAGTGCGGCATACTACTGGGGGCGGCAATGTCTTCGGCCAATCTTCTACCGTAGGCGTATTGAAGTTTCAGACATTCGGACGGCTGTAGACGAATATGAGGCTCCATGCGCCGCTGGGCTTCCGCAACACTGATCGCCTGTCGGTTCTCCTTCATCGCAAGTCCCCTTCCCCGATCGAATTATGTAATTTCGATTTCCGGATTGCATACGTGCGTCTGCGCTTCTCGCTTCTAAGAACTCTTTGTTATTTTTATGGAACGTATTATAATTAAAGAAGCGAGGAAATACCAAGGCATAATCAATATTCCGCATGAATTGCTTCTGGAGCACGGGAACGTTTATCCCTTACTTTACGTTTGATTGATTTCCCTAACGATCGTGTAGGGAGTTAACCAGCATGAACAGACTCTCCCGAATGATGAGTTTGTTTGATGCTGGTTTTTTCATACATAGAACCCGACAGGCGGCTGCAGCAATCCCCTCTCAACTTTTCTTGAGCTGTACGATCCGGAGGCGTTGTGTTCGTCGGACCGCAACCAAATACGGCAGTAAGGGATGTGACAGATGTGAATCCGGTCGAGAATAAGCGTGAGATCATCCGCTATCATCGCGGAGCCATCGAGCATGTGCAGGACCCGATCGTGACCGAATACCCTGTTACCATCAGGATCGATGGCGAAGAGTTTGCAACCATGGTCTGTTCGCCGGAATACATCGAGGATATGGCCGTCGGTTTTCTGGCTTCGGAAGGCGTCATTCAGCACTATGATGACATTGACGAGATCTCGTTTGATGAGAGTGCGGGTTTCGTTCATATCCATACCCGAAGAAGGAATGAGTTGTATCAACTATTCCACTCGAAACGATACATTACCTCCTGCTGCGGAAAAAGCCGGCAAAGCTTCTATTTTATCAACGATGCCAAAACGGCAAAGGTTATCACAGAAACCCGGGTGACTTTATCATTCGAGGATTGCTTTCGGTTCATGGAATTGCTGCAAAGCTCGGCAGAGGTGTTCCGGAATACGGGAGGCGTCCATAATGCCGCGCTGTGCGATAAACAGGGTCTCGTTTTATCGAGGATGGATATTGGCCGTCATAATGCGCTGGACAAGATTTACGGACATTGTTTAAGGCATCGTATTCCGTTGCAAGGAAAAATGATCGTATTCAGTGGGCGCATTTCATCCGAAATCTTATTAAAAGTCGCAAAAATCGGGTGCGAGGTCGTGTTATCCAAATCCGCCCCGACGGAACTCGCTCTGCAATTGGCGGATGAGCTGGGGATCACGACGGTCGGATTTATCCGCAATCATTCCTTAAATGTCTATACCCATCCTCATCGGATTGAGGAGCTGCATTCGAAGGGACGATACTCAACATAGATTGGGGTGAACATCATGGAGGATCAACTCCTAGACCTGCGGCATCGTCCGTTACGGGACTTGCGAATATCCGTTACGGACCGGTGCAATTTTCGCTGCCGTTATTGCATGCCGGCGGAAATTTTCGGGCCGGATTACGAATTTTTGCCTAAAGACCGCATATTGAGCTACGAGGAGACGACCCGCCTGGTCCGGATTTTCGTTTCCTTAGGCGTCAAAAAATTGCGTATTACAGGCGGAGAGCCTCTGCTGCGCAAAGATCTCCCTGCTTTTCTCCATCGGTTGAACCAGCTTGAGGGGGTCGAAGATATGGCGCTGACCACCAATGGCGTCCTGCTCCCCAAATATGCCAAAGCGCTTCGGGATGCGGGGCTAAAGCGGGTCACCGTAAGCCTCGATTCGCTCGATGATCAGCGATTCCGTTTGATGAACGGCGGCAGAAGCGGAGTTCAGCCTGTGTTGGACGGCATTGAAGCGGCGGTGCAGGCGGGGATGAAAGTGAAAATCAATATGGTGGTGCAAAAGGGGATCAACGATCAGGATTTGCTGCCGATGGCCGCTTATTTTCGGGAAAAAGGGCATATTCTGCGGTTTATCGAATTTATGGATGTCGGCAATTCGAATGGATGGAAATGGGATAATGTCGTGACCAAAAAACAAATCCTCGATATCCTTCAGGAACGGATGCCGCTGGAACCTGTGGATGCCCTGTATAACGGCGAGGTCGCTTCACGTTATCGCTACAAAGGGAGCGAGGACGAAATCGGAATCATTTCGTCTGTCAGCGACGCGTTTTGTTCGACGTGCACACGCGCCAGAATTTCCGCCGAAGGAAAGCTGTATACTTGCTTATTTGCTTCCCGGGGCCACGATCTGCGTACGCGGCTTCGATCGGACCAGACAGATAGCGAAATCGGCGCGTACATTGAACATATATGGAAGGCAAGGTCAGACCGCTATTCGGAAGACCGAATGACGAATTCGCACGTTTCGCCGAAAATTGAGATGTCACATATCGGGGGGTAATCCATACTCAACGGCAAATTCCGGCGATAGGCCGCTTCTATGCAAGATCGTATCGATCGATTATGATAGTCTAATCGAACGATTCGGCTAGGAACGGAAGTGAACGGATTGACCGACAATGCTGCAAACGCAAACCAAAAACCGATTACGATCGTCTCCATCGTCACCGCCTTCTGCCTGCTCGGCGACTCGATGCTCTACGTCGTATTGCCGATCTACTGGCAGGAGGCGGGGTTGACCTCCCTATGGCAAGTCGGGATTTTGCTCTCGATCAACCGGTTCGTCCGGCTGCCGCTGAATCCGCTGATCGGCTGGCTGTACCATACGATGCCGCTGCGAACCGGTCTGATCGCCGCCGTCTTGCTCGGGGCGCTGACGACGGTCGGCTACGGGATGTTTCAGGGCTTCGCCGCCTGGCTCGTGCTGCGGGCCGTCTGGGGGATCGCCTGGTCGCTGCTGCGGATGGGCGGTTATTTGACCGTGATCGCCTATTCCGATCATACGAACCGCGGTCACCGGATGGGCCGGTACAACGGGATCTCCCGGATCGGCAGCCTGTTCGGGATGCTGCTCGGCGGCGTGCTGGCGCCTATCGTCGGGCTTCAGACAGTTTCCGTCGCCTTCGGCGCCCTGGCGCTGGCCGGCTTGCCCGCCATCCTGATCCTGATGCCCAAAAGCGGTTACGCCGCTCCGGCGTCACGCTCCAAGACCGGCTCTCCCGCCCCCGAAGCCGGTGCGGAGCCCGTATGGTACAAATCCCGCGCCGTGCGCAAAGCGGTCGCAACCGGCCTGATCCTGGCGGTGCTGCAATCGGTCTTAACCGCCACGCTCAGCCTCGTCATCGATACCAACTATCCGGGCACTCATACGCTGCTCGGCATCGTGCTAGGCGGCACGGCGCTCGCCGGCGTCCTGCAGGCGATTCGCTGGACGAGCGAGCCGCTGCTCGCTTCCTGGTTCGGGCGGCTGTCCGACGGCCCGCGCGGACGGCTGCCGCTGTTCGCCGCCGCACTCGCCGCTTCGGCCGCCGGCTTCGCGCTTATGCCGTGGCCGCTGCCGATCGCGCTCTGGCTCGCTGCCGTGCTGCTCGTCATGATCGCCGGGACCGCCGTCTCGACGCTGATGGACGCGCTCGCCTCCGATGCCGCCCGATCGGCTTCCGTCGTCGCCGTCATGACGGCCTACTCGGTCGCGACCGACCTCGGCTCGGCCATCGGGCCGGCGCTGTCGTACGCCTTGGCGGGCTGGGCCGGCGGCTTGACGCCCGCATATCTCGGCTGCGCCGTCGTCTTCGCGGTCGTCGCCGCCTGGCATATGCCGCGCCGGAGCCGCGCCGCTGCGGATGTGGCGCGATCGGCTTAACCGTCTCCCGCAATGCCGGATCGGTGGCGCCTCCTGCACGACAATCGGGGGGCTCCCGAAAGTGCTCATGACAGGGAACGTCCCATTTCCAATCGAAAGGACCTCAAATTCCGCGGTAATGCGGAAGCAGAGGTCCTTTTTCTCGAGGAAATCCCGTTCCAGGCGGAGCTCACAAAATCGCAAAATGACTATGGAGCACCCCCATTTGCTCAAGTATTATCGTTACATCTTCAGCCCTTCTGCATGAACGCCAGCCGTCTTCTTGTTCAGCCTATCCGCCACGATGCAATATCCCATCCCTACATAGGCCAGTCCCCAAACCGCGGCAAACCACTGATTGTCTTCCAGAGGAAGGAACATCGACAGAACGATCGCCAGCTGCAGCCCGGCGACCCAGCGCGGAAAAACGCGGGCCCGGAACGTCAAATAGGCGAAAACAAGCGTACCGCCCAGAAACCCTGCCATCGACACCACACGGGATATCGTGACGACCGGACCGTCCGGCATCTCCACATGGCCGCCGAATACGAAAACCGTCCAGACCATCGCCGTCGTTACGATATTGCCGATAATGATGCCGAGTGTCGCAATCAGCCCGATTCCCCCTGTCTCCTCCGATTGGACCATATAAGTAACGATGGTGCCTACCGACATTAAAATACAGGCGATCAAGCCGAAAGTCAGCTCCTGCACGCTGTCCGTCCCCCAAATGATAGCCGTCGGGGTCATGCCGATCCGCGCGATTCCCGCCAGCACACAAATCCAGCCCAGCGTTTTCACCAATTGTCCCAAATTCATTCGTTTCATCCTCCACCCATCTGATCGTTTCGCTTCGGTACCGATCATAACGTGCGGGAATTCCCCGGGGGCAGAGCAGCGGTTCCCGATGAGCACAGGAAAAACGGTGTACGGTTTCGGGAAAAAGCAAGTCCGGAACGGGAAAATGATCCGGACCCATATTCAGGAAGCGGGGGAGGCGGCTATAATGAAAACAGAAGCTCCAATCACCGCAGACCATCCTAATCGTCCATATACGAAATCCACATAATCGGGAAAGAGGTATCTTCATGAAACCGGACGTTCACCCGCCCGCCGGGACCGCTAATGCGAACCATCGCCATAACCGGTTATCGCTCGGCCTGCAGCTCCTAGTCCTGACCTTCGCTCTGATTACGATCGGCCTCTACTTGAGCAGTATCCCCGGTTACTACACAGCACTCGTAACAAGCTGCATCCCGGAAGGCTGCGGCAAGTCCGTACCGGCGATGCCGATCGACGGAAACGGCTTGTCTTTGGAAACCTATGCGGCGCTGTTCGTCCTCATCGATGTGGGCTTTACGTCCGTCTTTTATATAACCTCTGCCGTCTTGTTCTGGAAATGCCGGCGGGAACCGCTCGGCCTGCTAGCCGCCATTGCGATGGTTTCCTTCGGCACCTCGTTTCCCTCCTTGTTCGTCGTCGCTTCCGAGGATTCGGCGGCCGCGCATTTGTGGTTTATGATCGTCTCGATGGTCGGCTGGATTTCGCTTGCGTTATTTATTTTCTTATTTCCGAACGGGCGTTTCGTGCCCCGGTGGACCCGGTTCTTTTTTGTAGTGATCGTCCTGATGGATGCGGTCATCCTGATGTTCGACGGAAACATGTGGGAGAAGCTGAACGTCCCGGTATTCATCCAGTTTTTGTGGTTCGTATCGTTTACGGCGGCTATGATCTATTCGCAAGTATACCGGTTTCGCCGAGTATCCACCCCTGCCGAGCGTCAGCAGACCAAATGGGTCGTCTACGGGGTCTCTGTCGGCTTCGTCGGCTTTATTGCGATGAGCCTTTTGTTCGATCCCAGTATGCACGACGGTTCCGCGATGACTTATGTGGTGCTGAACGGCGTGCTGCATCTGGTTCTGCTCGCGATTCCGGTTACGCTGATGACCGCCGTGCTGCGCAAAAAGCTGTGGGATATCGATCCTTTGGTGAACCGGACGTTAGTCTATGCAGCCCTTACGGTTTGCGTTGTGCTGCTGTACACGGCCGCCGTATTTTATCTGAGCCGGGTTTTTCAGACGAAAGACCATTTTCTCGTCTCCCTGATTGCCACCGCCGTCGTCGCTGTCGCCTTCGCGCCGCTGAAGGAGTGGCTGCAGCGCCAAATCAACCGGCTTATGAAAGGCAGGCACGACGATCCGTACGCCGTCTTGATCGAGCTGGGCAATCGGCTGATGCGTCCGGCCGAGCCGGATGCGATGCTGAAGGCCGTCGTCGGGACGGTCAAAGACGCGCTGCGCCTACCTTATACCGGCATCTCCATCGGCGTGGACGGGCAAGAGACGATGATCGCCTCGGAAGGCGAGCCGGTATACGAGCTGCACGCGTTTCCGGTTATTCACCGGGGCGAGGAACTCGGGACGCTCCATATCGCCAGCCGCTCTCCCGGGGAAACGTTCGGCGCCGAAGATATGAAATTTTTGGAGGTGCTGCAACGCCAGGCCGGGCCGATTCTGGAAAATGTAAAAATGACGCTCGGGATGAAGCTGCTGGTCGCGGATTTGCGGGATTCCCGGGAAAAGCTCGTATTGGCCCGGGAAGAGGAGCGGCGGCAGCTGCGCAACAACCTTCACGATGATCTCGCTCCGCGGCTCGCGGCGCTCGCTCTGAATGCGGCGGCGGCCCAAAGCTATGTCGAGAAGGAACCGGCGGCCGCGATCCGGATGATGGCCGAGCTGCGCCTGGTCATTCGCTCCACGGTGGAGGAGATCCGCACGCTCGTGCACGAGCTTCGTCCGCCCACGCTGGATGAGCTGGGGCTGGCCGGTGCCATCCGGGAACGAATCGCCGAGCTGTCCAAGCCGGCGATGCCGATGGACGGCCGTTCGGAGGATGAGCCTCTCCGCATCCGGCTTTATACGCCGCCGGCGCTGCCCGTTCTGCCTGCAGCCGTCGAGGTGGCGGCTTACCGGATTGTCAGCGAGTCGCTTGCCAATGTGTTGAAGCATGCGCAGGCGACGTCATGTACGGTGAGACTCGACCTTTCCCCGTCCAGGGAGCTGATGATCGAGATCGCCGATAACGGTAAAGGGATGTATGCCCGGTCCCCGCTGGCGGAGCCGGGAACGGTGTTGGCAGCGGGTGCGGGTTCCGGTATCGGTCTCGGGTCGATCCGCGAGCGGGCGGCCGAGCTGGGCGGGCGCTGTACGATCGAGCAGCCGGATTCGGGAGGAACGCGGATTGTGGCCGTTTTGCCATTGCAGGGAGAGGAGAAAACTCAATGAATATTATAATAGCGGACGATCATCCTCTGTTTCGCAGCGGGGTGCGCAACCTGCTCCGCACGACGGAGGATCTGGTTGTGGCGGGAGAAGCTTCGACCGGCGACGAAGCGCTGGAGCTTACAGCCAAGCTGGACCCGGATCTGATTCTTATGGATATCCGGATGCCGGGGATAAACGGAATCGAGGCGACCCGGCTGATCAAAGAAAAACACCCGCGTTCGGAGGTGCTGATTCTGACGATGTTCCGCGACGACCAGTCGGTCTTTACCGCTATGCGCGCCGGGGCCAAAGGATATGTGCTGAAAGATGCGGACGAGATCGAACTGCTCCAGTCGATCCGGATCGTCGGCAGCGGCGGAGCGGTGTTCGGCTCGGATATCGCCGGGCGGATGATTCATTACTTTTCCGCCTCGCAATCGAAGGAGCCGTCCGTACATCCCGCTCTGTCCGAGCTGACCAAACGGGAAATGGACATATTGGAGCATATAGCCGAGGGGTACACGAACGCCCAAATCAGCGCCAAGCTTGCGATTAGCGCCAAAACGGTCGCGAATAACGTCTCCACGCTGCTGAACAAATTGCAGGTGATGGACCGCCATGAAGCCCGCCGTCTGCTGCTGCAGGTCAGGGAGGGAGCCGAGCTGCCGGACATGTAGCGGGTCGTCAACCTAGGCGTGCAAACCCGTCGGCAAGCCAGGCACCGGGCACTTCCCGCGCGGAGGGCACCTCTATTCATTTGCCGTTCGATCTGGTCAAGCCTCATGCTCTCTGTTATGATGATTAGTAAAAATACGTATAATAACAGTGAAGATTCACTAATTTATCGCACAGAATCGATATATATTGTCCTTAGAGTGCGAGTTCAAAAAGTCCAGTTTTCAGCACCGAGAAGATGGGATGAAGCTAGGAAATGAGGAGCGGAGCGTAGTGGCAGCTTTTGTGAGGACCGGAAGCAGGGAGGCGGAGCGATGAGCGAGACGTACGGAGAACGGCTGAATCTGGTTCCCAAACCGTTTTATATTCACAAAGTGCACCGGACCACCCCGTTTAATATGCCGGCGAATCACTATCACGATGCTTACGAAATATATTATATGCTTTCCGGAGAACGTTATTATTTCATCAAAGACCGCACATACCGGATCTTGCCCGGCGATCTGGTGCTGATCGACAAGTACGTGCTGCACAAAACGCAAACGATTACGAAAGAGCATGAGCGTGTGCTGATCCAATATCACGACGGCCTGATCGACCCGATCGCGGGCAGCTCCGGCTGGGACCCGAAGCCGATCTTCGAGACGCCGGTGCTGCGGCTGAACATCAAGCAGCAGGCCGTAGTCGAGGGGCTGATCGACAAGCTGCTGGAGGAAAGCAAGTCGCCAACGCCGGAAAGTCCGCTTTACGTCAAAATTGCGCTGACCGAACTGCTGCTGTTCGCCGGCCGGTGCATCCGTGAGCAGACCGGCTCTCCCCTTCGGGCCGAGCCGGACAACCCGATGTTCGAGCGGGTGTCGGGCGTCGCCGCCTACATTAACGAGCACTACGCCGAGCCGCTCTCGCTTACACTGCTGTCGGAGCTGTTCCATATTAATCCGCATTATTTGAGCCGTATCTTCAACAAAGTGACCGGCTTTTCGTTCGTCGAATATGTCAACCTTGTCCGTCTGAAGGAAGCCCAGAAGCTGCTCGTCGCAGGGGACAAAAACGTAACGCAAATCGCGGACTGCGTCGGCTTCGAAAGCTTGTCGCATTTCGGGCGGGTATTCAAGGCGGCCATGGGGATGAGCCCGAAAGATTTCCGCAAAAAGTTCGGGAGCTGATGGGGCAGACAGGGGATACTCGAGAATTTCAGCGGCGGGAACAGCCGGGCAACAGCGAACTTAACTTCCTGATATGAACGAAGTCTGTCAAGAGCGCTTCTTGGACTCCTTCGTCTTTGCTCAAACTGTACGTTTCTGAGGTGCTTTATACTGACATGCAGCCTGTGAAGCTCCTTCCGGAAGTTTTACTTCCGTTATACGTTGATCGCAGCGGGAAATCGAAGTATAACGGAACCATTGGTTCCGTTATTTTCATTGATAATAGCTGTATCCCCCTATAAATTCGAAATAACGGAAACCATCCTTCCGCTATCACGTGAAAATTACGCACCTGGCGGGAATAACGGAAGCCGTTCTTCCGCTACGCCTGAGGATAACCATCGATTCCGAGGCTGTCGATTCATTGTGTAGAAGTGTCAGCAGGCCGTTCCAAGTGAAAAATGACCTTCTTCTGCTCAAACAGGTTGTCCGGAATCCCTTGATTGAATAAGGATTGTAAGGTAGGGGATTCCAGACAAAACTCGCCAGAAGGTAATCTTTTCCCTTTCCACTTGGTTGTCCACATTGAATCGACAGCCTCGATTCCGGCCCCTATCGCGATCGAAAAACGTCACCCAAGTTTGGGATCGGGGACGCTCCACCACTTCAATCTGCGTTCCATCCACTGCCGTACCTCGCCGCATCGCATCCTGATCCTAAAGAAGACGCATTCATGACCGCTGCGATGAAAGCGGCCATAAATGCGTCTTCCCCGGGTCCGACGGCTGCATGTTCAATTATCTGATACGGAGACAGCTCCGGCATTGCACTCCATCACGTATTGCAATAGCTGTGCGACGCCGTGCTCCTCGTTCGTCCCGGTAACCCGGAGCGCCGTCCGTTTCACTTCCTCCTGCGCGTTGCCCATCGCGACGCCGAGTCCGGCCGCACGGATCATCGACAGATCGTTGCCGCCGTCTCCTACGGCGACGGTCTGCTCCAGACCGATGCCGAGCAGCCGGCACACCTGCTCGAGACCGCTCGCTTTCGTGATGCCGGCCGGACTCAGCTCCAGATTCGTCTCGTTCGAGCTTGTCACCTCGATCTCCCCATCCAACGCGAGCCACTGGCGAAGCTCCCGAAGCTTGGCCGGATTTTCGCTGGCATAACCGACCTTCAGCCATACGCACTCGTCCCATTCCGGCTCGGCCCAGCTGCTCCGCGTCATAAGCCCGTTAGTCGTATAAGCCCAGTACCATACGTCCTTGTCACGGCCAGCCCGGATGAGCCGCCGGACCGTATCCGGCGCAAGCGGATAACGCGCATGCAGCTCGTCCGGCGACCGCCACACTTCCGCACCGTTGACGGCGACGATCGGAGACGTCAAACCCATTTCGTCCGTATACGCGCGAATGTTTTGAATGCCCCGGCCTGTCGACATCATCACGGTGATTCCGCTGGCCGCAGCCTTCGCGATCGCTTCCGCATTTTCTCGGGATATCCGTTTCTCGTCGTTCAGTAACGTCCCGTCCATATCCAAAGCAACCAGCTTGTATCTCACAACCTCCGGCTCCTCTCTGCCGGACAGTATCCGCCCGTCCGAGGGTTCTTCTCACTCACCGCTCTCGATGGTTTTCCGGTATTCCGTCGGCGAACAGCCGTTCAGCTTTTTGAACGTTTTGGAGAAGTGGGTATAGTCCTCGAACCCGACGAAATGTCCGATTTCATACACTTTAATGAAAGGTTTCTGCAAGTACCGCTTCGCTTCCTTAACGCGAACCTGCACCAAATATTGAATAAACGACACGCCCATCGACCGCTTGAACAACGTGCTGAAATAGTTCGGGGAAATGCCGAAATGATCGGACACCTGTTTCAGTGAAAACTCGGGATCGGCATAACGCTGCGCGATCAAAGCCAGCGCTTCTTTCATCATCGGATGCTTCGGCTGTCCTGCGGCTCCGTCCTCATCCGCCGCATAGTCGAAATTCGCGGCCGTCCGCCGCATCAGACGATCCCGTACAGTGTGCATCACGGATAGGAAATAATCGGAATCAATCGGCTTCAGCAAATAATCCGTCACTCCGAAGCGAAGCGCCTTCTGCGCGTAGCTGAAATCCCCATACCCGGAGACGATAATAAACTCCGCTGTATGCTTCCGCTCGCCAAGCTCCCGGATGAGGGCGAGGCCGTCCATACCGGGCATCCGGATGTCCGTAATGACGATATCCGGCCGGTGAAGCTCTGCGGCCTGGAGCGCGCTTTCCCCGTCGCTTGCTTCCGCTGCGATGCAGAAGCCCGATAGTTCTGTCTCAATGAGCGCGCGCATGCTGCGCTTGGCCACACGCTCATCGTCGACGAGCATTACTTTAAGCACCGGATCAACTCCTGCCGTACGTTTGTCTTATACGTGCTGTCATTCTACTAGAATAACGTCTGATCGGGTCCGGTTTCAATGAAGAGGCATGTATCGCCTGCTTGTAAAAATTGCTACTCCTTTAAAGAGCCCAGCATAGCGCCCTTCACAAAATACTTTTGCAAAAACGGATATACGATTAAAATCGGCAAGGTCGAAAAGATGATCGCCCCCGCCTTCATCATCTCCGGCGTCTGTATAACGCTTGCGTCAAACATGCTGTTGTCCAGCCCGGAGTCGACCGAGCTGCTCTGAACGAGCTTCCTCAGCTTGAGCTGGAGCGGGAACAGCGCATCCGACCGGATGTACATCAGCGCGCCGAAATACGCATTCCACTGCGATACGGCATGGAACAGCGCGATCGTAGCGAGTACCGCCTTGGAGATGGGCAAAACGATGCGGATAAAGACGCTGAATTCGCCGCAGCCGTCGATTTTGGCCGCCTCGATCAATTCCTTGGACACGCCCTGGAAAAAAGTCTTCATTATAAAAACGTAATAAGCGCCCAGCGCCCCCGGAATAATAAGCGACCAGAGCGTGTTCATCATGCCCATCCCTTTAATGACAAGAAAGGTCGGGATCAGCGGAATCGGGAAGATGAAGGAAAACAAAACGAGCCTCATAATCAACGTCCGCCCCGGCATTTGCGGTCTCGATAGCGTATAGGCCAGCGAAGCGGTAAGCGCGAGACAAAGCACCGTACCTGCAACCGTAATGTAGATGCTTACGCCCATCGCCCGCCACATATCGTTCATCCGGAATAAAGTCTGGTACACGTCCAGAAAAAAACCTTTCGGCCACAGATAGACGAGCTTCGCTCCCGCATAAACGGGATCGCTCAAGGAGACCGCAACCAGGTGAACCATCGGCGCGATCATCGTCAGACTGATGATCAGAATGACCGCCGAGTTAAAAAACTGGAATATTGATTCCGAACGCCTGCTTCTCATGCTGTTATCCTCCGGCTATTAATAAATGCTTTCTCCAGTCGTCTTCTGACTTACTTTATTCAAAGTGACGACGAGCAAAACGCCGATTACCGCCTTGAACATACCGATCGCCGTCGTATAACTGTATTGGCCGCCTGTCAAACCGACGCGGTATACGTACGTATCGAATACCTCTCCGACTTCCCGGACCAGCGGGTTCAGAAAGAACAGCACCTGCTCGACATTGGCGTCCAGCAAGTTGCCGATCCGCAGCAGAAACAGCACGATTATCGTCGGCATAAGCGACGGCAGCGTGATGCTCCACATTTTGCGCCAGCGCCCCGCCCCGTCTACGACCGCCGCTTCATACAAGTTCGGGTTAATGCCTGCGATGGCGGCCAAATAAATAATCATCGACCAGCCGACTTCCTTCCAGATCCCGGCGCTGATCACGACGCCGTAAAAGTATTGCGGCTCGGTCAGAAACGACAACGGCCCGATTCCAAAGCCGGCGAGCAGACGGTTCATCATGCCTTCGGCGGCCAGCAGCTCGACGAAGATGCCCCCGACGATAATCCACGACAAGAAATGCGGCAGATATAGCAGCGTCTGCATCGACCGCTTAAACCAGGTTAACCGGATTTCATTCAGGAACAGCGCCAGAAGAAGCGGAGCCGGGAAACCGAACAGGAGGGAATACAATCCGAATTTCAGCGTATTTTTCAGCACCATCAGAAACTCCGGGTACTGGAACATGAATATGAAGTGCTTGATACCTACCCATTTGCTGTGAAATACGCCCTGGAACAAATTGTAATCCTGAAACGCAATAATGTTTCCGGCCAGCGGGATGTATTTGAAAATAAGAAAGTGAAGCAGGGCGGGCAGGGCGATCAGAAACAAAACGACAGAGTCGGAACCTTTCAGTTTGCGGAGCAAAAGCGAGTCTCCTTCCTTTAGATCGTATGCAAATTCATCTCGTATGCGGGATAATGGGTAAAAGAAGGGAGGCCCCTCCAGAACCGCAACTGCGTTGGAGCCTCCTGCCGCTTCCTTTTATTTCCCTTTGGAATTGTACCAGTCGGTCGCTTCCTTGATGACGGCTTCGCCGCCGCGGCTTTTCCATTCCTTCACGAACTTGTCGAAGCCGGCATCCAGCTCTTCTTTCCCTACGACCAGCTTCACGAACGCATCGTAGAACAGCGTGTTTGCGCCCAGATTCACTTCCAGCTCCGGACGTCCGGTGAGCGACTCGAGCTGCGGCATTCCCATCGACGCATGCTTGTAGACGGCGGATTCGGCGGCTTTGTAGCCGTTTTTCATAATCTCCGCCTCCGGCACCAGCTCCATCAGCAGACCGGTATTGGAACCGGAGCCTTTCGGATTGATCGTTTTCTGGAAAAATCCGCTCGCGCCGTTTTCGGTGTTGACCGGATTGTCCGCGTCGAAGACGACTTTGCCGCCCTCTTCTTTGTAGTTGTGATCCTTGATGCCGAACGCGAAAAACTTCTTGCCTTCGTCGCTGCCCCATGCCCAGTCCAAATATTGGATCACGGCTTCGGGATCTTTCGTCTTGGACGGGATAACCCATACGAAGTCGATCTGCTCGGACTGAGGCTCGAAATAAGCTTCGCCGCGCGGTCCTTTAGGCGGAGCAATCATCGTCGTCTCGGCATCCGGCTGGTTGACGTATTTGGCCTTGTCCGTAAACGACCGGTACTGGTTCGCCGCCGCGCCATAAGCCCCGTAGTACCCTTTATAAATGTCGGTCATCCGGTCGGACTGCTTTTTCGTTACGAAATCTTTATGGATGTAACCGTTGTCATACAGCTTCTTATAAAAAGCGATCGCTTCCTTCATCTCCGGCTGAATGAAGTCCGGTTCCAGCCGCCCGTTGCGCATCTGCCAAGCGTCCGGCCTTACTCCGAACGAGCCGGTGAAGACGTCGTTCCAGCCCAGATTGTCGGTGAGCGCCAGTGCATATTCGTTGTCCGGGTTGCCGTCTCCGTTCATATCGTTTTTCTTGACGCCTTCGGCGAATTTCAGGAAATCGTCCAGCGTTTTCGGCGTTTCCATGTTCAGTTTTTTGAGCCAATCCTGACGAATGAAGATTACGCGTGAAGCCGGCGCCGCGGATACGATCGGGATGCCGTAAGTAACGCCGTTTTTCTTCACTCTCGGGCTGTTCCATGCCACTTCGGGAATGCTGCTCTTCAAGTTTTTGCCGTGTTTGGCGATGAGATCGTCGAGCGGAAGAAATACGTTCTGGTCAACGGCGCCTGCGTGGACGTTCGAATAAATGCTGCTCGTCATCATCAGGTCCGACATTTCTCCGGTCGCAAAGCGGAGGGACAGCTGCTGGTTATAGTCGGCGCCGCCTCCCCAGGTCAACAGCTCGTGACGGATATCGAAGCCGGATAAGCGGTTCAGCTCTTTGTAATATTTCTCTTTCTCCGCCGCCGGAGCTTGAGTGGCGAATACGTTGCCGCCGTCTGTCGTCAGCACGCGAATCGTTTTGCTGATGGCCTGCTTACCGTCCCCGCTATCTCCGCCCGATTCCGGCTTGGAATCCCCGCACGCCGTAAGCGATGCCGACGCCAGCACGAGACATGCCGACGCGAGCCATACTGTTTTTTTGTTCATTCTGTTTGCCGTACCTCCCCTAGGATGAATAGACCCAATTTGTTGCCCAGCCCTGATTATAGCAACGGGAGTCCGGTTTCCCCATGGTTTAATCTACGAAATTATGAGTTTTTCACTTATTTGGATTGAACCGGATAAGGCAGCCGGATTTCCAGCAACGTCCCCTCCCGCCCGGAACGGACAATATGCAGCCCGTAAGGAGAGCCGAACGCGAGCCGGAGACGGCTGTGAACGTTCCATAGCCCGATGCCCGGAAAAGGCCGGGCCGATACGGGCACTTCCTGCTCGGTAATCGCTTCGAACGCGTCGTTGTACCTCGCCATCAGCTGCGGGTCCATTCCGATGCCGCGGTCCTCTACCTGAAGCGAGAAAAGCGATTCCCGGCGCACTCCGGCGACCGATAGCGAACCGGGGTGGAGACCGTTTTTCTCGTAAGCGTGGTAGATGGCGTTCTCGATAATCGGCTGCAGCGTCAGACGATACAGCGCAACCTGATCGAGGTCGGCCTCGTCCAGCCGAATTTCTACCCGCAAGTTTTCGTATCGTTCCTCCAAAATTCGCAAATAGTTGCGGATGTGCCCGATCTCGTCGCGCAGCGGAACGACGCTTTGCGGGTCGCTCACGCTGTAGCGGAACATGTTCGCAAGCTGCACCGTCATCTGGCTGATCGGCTTCGCTTTGGCCAAAATCGCGTAGGAATTAATAATTTCCAGACTGTTGTACAGAAAATGCGGGTTGATCTGCGATTGCAGCGCCTGGAACATCGCTTCTCTCTGCCTCAGCTCCATCTCTTTATGCTTCAAGCGGGACGTATGGATCACTTCGACCAGCCGCTTGATCTCCAGCAGCATTTTGTTAAACGTCAGCGACGCCAGCAGCAGAACCACCACCCCGATGACGATCGTCGCCGTGCGCAGCTGCGAGAAATTTCCGACGAGCTCGTCCAGCGGCACTTCGGAAATCATCGTCAGCCGGGTAAACTCCGACTCGCTGTACACGACGATTTGTTTTCCTTGTGCCGTCCGGTCGACGAAATAACCGCTTTGCCCGGTCATGCTGCTGGTCCACGCTTCCGGAACGAGCGCCCCCCATTTGCCGGCGGCGGGATGGTAGAGGAAGCGGAACGTCTCGTCTGCGATCGCGATATTTCTCGGTTTGCCGAAGGCGGTGGAATCGTTCAGGTTCAAGATGTGCTCCAGCGAGAAAGCGAATACGATCGAACCCGCGAACTTGTACGTGACCGTATCGTAAATATTGCGATTGAGCAGCACGACCGGGACACCGCGAACCTGCTGGATGCCGACGACCTTGAATCCTTCTTCGTGATCGTCCGAATCGCGAAACGGCTGGCTCCATTCGCCGACGGAAGCATCCCCCAGCATCGCACCTTTCACCGAGTACATGAAAAAACCGACAAGCTCTTTGTTCCGGTATGCAATGCTCGGGTATAAGTCGCGGCTGATCCGTTCCTTGAGCTGAAACAGCTCGTAGGAGTTGTCAGGATCGATCGTGACGAATTCCTGGATAAGCGGATACCCCGGCAACGTCTGCGTCTCCACCTTCATCCGCTCGAAATACTCGTCAAACCGGCCGTTCAACTGCCCGATATACGCCTGATTATAATAAATCGCGTTGCTCTCGATCGTTTCGGTCGATTTGGCATACCAGATCCAACTGATGATTAGAAACGGCGTGCAAAAAAATACGAGGAAAAACAAGATTAACTTTTGCTTGATGGACAGCTCTCTTCGTCTGAACTTCATGTTTCCCCTTCTCCTTGATACGCGTTGTGGACTGGGCTTCATCATACAATAGATGCCTTGTGCATGTATAGATCCTGTATAGGGCCGGTGGGTCTCCACCCAGAACCGATTTTCCTCATGAAAAAGGACCTCAGCCTCCACTGTACCGTGGAACTTGAGGTCCTTTTATTTGGAAATGGGGATACTGCCCTATCGAATGCACACTTTTAGGACGGCCCTCCTCCTTACATGCTATGGCCGTTCTCCCCAATTACGGCGGAGCTTTTATTTATGCTGCTGTTGCTGCTGGGTGAACGCCTCGATCCGCTGCATGAATTCCTCGGCCGCGCTGTAGCCCTGCAAGCGGAGCGACCAGTTGTTCGCGGCGGCTTCGACAAGTCCTGCAACGTCGCGGCCCGGCTGGAGCGATATTTGGATGTACGGGATGTCGACCTCCATATAGGAAGACGTCTTCGGCGTCATATCGAGGTCGTTGTACAGCTCGTTTTCCTTCCACGGCGTCAGCTCGATATCGAGCACGATCCGGGTCTCGTCCTGGAACGCCCCCCGGCCGTAGATCCGGGCGACGTTAATCAGGCCGACGCTTCGCAAGGCGAGAAACTCCTTCGTCTTGCCGTCATGCGTGCCGATAATCGTCTCCGGACCGATTCTCCGCAGGACGACGGCGTCATCGGCGACGAGCCGGTGGCCGCGGCGGATCAGCGACAGCGCCGTTTCGCTTTTGCCGATGCCGGATTTGCCGCGAAGCAGAATCCCGATGCCTGCGACGTTCACGCAGACGCCGTGCACTTGAATTTCCTGAGCGAGCATCTTTGTCAGGAAAACGTCCGCCATGCCGATCCATTTAGTCGTCTGCTCCGCCGTGCGAAGCAGAGGGATGCCTTCCCGCTCGCAATGCGCGATCAGATAACGCAATCCTTCCATTTCCTGGTTCCAGGTTACGACGAAACACGGCGGGTGGTATTGTACGACCGAGCCGATGCGGGAATCCCGCTCATCTTCGGTCTGTTTGTGTAAGTATGTGATTTCTTTGCGACCAAGCACCTGCACCCGCTGCTGCGGGAAAAAATCGAAATACCCGACGAATTCGAGCCCTGGACGGTGAACCCGGGATTTGCTGATCGTTCGGTGCAATTGCGAATGCCCGGCAAGTATTTCCAAGTGAAATCGGTTGACTAGATCTTGGACGGTGATGGATTTCATAGAGCCGCTGCACCTCTTTCTATCGTTATATTCACAGCTTGATCGGAGCGGAAGCTGTATTCATTATGCCCGCTTCCCCGATTTGTTGCAAGCGTTTTCCCAGGGGTTGTTCCGCTGTTTGGTCAGCCGTTATATATACGCTGCGCCCCTATGGCAGTTTCGCTTCAAAGTTGAATCTTTTGTGTCCAAAATCAAGGGAGCGGCCGGTCGCCGCTGCGAAACCCGGTATCGACCGGTTGACGGACGCGTGGAACTTCATAATCGCCCAAGATGCTCATCACCATTTTATAGGAAAACCGGCAGCCGTTCCAGGCAATCCGGCATTGACACTGGAAGACGGATGCAGTACAATATTTCAAAATTAAACAAACGCATTAGGCCGATGACGAGAATCCAACTCGGAGGCGTTTGCGACCAGGACTTCATCCGGGTCTGTTTCGTTCGAAGCAGCTCCCGTTCTTGCGTATCGGACCCGTTTCCGATACGGCCGCATGTCCTCTAAGCATACCGGGAACCGCCCCGTTACCGCGGAACCAAGCGGACCGGGCAACCGGTCAAATTGGGTGGCACCGCGGGTGTAAAGCGCTCCTCGTCCCAAATGACGGGGGCGCTTTTTGCATTTTTTCGGACAACGAAAGGACGTGGACCACCATGCTGGACATCCGGTTTATTAGGGAGAATCAGCTGCAGCTGCAGCAAGCGGCCGAGCAGAAACGAATCGAAGTGTCGATCGAAGAGCTGCTTCGAACGGATGAGGAACGAAGAAAAATGCTGGCCGAAGTCGAACGGCTTCGCCAGGAACGCAACCGGCTGTCGGAGGATATCCCCCGGCAGATGCGCGCGGGCAACAAGACCGGGGCCGAGCGGTTGAAAGAGCAGGCGAAGGCCGTAGGGCACGAGCTGACGGAGAACGAGCCGGTGCTTGCCGGGCTGGAGCAGCAGTTTCGCAGGCTTATGCAGCTCGTGCCGAATATCGTATCCGCGGATACGCCGGTCGGAGCTACGGATGCCGATAATGTTGAGGTCAAACGAGTCGGCACGCCCGCTACATTCGCATTCGAGCCGAAAGATCATGTGACGCTAGGGGAGACGCTGGGGCTAATCGATATTCCCCGCGGCGTCAAGACGGCCGGCAGCCGCAACTATTATTTGAAAGACGCGGGCCTGCACTTGCACCGCGCCGTTCAGCAGCTGGCGCTCGATCTGCTCGTACGCAAAGGCTTTACCGTCATGGACGTGCCGCTGCTCGTCCGCGAAGAAACGTTAAACGTCGCCGGATTTTTCCCGGGAGGTCAAGAGCAGACGTTCCGGCTGCCGGAAGACAACAAATGGCTGGTCGGTACATCGGAGGCGTCGCTGATCGGTTATTACACCGATGAAATCGTGGACGTCGCCGAGCCGATCCGGCTGGCCGCCGTCTCGAACTGCTTCCGCCGCGAGATCGGCTCGGCCGGACGGGATGTGCGCGGGCTGTACCGCGTCCATCAATTCGCCAAGGTGGAGCAGGTGATCTTGTGCCGGGGAGAGGACGACGTCTCGGAACGTATGCTCCAGGAAATTACCGGCAACGCCGAGGAACTGCTGACGATGCTGGAGCTGCCTTATCGCGTCGTGGCCGTCTGTACCGGCGACATGGGGCAAAAAAACTACAAGCAATACGACATCGAAACCTGGATGCCGAGCCGGGACGGCTACGGTGAGACGCATTCGTCGTCGAACGTGCGCGACTTCCAGGCGCGCCGCGCCAATATCCGGTATCGGGACGAGGACGGCAAGCTGCAAATGTGCCATACCTTGAACAATACGGCCGTCGCATCGCCCCGCATACTGATTCCGCTGCTTGAGAATCATCAGCGCGAGGACGGCTCGATTTATATTCCGCCAGCGCTGCGGCCGTATATGTACGGGATGGAAGCGATTGAGCCCAAGCCGCAGCTGTAAAACCATATAATACGCAGCGAGATGCTCCGGGGAAGGCCGGTTGGCCATCTCCGGACCCTTATAGGAGAACAGGAGAAGAGAGGCGCTCATGTCTTATCAAATTGTATTTTTCGATATCGACGGCACCCTGGTCGATGAACAAAAACAGATTCCGCCGGATGCGGTCGACGCGATTCGGGAGCTGCAAAGCCGCGGAATCGAAACGGTCATCGCGACCGGAAGAGCCCCCTACTTCTTTGCCCCTCTGGCCGAGAAGCTTGGCATCGACTCTTACATCAGCTTGAACGGCGCCTATGTAGTTTATAAGGGCAAGCCGATTTTCAGCAGGGAAATTCCGCGCGAGAGTGTGGAACGTTTCGTCGGCGTTGCCGCCAAGCACCGGCACAGCCTCGTTTTCGAAGGCCATGACGCCTTCTATACGAACAACGAAGCCGATCCGTTTATGATCGAATCCGTCACCTCGCTGCGGGTCGATCTCCCCGGGTATGACCCGGATTTCTGGAAGAAGCAGTCGATCTACCAGCTGTTTCTCCACTGCGAGACGGCCGAGGAACCGTTGTACGACCAGGCCGTTCCGGGACTGAAGCTGATCCGCTGGCACGAGAAGGCGATGGACGTTATCCCGGACGACCGCTCCAAGGCGCAAGGGATCGAAGCGTTTCTGGCCCATCTAGAGATAGCTCCTGAAGCCGCGGTAGCTTTCGGTGACGGTCTGAACGACAAAGAGATGCTCTCCTTGGTCGGTCTCGGGATCGCGATGGGCAACTCCCACGAGGAATTGAAGCCGTATGCGGACTACGTCACAACTCATGTGGACGAAGGCGGTATCCGCCACGGATTGAAATATGCCGGACTAATCGGGTAACTCCTCTTTCGAATGACCGGAGGCCGCCTCGCGAATGAGCCCGGTCTCATCATCCAAACAAACAGAAAGAGCCTTGCCGAAATCCGTTTCGGGGGCTCTTTCCCATTTCGTCCGCAGGACGTCGATCAAGCTTTGACCAGCTCCAGCACGATGGCGTTGATCCCGTTCAAGAAGGCATTCGCGCTTGCTTTGATAATATCGGTGTCCATCGCGCGGCCCGAATACGTTTTGCCTTCGTATTCGATCCGGATGTTGACCCGGCCGATCGCTTCCTTGCCCCGGGACAAGCTATTGATTTTATAATCTTTAAGCTGCACGTCCAGGCCGACGAGCGATTTAATGACACTGTACAAAGCGTCGATCGGACCGTCCCCGACACAGCTGCCGACGATCGACTCCCCGCCCTTTTTCAATTTGACCGTTGCCGTAGGCGTCTGATCGCTGCTGATGACCTGGAACGATTCCAGCATGTACAGCTGGCTTTCGCTTTGCTCGATCGTACGGTGATTGGTCACCAAATAAAACACGTCATGGTCGTACACTTCTTTTTTGGCGTCGGCCAGCGTCAGGAATTTCTGGAACAGCTGCTCGAAATCCGCAACGTCAGACGTGTCGAAGCCCATCTTCTCCACCGCATTTTTGAAGGCGTGGCGTCCGGAGCGGGCCGTCAGGATCAGCTCCATGCTTTCGGCCCCGACGTCCTCGGGCGACATAATCTCGTATACCTGCTTATCTTTAAGCAGACCGTCCTGATGGATGCCGGACGAATGCGCGAACGCGTTCTCGCCGGTAATCGCTTTGTTCACCTGCACGTCGAGTCCGGTCAGATGGCTGACCAGCCGGGACGTCCGGAGCAGCTCCGTCGTCTTGATATCCGTGCGGCATTGGTAGAACGACTCCCTTACTTTCAGTCCCATGACCACTTCCTCAAGCGACGTGTTGCCCGCTCTCTCGCCCAGCCCGTTGATCGTGCACTCGACTTTTTCGGCGCCGTTTTTGATCGCGCTTAGCGTATTGGCCGTCGCCATCCCAAGGTCGTTGTGGCAGTGGACGCTGAGGACGACTTTGTCGTTCAGGTTTTTCAGCCTGTCGTTGATTTTGCGGATCAGCTCGCCGAATTCTTCCGGCACCGCAAAGCCGACTGTGTCCGGCACATTGATCATCGTAGCTCCCGCTTTGACGACGGCCTCGATCGTGCTCCACAAATATTCGAATTCCGAGCGCGAAGCGTCCTCCGTCGAATACTGCACGTGAGGAAGCAGCGTTCTGGCGTATTTGACCGCATCGACGCCCATTTGCATCACGGCATCCTTGGAACGATTAAATTTTTTCTCCACGTGAATGTTGGAGGTGCCGAGCACGATATGGATCAGCGGATTTTGCGCCAGCTTGATGCTCTCGTAGACGGCGTCGATATCGCTCTTCACCGCCCGG
Source organism: Paenibacillus sp. GYB004 (assembly GCF_036577605.1). Lineage (NCBI taxonomy): Bacteria > Bacillati > Bacillota > Bacilli > Caryophanales > Paenibacillaceae > Paenibacillus > Paenibacillus sp. GYB004. Next base: position 85,483 of record NZ_JARBDB010000002.1, read on the forward strand.
CCGAGTGCCGTAATCGAGACGCTGTCGCCTACGCTGCGGGCAATTTCCTGGACCGCCTGAAAATCGCCGGCGGACGATGCCGGAAATCCGGCCTCGATAATATCCACGTTCAGTCTTTTCAACTGCTGAGCGATTTCCAATTTTTGCTGCATATTTAATTTCGCTCCCGGCACTTGCTCTCCATCGCGCAGCGTAGTATCCAGTACGATAATTTTACGGTTCATTTGATGTTCCTCCTAAGCATGTTTGGTTAGTAAGTATGTGCAGCGAGGTTGATTAAACCCGGAATTTAATCAACAAAAAAACCCCGTCTCTACGTATAGAGACGAGGTTGAACTCGCGGTACCACTCTAATTCATTTCATGGGAAATGATCTTCTTCGATGGCCATCACCATCTATCCCTGTAACGGGGGAAATCCGTCTAGCCCTACTTGATTCGGGCAGCCGTTCATAGACGAGTTCGAAATGAATGTCACTACCGTTTCGCACCGGCCAACGGCTCTCTGAAAGCTCTTTTCATTTCTACTATTTCTAATCGCAACATTTGGCGTATTTATTTATTGGTTATTATATGCCACGTTAAATGAGGATGTCAACATCGCATTTCCTTCGTTTTTCATCCTTTTTTGCTTACGACTATCGTCCCTGCCGCCGATCGTCATCCCATCGTCCAGATCGCCCGCAAGTACGCAAGCTTCAAACCGGCCCGCTCCATATTGCGGTAACTGCCAGAGCCGAAAGACGCCTGAGCGGCGACGAACCGGGCTCCGCAGGAAGCGGCCGTCTCGATCCGTTTGCGCAGCAGTCCGGCGTGCAGTCCCCGGCCGCGGTAGTCGGGCAGCGTGGCGGCCAGCGTGAAGGACGCGATATCCCCTTGCACCCGCATGACCCTTACAGCCGCAGGGACTCCCCCTGCGAAGCCCAGGAAAAACCGCCATCCTTCCGCTCGATTTCAATCCCTTCCGGGTTGCCTTCCCGGCTCCGAATCGCTTCCATCCGGTCCACCAGCACCCCCGTCTCCGCCGCTTCCAGCGCTTCCGCCAACTGCCCGCTCATCGTTACGCTCACCTTCTCCTCCTCCTGTCCGCCCGCCGTCATCTCTCACAGCTGCCGATCCGTCTCCATAGGCATCGACAAAGGCTTGCATCCATTCGCCTGCACGTTCCCTTTGCCCGTTCATCCGCTCCAGATCCGCCGGGTCTATATCGAAATACGTACCGTTCATTAATCCCAATAATGCGTTATAAGGTACCGGTTTGCTTAGACCCAGCTTCCGCGCGAAGGAAGCAAGCTCGTACGCCAGTTGCGTTGGAGTGATCCGCACATGCAAAAGAATAAAAACAGGTTCGGCTTCTTCGCTTCCGTCCGCTGCGGGTGCCGTGTCCGGCAAACAATCGAAGTATGCCACCGCCTTCCCCTCGATCCGGCCTATATGCGCTCCGATCCGGAATGACGCCTCCAGATCGCGGTACAACTCGATCTCGTCATATCCGACCAGAAACGAACGTTGCTCCGCACGCCACTCGGCGAACAGGTCCGATTCCAACACCCGTTCCATCGCCTGCTCGGGCGTACAGCCCTCCTGAAAAAGCTGCTTCGTATAATCTTGAAGCCGATTATGAACCGCCCAATCGACCTCGAACTTTGCCGTCTCCTCCGGCGTCGGCTCCGGCGGAAGGTCCGTGACCCATTTCCCGTACATAACGGTTGAAGCGCCGCCGTTTGACTGGCGGTCGAACACTTCGTATCCGCTGCTTGCAAACAGCTCCTGAGCCGCAGAAGGACGGTCCGACGTTTCCGCGCAGACGATCCGGTAACCAAGCTCCCGTCCGCGCTCCTCCAGCTTGCCCAGCATTCGCCTGCCGTACCCCCGCCGCTGCAGCTCCGGCTGTACGCCCAGCCGCTTGATCTCACCTACCACCGGGTTTTTGATGCAGATGGCGCCCGTCGCTGCGACGGCGCCGTTCTCCTCGCCTACCCAGAACTCCGCGCCTTCGGCCAAACAGGTTAGCTCGATATCGGGCCAACTATCGCCATCCGAGCCGAGATCCACACCTGCATCCGCCTGTCTGGCGAGAGCTTCGTGCAGCCGGATCACTTGCTCCCGGTCCGAATCGACATACAAACGCAGCTCCATAGCCGTCCTCCTAATTCGAGCTTCCGGAAACCGGATCTGTACCCGGACTTTCCTTTTCTCTTTCCTTTTCTCTTTCTCTTTTCTCTTTTCTCTTTCTCTACCATTCGCCGGACTTACAATGTTTTCCTGCTGGACAAGCTCGACTCCTAATGAAGCCCGTAACCCAGTTTCTTGCGAACCGTTCGCGTTGGGGTTCGGTGATACGACATGCATACAGGTTAACTAACCATATAAGAGTCTCTGGCGCCCGGATTCAAAAAAGGACAGGAAGGTTCGCCTTGTGCGGCAAAGCCCCTGTCCCTGTCCCCGTTTCCTTACACATGCAGCCACCAGATGCCGGCACATTCCGGCACCACGGTCCAGCCGTTACGCACAACCTGCGCCGCCAGTTCGTTCCCGAAAAAGAACCGGGTCAGCCGCTCCGCCTCCGCCAAACTGCCGAACGTGTAATCGGTCCGAATCCAGCGGTGCGAGAAACCGAGCTCTTGCTCCAGCGTCTCGTAATAATCGAGCAAAAAGGGCGGCGGAGCAGGCGTTGCCGTACCCGTTCCCATCGTCTCGAACAGCACGATCGTTCCGCCCGGACGAAGCGCCCGCTTCATCTCTCCGACGATCTCATGTACATGGCTCCGGTAACCGGGCACATCCGAGTTGCACAGATAAGAGACGCTCCAGCCGGATACGATCAAGTCCACCGACTTGTCTGCCAAAGGCAGCTTCCGGTGATCCGCCTGCTCCGTCCTCCAGTTCGTCAGTCCCCGGCTGCGAAGCTTGCCGGCCAGCACATCCAACATGGCGGTTGAGGCGTCGAACGCAGCCAACGAGCGGACGCGCGGGCCGAGCACGGCAGACAGTCTGCCCGTCCCCGCTCCTACGTCGGCGGCGTCCAGTCCGTCAAACGGCCGAATCTCCTCCAGCACCCCGCTCAAATCCGGCTGCTTGGCTATCATCTCCTCGTATACATCCGCCTGTCCCGCATAAATGCTCGCATGGTCAGCCATTCGTCCATCTCCTCCTCGCCTGGGGCGGGATCGGGTCCCTCCCGGCAACATTCACTATAAACGTTGCCGCAACGTTAAGGTCAATCCCTTCGACGGGCTGCCGGTTCAGATTTTGTTCAGTCGCGTCATGTATAATAATCTGGCTAGTTTATATAAAAGAAGGGACTATTGCCATGCTGCTCCGCATCATGTTTCACGACAGGCCGATTCCCGTTAACGTTCCGGATCACGGTTATTCCGAAGATTTGCTGGAAGAGCTGACAGACACTTTGGCTCTCCGTTTAGAAGCTGCACAGAAACAAGCCCCTGCCGGATGGGACGAGCTGCAGACGATCGAGCTGGAGGCTGCTTCGGGCGGTTGGAAGGCCGTCTTGTACTTCTCCGGCGACAAAAGGCCCGCAGAGAGCTTGCCTCTCCGCTAAACGTTTCTGGCTCAGGGAAGAGTCCGGTTTGGCGCTCCTTCCCTTTGCTTATACCCCGGCAAGACGCGCACGTCCCCGCTGTTCTTTCCAGCTATCGTACCACTTCGTGATCGCCGGAGACACGGCCGAATCCAGTTCCCGCTCCAATCTGGAAGTCATTAGCCAGTACTGGTCTTCTACCCCCGCTGTATCTCCTAAAGAGTCGTATAGCTTCATCAGCGTGAAATAGCTTTCTTCATCATAAGGAAGATGCTGCTGAATCCGCTGATTCACCTGCAAGGCGGCGACTATCATGCCCCGCTCCAGATAATAATCGCTCAGCCCTTCGGCATGGTGCAGCCACAGCCTCCGAAGCCGTTCCCGCTCGTGCTCGGCCCACAAATATTCAACCTCGCCCAAGTAGTGGCCTTTATACATCTCCAGCACGTGCTCGTGCTCCTCCATATGTCCGGCCTCAAGTGTCGGCAGCCGCTTCAGCCTTGCTTCCCATTCCGCCACATCCAGCCTCGCCTCGCCAATCGTAAGTTTGTACCCGACCTCCAGCTCCCCGCTATGGATCGTAACCGCTTGAAGCCCGGCGCTTTTTAACGTTTGCCGGATATGGTAGATGGTCGTATACAGCTGCTTGGCCGCACGGATGCTGTCAAAATCCGGCCACAGCAGCTCGAATAGCGTCTCCCTGTCGACCGTCCGGTCCCGGTGATGAAGCAAATAGGCGAACAGCTCCTGAGCTTTGCTCGTACGCCACTTGACCGATAGCGGCTGTCCGCCGGGCAGTTGGAATTTGATTTGATGAAAACAGCTGATTACAGGTGGTTCCTCAGCCGTTCCGCTTTCACAGCCCGATAAGGTCCGGTCCTTCAGCCTGTCGATCGTTTTCTGCAGCCGGTCCAATTGAACCGGCTTCATCACATAATCCAGGGCATGCAGCTCGAACGCCTGTACCGCATACTGATCATAAGCGGTTACAAATACGATCTCCGCTTCCGGAACGGCGGACTGCAGCCGCTCCCCCAGTTCCAGGCCGTCAATGCCGGGCATCTGGATGTCGAGAAATACGGCGTCCGGCCGAAGCTTCCGGGCCTGATCGCATACTTGAAGCGGATCGGTATACATGCCTATGACTTCGATGTCGCCTATGTCTCGCTCCAGCAGCTTTTTCAGTTGCGCCAGAGCTAATCGCTCATCGTCTACCAGGATGGCTCTCATCCGGATAACACCGCCTTGCTGGTGCAATTTAACATTTTCATCAATTCCTTTATTATATCACCACCTTTTTGGTTCTGACAGGGACAAGCGGGCTATTTACGCAAGCTACATAAGGGAACCTGGGGACACGGCAAAGGACGCAGCCACCTTCTACGCTTTAGTTTTGGTGAGAAACTTAAACGGTCTATCAAAAAAGAAACCACCAAATCCGACTGATGGATTTGATGGTTTTTTCCCGTTCGCCCCGGGTTGCGTCCGCCCTTAGTCGATCAGGTTTGTCATTTGCAACAGCCTTCTCATCAGAGCAGCCGCTTCCGCGCGCGACATGTAGTCTTGCGGATTCAGCAGTCGTCCGTCTTCGCCTTCGGCGATGCCGGCTGCAACCATCTTCGCTACAACTTCCCTAGCCCAGCCCGATACGTTATCCGCATCGCCGAACTTCAGAAGCGTCGCATTGATTTCCGCCGGACTCATAAATCTTTGCGGCTCAACCAGGTTGAACGCGCGGGCGATCATGGCAATGCCTTGCTCTCTCGTAATGTTCCGGCCGCCATGGAACAAGCCGTCGTCATAACCGAGCACAATTTCAAATTCGCTGGCGATGCTGACTCCATCGTGATACCAGTCGGATATATTGACATCCTCGAATTGATTTTCAACCACATTTTGACGCATCAGGCCCATACCGGTCGCTACAATAGTCGCGAACTCGGAACGGATAATATTCCGGTCCGGCGAGAACGTATTGTTCCCGGTTCCTGCAAGATCGAGTCTTGCCGCGATATTGCTAATGTCCGCTCTTGCCCAGTGGCTCTTCACGTCGTCAAAATCTTTCGGATTCCAGATGACGGAATACGTACCGCTGGTGCGCAAATCGTTAATCAATGCAAAATACCGGTTGTTGATTTTCGTTACAACTGTAGGCAAGTGGAACATCGTACCGTCCGGATTGATGACCACGCCTGTCGTGATCCGGTTAAGATCGATTCCTTCCGGCAGCGCGATATATCTAGCGGCATATCCGTTCAGACGATCCGTGCCTGTTGTTTTCCCGTCGGTTGTAAAGGTGAGCCTCAGATCGACCGGATCGACCAGCAGCTCGTGTCCTTCAGCCGTCGCCTTGCTGCGCGCGCTGTCGATCAAGGATTCCGGAGAACGTTTGATGTCGACGTGGACGGCAATATCGCCCAGCTTCGCGCCGTTCAAGTTGTTCGAGATGGCGTTGAAGTCCAGCTGTCCGCCCGGTACCGGGTAGATCGCCAGCAGATTTCCAATCTCCAGACTGGAGCCGGAATCGGCAATCCGCTTCACCTGTTCGGCCATCAAACCTTGAACACCGACATCCCCTGTGTTCGGCACGCGGATCGCAAGCTTCTGGCCGATGCCTTGCGCCAAAATGCCGTTTAACTTGCCGGCGTCGATCTCAACAGTCGTTAGAGTATGTCCGCCTTCAGTCGTCTTTTTGCCTGTTGCGAATTCACGTGTTGAATCGTTCACGCTGGTGATGATATCACCCGTTGCCGGAGAAGTGCCTCCGCCAATGCCGGTTCCTCCGCCAACCGTTCCAGACCCGTTGTCAGAGCCGGAGTCGGAGTCACGGTACACCGTCACAACATACTCCTTGACGCCTCCGTTCCGGTCCGTCACTTTCACGGTTACCGTGTTAGATCCCACTTGCAGCGGAAGCGCCGGACTCGACGTGCCGCTGGCAACGGTGACCGCAGCCCCGCCGTTCACGCTGAACTCAATCTTCGCCTCAGGGTCGAGCGCAACTGGAGTCCATGGAAGCTGGGACACTTCATAAGGGACGTTCATCGTGTAGGCTTCCTTGTCCGACTGGAATGCCGGATTCAATCCGTATCCGGGAGCCGCGAGCGATTCCAGCTTGCTGGAGACGCGCATCATTTCGATCGTATATTTGTTTTTGTTTCCGTTTGAATCGGTCACTTCAACTTCGATTACATTGCGTCCTTCTCGGAGTGGCAAGTTGCCCCAATCCGATGCCGGTATCAATTGCCCATTCACAGTAACCTGTACTTGACCATTCGGGTCCAATGATTGAAGATCGAGGCCGACGCTGCTGACAGCGTTCGGTACGACTCCCGTATAGTTCAAATACTGCTTGCCGTCAAATGCCGGCGACAGTTCCACAACTGCCGGATTGCCGCTGCCATCCGCATAGACGATGTCGAGTACGGTCAGCTCCGCACCTGCGATTACCGCATTTTGGCGAGCCGCTTGAAGCGCAGCCAATGCCGCATCGACCTCCGCTTGAGTAGCGTCTGGATCGTCAAGCACCGCCTGAGCTTTCGCCATCGCTTCTTTCAGCGCTTCCCAGCTTTCAGGGGTCAGCAGCGATTCCAAATTCGTCTCGCCATTCATTTCGTCCACTTTTGCTTGCAATGCCGATTTGTTAACAGCAACCAGTGCCGCTCTTGCTGCTTCCAGAGCAGCCTTGGCGCGATCCACTTCCGCTTGCGTCGCACTCGGGTCAGCCAGCACGTTCTTCGCATGGTCTAGCGCATCTTGGAGCGCCTGCCAGCTAGTTGCCGTGTATCCCGAAGGAGTCAAGCCTTCGCCTTCGATTTCGTTTACTTTGGCACGCAAAGCGCTGAGGTCTACCAAAGCGGCCTTCGCCTCGTCGAGCTTCGTGATCGCTTGCGCGAGCTCCTGCTCGGTTGCGGCCGGAGTCTGAGCCAACACCGCATTTGCACGATTAAGTTCGTCTTTCAATGCCTGCCAGCTGTCTGCCGTATAGTCGCCTTCCTTCAAAGTTCCGGCGTCCATGGCGGACTTGATTTGGTTCACCTTGGCTTCGAGCTTGTCGCGGGAACTGGATAGTCCCTGCTTGGCAGCTTCCAGTGCGGCGAGCGCTTCGTCAATTTCCTTTTGAGTTGCATTCGGGTTGCCGAGCACCGTGTTGGCTGAAGTCAATGCGTTTTGCAATGCTGTCCAGCTTTCAGACGTGTAGTTCCCCGCCGTCAACTTGCCTACTCCGTTTACGGATTTTTGCAATGCATCCTTCGTTACTTTGGCAAACGTAAAGGTACTGCCGTCTGCCAGTTTCGCACTATTGATTTTGACAGTTCCTTCGGTATTAAGCGCGAGGATCTCCGTCAAAACTCCTGCCGTATCCCGGATCACCAGGTAATACAGGGCAGCGGGAGTTTCGGCCGTAACGTCCAGCTTAAGCGTAATGTCCGTATCGAGCCAGTTCGTCTTGTCCACTTTGAATTCACGGTTCAACTGCTTCAGCTTGTGCTGAGGAGCTGTCGTAATCTCAGGCACTTCTCCGTCGTATTTAGCGGCTATAGTGCCGTTATCGCTGAACGTGAAGAAGGACAGGTCGGTTGCGATCGTATTGCCGTTTTGTGCGTTGGCAGCCGTAATTCCGTCGCCAAGAGCGATCGTTACAAGCGCTCCCGCCTCTTGGGATTTCGACTGTTTTTGCTGCAGCTCGCTTCCGTCGTCGCGGCCGATCCCGGTAATCCGTTTGCCGTACCCGGTATTGTCCGCAGCCGTCCACATTTTCGTTCCGGCCGTTCCGTCGTAATTGCTTGCCGCATAGTCGCTTCCACCATGATTCAGCGTCAGACCGTATTTCAGAGCCAAGTAACTTTCTACCTTCAGCTTGTCAACCGGGGCGTTGCTCGCCGGGTACAGCACTACTTCAGCGATATCGCCTTTGTAATGGTACCAGTTGTTCGAGCTGCCGCCGCCGAACGTACCGCCGATTACCGGCGTAAATTCGATCGAGTTGATCGCTTTGTTTCTTGTCATCGGCTGGTTTTTGCCGTTCAGCTTGCCTTGCGAATCGGTCGAATTCGCCATATCAAATGCGGCCATATGGAAACGCGACGCATCGTTGAAAGCAAACCCGTGATACGTGCCGTTGGCCCCATTGCCCGCCCACAGCTTGCCGGCCCATTTCGAGAAAATCCCTACTCCGTAACCGCCTGCACGCGGAGCGGCCGAACCGACTACCGTTCCGTCCGTTTGCTTGAATACCGCGTATCCTTCTTTGAACGTAATCGGTTTGTCGCCGATCATGTATTCGTTAGGATTTTGATTGTAAGAAGTTGTATTCTGGAACGCTACAGCCGGGTTAAAGTTAGCCGGTGCCGCCTTATAATCGGGCGTCCCCTTTACGGCAAACTGATTCGTCCCCGTTTGATCCGACCAGCCGGTAAGCTGTCCGTTCAGATCGGCGGCCGCATCCTTATCGGCCTTCAGCCACAGGGTCGCGCCGTCTACTCCGCCGGGCGAGCCTGCGCCGGAACCGATCAGATGAACGGTCATCGCATCGCTTGCGGTTACGCCTGCGGAATTTTTGACGGTAACATCCACGATCCGATCCGCTGCGCCTACAGGACGCGGGAACGGAGAGTTTTCGTAGGTGACCAGCCGGGCTATTTTTTCTACAACAGAAGCTGTTACATTGCTGTTGAATACCCTGACGTCGTCAATGAATAAAGCTGCGCCGAGACCGTATGCCCCTGATTTGTCGTAAGACCCGGCAACGAAACGGAATTTGTACTCCCCGTCTGCAGGAATCGTACCCGTAGCCGTTGTCCACCCTTGCGTTTTCCCTCTGCCGTACATCAGCTCAATATGCTCATTCGTTGCAGCGTTGACCAAGTACCCGTAAATCTCGTAGTCGTCACCGCCGCCTTCGGCTTTCCACTGGAACGCCAATGTGCTTCCCGCGCTGGCTGTAAACGGACTGCTGATGGCGTCTGGGCCGAATACGGAACCGTATGCGCTATTCGGATTAGAACTGTTTTTCAAAGTGATACTATCCGACTCGAGCTTAAGCGCGCCGCTAACGATGCTTGATTTGAATTTGGCAGGACCCGCATCTTTTACCGGTCTTTCGACGCCTTCATTTTTCCAGAAAGCGCCTTTACCGCTATCGTTGGGATCATAATTCACGTCCGTTAAGAACGAATAGGGCGCTCCGCCGGTTGCTGTGCCGGATACCGTATAAGGCCCGGAACCGCTGATCGTAACGGGTTTCCCTTCTGTTTTAGTAGCCAGATTGCCTAAAAGTACAACATCGTTGGTGATCGTCCAGCCGGTCGTGCCAGATGAGAAGTCACCATTTGTCAACGGAGTTGAAAGATCGATTTGCAGATCTTTGCCTTGACCATTTTTCGTATTGCTGACAGATCCTATCTGTTGAGCGGTCATACCGTTGCCCAGGAAAATTTGGTCCCCTACAACAGACACCTCATCTGCTGCGACAGATGGAGAAAGAGATTTCACCAAAGACAGCTTCTCGCCCGGTTTGCTTCCGCTGCGGATTGCAAACGTTAAAGTTCCGTCAGAATAAGGATTACCGCCTGTAATCTGGGTATTGGGCGCCAAAACAACGACTCCGTCCCCTTCGGTGTATTCCTTGTAAGTTGTCTGTAAGGATACGACTGGGGGCAATGCTGCCGCCACTTCACCACTCGTCAATGTAATCAGCTTAAATCCGACAACTTTCCCTGCTGCATCCACTTCGTATACACCGACATATTTGTTCGTGACAGCATCTACACCGGCGATATCTTGTCCTGCTGTATAGGGATCGGTCACTCCCGCTCCGATTGGCGCAGCTTCGCCTTTATTCGGATTCGGAATAGGACTGCTCGATACACGGACTACCAGTTTGTTTCCAGCTCCGGCGGCAGCTGTCACCTTGGTTGTTCCGGCCGCTTGTCCTGCCGATGCAGAAGCGCTTAGGGTGTCCGCAGGCTTATTCATGGCTCCTTGTGCCTGCTCCGCCGTTATCGGTCCATCCCAAAACTTAATGGAATATACTTTTCCGCCTGTAGTCGCTTCAGCAGCACCTGATTTGGTATCGTCAAAAAAGAAGCCGAACCGTGTCTTCCCGCCTACAAGGCTAGGCACCGCTTCACCGTTAGTATCGATTACCTCGATTTCCTTTTTCAGCTCTCCGTTCACAACGAAATAAGCTGTGAATTTCTTCGTTGCCTCGTCCCTTGTCGCGATAATATCTACAATCTGATCCTTAGTAATGGGGGGAGTTTGGGTTACCAGGCTACTAAGGCTATAGAAATTCATCTTTCCGCCATGAAAATAAAACCCCTGATCTGCTCCTTTATTTCTGTAATCAATGATTTTCGTATACCCAGCTTTAATCAAATCGTACGAGAAACGCATACCGATGGAGTAGCTTTTGCTAATGTCCTGGTACACATCCACCGTAACTCCGCCACCCCTTGGCTTGGCAGATTGCCACTGCCAGTAGGTGTCGCCGGTAACAGTCGTGCCAAAGCCCGAGCTGTCGTTACCATGGGTTGGCGTAGACGCAACTTCCATCAGCTCCGATCCGCCGAGATGATCCTGAAACGAACCGTTAAAATCATAGCTCGCAATCAGCTGCGAAGATGTCTCGGCTGCCGCCGCTTCCCGGGTAGTGAATGCGCTGGAAAATGTCCCGACTGCCATCGTGAAAATGAGCAGCATGGCTACTTGCCTCATCCAGCCTTTTACTCTTCCTCGTATTCCCATTCTTCCTTTTCCTCCTTATTCGCTGCCCGATTTTCGTCGGGCTACGCTAGGCAATACCGAATAATCCAAATGCTTACCGTCAGCGCTTCATTAGCACCCCCCCCTTTTATTGGTCAGAGTGTCCCAGACCTCTGCATCGACTCGGTTCGACAAAACCGCGACAAAAAAAGCTAAAAAATACCTTTAACGAGTATAGCAACAGCACATATACAGAACATATACACCTCCTTCGGTTTGCAAGCCCGTTCAAAAAGTACAACCCATCCGTTGAAGGGGACTGGAACTGCATACATATAACTCGATTTCGATAATACACATGGAGGGATGTAAGTTTTTGTATAGGCATACCGTTTATAATGGAAACTATTCCAATTTCGAGGAGGCATTCCATGTATTCATCCGTCCAAAAGTACACGGCTGAGCTGATCGGGACTTTTGTGCTGGTGCTGGTAGGCTGCGGAAGTGCGGCTACTGCGGGGGAACAGCTTGGATTTCTGGGAATCGCGATGGCGTTCGGCTTATCAATCGTCGCGATGGCCTACGTGATCGGTCCGATCTCCGGCTGCCACATTAATCCGGCTGTTTCGCTTGCTATGCTGCTCGGCAAGAAGCTGTCCGGCAAAGATTTCGTCGGTTATGTCGTCGCACAGATTTTAGGAGCTGTAGCGGGCTCGGCACTGCTGTATGCGATCATCGATTCAACCAGTCAGACGGTAGCCGGTCTGGGGCAAAACGGGTTCGGCGAGGGGTACGGCATCGGTATATCGGCGCTAATGGCGGTAATCGTGGAAATCGTTCTCACCTTCGTGTTTATTTATGCGATCCTCGGCGTAACCGCTTCGTCGGACAACAGAAGCACCGCCGGGATCGTCATCGGCCTATCGCTCGTTCTCGTACATATTCTCGGCATCGGTCTGACCGGCACCTCGGTCAACCCGGCGAGAAGCTTCGGCCCCGCCCTCCTGCTGGGCGGCGATGCGCTGTCGCAGCTATGGGTGTTCGTCACCGCTCCGTTCATCGGGGCTGCGCTGGCTGCGTTTGCTTATCGGGTGCTAAATAGCCGCACATAAGCTATTCATCAAACGAAAAGACCTCATCTTCCACTGCAACGTGGATGAAGAGGTCTTTTTTCCTTGAACATGTTGGCTCCAGGCCAGTCTCAAAAAAACGCAAATGACGGTTTGGGTTTGCTCGGCAGCCTCTACGGCGTGCAAAGCTGAATGCCCTGTGTAAGCGGCCCTGGTCTAAGCCCCGGATATTCTCGGCATCGGCATCGGTTCTTTTCCGAGCTCCGCCCAGATGTATTTCAGCAGCAGCTCCGCCTTCAACTCCCGGAATCGCTCGTCATCCCACAAATTCCGCGTCTCCCCCGGGTCCTTCGCCAAGTCGAACAGTTCCCCGTACGTTTGGTTGTAGTACACGGTAATCTTGTACCTCTCGTTCACATACGTCTTCTGGTGAATGGTCGTCGGCTCGTGATGGAACTCGCAAATAATATGATCGCGTGCGCTCAATTCGGGATTTTGCCATACGGCGGATTGGTCGACGCCCGTCATCGCTCCGGGAATCGGCGCTCCCGCAAACGACAGGAAAGTCGGCGCCAGATCGACCAGCGACTGCATCGAATCCGATACGCGGCCGGCCGGCACGTGCCCCGGGTATTTGACGATAAACGGAACCCGAATCAAATCCTCGTAATGAAAGCCTCCCTTGGCCTGCAGGCCGTGCTGTCCGAAGAAATGGCCGTGATCGGTCGTAAACACGACAATCGTATTGTCCGCCAGTCCCAGGGCGTCGAGCTTATCGAGAATTTGTCCGATACATTTGTCCATATAGCTGACCATTCCGTAATAAACCGCCACCAGTTTCTTGCGGTCCTCGTCCGTCATATTGACGTGGGAATGATAGCCGTGAATGCCGAACCCGCTCTCCTTGTAGGCCGAGAAGTCGGGATTGCTTTCTTGCGTTTTCCGGAAATGCGGCGGATTGGCGTCATGCTCGCCGGGCGTAACGGCAGGTACGGTAAGCGAATCCGGATCGTACATCGTGTCCCACGGCTCCGGCACGAGGTAAGGCGGATGCGGGTCCGGGAAGCTTGCCCACAGAAAGAAGCTGTCTCCGCTCTCTTTGTATTGCTCCATTAGCTCGCCGCTTCTTTCAGCAATCCATGTATTGTAATGGTATTTCTCGGGAATCGGCCAGCAGTACAGCTCATTCGGGTCCATCGTGCCGATGGGCGGCGTGAAGTAGTCCCGCCAGTTCAGGCATCCTTTCTCCTCCATCCACAACGCATAGTGCTGTCCCACCAGCCATTCGTTCGTATGGTTGCGGACCATCTCCGCCCGTTCGAATCCGTAATACGGGCCGGTAAACGTTTTCCAAAATTCGAAATCGTGCAGCTTCTCTTTCCCTTCGAGCGAAGGGTACTCCTCCGTCGAAAACACCGGCTGAAAATGGGCTTTGCCGATAAGCGCGGTCCGATAATCCGCCTTTTGCAGCAGCTCGCCGACCGTCACCCGGTCTTCCGCCAATTTGGTCCCGAGCGTCCAGGCGCCATGCTGGCTCGGATACATCCCGGTAATGATGGAGGAGCGGGTCGGTGTACAAGTCGGATTCGGGCAATAGGCCCGGCCGAACGTCGTCCCTTCGCGAACGAGCCGGTCCAGATGGGGTGTATGGATCTCGTCATGAAACGCTCCGATCGTATTCCAATGCTGCTGGTCGCTGGTGATAAACAGAAAATTAGGTTTCGAGCCGCTCAAAGCGCATCCCCTCCTTGACATACTTCCATCATACAAAGGAACCCGGTCCGGCAAAATAACATTCGGTTACTTTTATTTGTCATTTTGTTGCGCAAATTGTATCTTAGCCTTATAGGAAACAATGGGGGGAACGCAGCCGTGCGGGAATATTCGAGCGAATTCATGGAAGCATGGTATCATACGCCGGACGACTTCGACCGGATGGGCGGCATATGGCCGCTGCGTATCGGCCGAAATGTCGCCAAACCCGACTACCGGTCCGGACCGCGGCAAATCGATTATTATAGTATACATTTTGTGAGAGAAGGGAGCGTAGAGCTCCTCTATGGCAACCAGACAGCGGTGCTTGGCAAGGGCGACTTGTTCTGCCTGTTCCCGCACGTCACGTACGTGTACCGGATCGTCCCTTCGCCCCGTACGCTGGAGATGGTGTGGCTCGCTTTTGACGGCGATCAGGCCGGTCCCATGCTCGCTATGGCCGGATTAAGCGAACAAAAGCCGTATTTGCATGGAGCGGTCAACAAAGATCTGGACATCCTGCTGCAGCAAATGCTTCAGGTGATGTCGGTCCGGGGCACGAAATACGTGCTTGCGCTGAACGGACTGATGTACCGGATGTTTGCAGGGCTCATTCCCGAGCAGGAACCGGAGACGGTGCGGACCGAGACCGCAGGGTGGGTCCGTCAAAGCATCACATTTATGAACGCCCATTACGCCGAACAGATCACGGTAGCGGACGTGGCCGGCCAGATCGGGATCGACCGCTCTCATTTCTCCAGAGTGTTCTCTCAGACGGTCGGCATGCCTCCCGTAAAATATTTGCAAAAGCTGCGCATGGACCGGGGCTCCGACCTGCTCCGCGGCACTTCCCTGTCCATTACTGAAATTGCGCTAACGATCGGCTATCCGGACCTGTATTCGTTTACGAGGGCGTTTCGCAATCATTTCGGAATATCCCCCAGGAAGTTCCGTGAATAGGGGGATGGGAATGGAAATGGACGGAATGAATACGGACGGCTATCCGCCGGGTTGTTTTGGTACGCTGCCGGAAACCTGGAACATTAAGAAAATCTTCATTATTTCTTGAGTATCTGTTAAGTACGTTCGTGTATGATGGAACTTGTACAAGGCCAGAGCTGAACCAAGCGGCCGTATATACATAAACGGAGGGGTATCGTGCTAGTCGTCCAACAGCTTTCCCATACGTTCCTTAGCGGAACGGAACCGACTCAAGTGCTCTCCGGAATCGACTTCCGCGTCGAGAAAGGCGAGATGGTCGCGCTGCTCGGCAGCTCCGGCTCAGGCAAATCGACGCTGCTGAACCTGATGGCCGGACTGATGAAGCCGACCGAAGGCAGTATCCTGATCGCCGGACGGAATATCGAAAAGATGAACGAAAACGATCTGGCCGTATTCCGGCGTTCGCATATCGGCTTCATCTTCCAATCGTACGAGTTGATTCCGCATTTGACGGTGCGCGAAAATGTCGAGCTGCCGCTCGTCTTCCAGGGCGTGAAAGGAAAAGTGCGCCGCGAGCGGGCGATCTCCCTTCTAAGCCGGGTCGGACTGGCCGGCAAGACGGAACTGTTCCCTTCCCAGCTGTCCGGGGGCCAGCAGCAGCGGGTCAGTATCGCGCGGTCGCTCGTTACAGAGCCGGCTGTCGTCTTCGCAGACGAACCGACCGGCAACCTCGACACGAAAACCGAGGAAGAAATTATCGATCTGCTGATCGAGCTGAATGTAGGCCACGGCATCACCTTTGTCATCGTTACCCATGAGCACGAAGTAGCCCGGCGTACGAAGCGCATTATCCAGTTGAGAGACGGACGTCTCGTCGATCCGGATATACAGGCGGGTGAAGGCGCATGAGAATTCGCGATTATATCGCTTTAGGCTGGGACCAGTTGCGCAGGCGCAAGGTGGTTACGCTGCTGTGCGTCATGGGGATCGCCATCGGCTCGGCTTCGATCGTCGTCGCTCTTGCGTTCGGGGAGTCGATCTCGCATTACAGCACGAAGCAGATGAGCTATTATTTGAAAACGGACGAAATCACTGTGATGAACCAATCCGGCGGCAGCCGCTCGGGATCTTCGGGCACGGTGAACGAATACGCCATCACGAATCAGAAGCTGAATCTGATCAAATCGCTGCCCCATGTCAAAACGTTGGCCGGTTACCAGAACGTCGGCAGTATGTCGTTTATCGTGGACGACACGCGCACCGGGCGGCTCGATGTGACCGCGACCGATCTGACCACGCTTGCGGACTTCGGCATGGAGTTTCAGCAGGGGATGCCGATCGACCAGGACAATACGATCGTGCTCAGCTACCCGGCCACTGTCGGGCTCAGGGATAATCAGGCCGCGCGTATCGACGCCGCCCGTCAGCAGACGCAGGAGCAGATGATGGAAGATTTTAACGACCGCAGCCCGATCGTCTCTTATCCGCTCTACCGCAAGCAGATCCGGCTCATCCAGACGGCCAGCCTGCCTGACGGAACGATCAAAACGTTCGAGTTCCCGGTACGTGTCGTCGCGATCGAGAAACGAGCCGAGTCGATGTCCGACGATATGGTCCGCTGGTCGCAGAAGCAAGCCTACATATCGCCCGGTCTCGCCAAGCAAATCCGCGATGCCGTGGAGTCCGTTTCTACGCAAAAAAGCGTAACCGGCAGCGACCAGTCCAGCTATGACCGGGTTGTCGTCAAAATCGATCAGGTCGACCATGTCGCGGAAACCGACAAGCTGATCCAGTCGCTCAAGCTGCGAACGAGCAGCAACTTGGGCCGTCAGGAAAGCATGAGCAAAGAATTCGTCATCATTCGGATTATATTCGGGGGAGCGGGACTGTTCATCCTGTTCGTCGCTTCGATCTCAATCGTCGTCGCGATGACGATGTCGACCCACCAGCGGCGGCGCCAAATCGGAATCATGAAGGTGCTGGGTGCCAACTTGAGCCAGATCCGCAACATGTTTATCGTCGAATCGGCGCTGCTCGGCTTGTTCGGCGGCATGGTCGGCATTTTATTCGCTTATTGGGTTATTTGGGGGATCAATATTATTCTGGTTCAGACCGGCTCTGTCGGGTCGGGGGAAAATGCGGAGATTTTGTTCATCAGCGCCTGGATATTGCCGCTCGGCCTGTTCTTCGCCTTGATGACCGGCATTATGTCCGGCTTGTTCCCGGCTGTCAAAGCTTCGAGAACCGACGCGCTGACCGCGATTAAACGAGAGTAGCAAAGGAGAAGCACGATGCGTAAAAAGAAGACGTGGCTATATATCATTCTCGCGGTGTTGCTGGTCGCGGTGAGCGGCTTTCTGTACACCCAGAGCAAGCCGAAGGCGCCGGCGCCGGGGGCAGGAGCTAGCTCGGGCAGTGCGCTCAAATTCCAGGCCGTCAAAGAAAATCTGGCCAATACGGTAGAGGTAAAAGGGAAATCGTCGTATGTGAAAGAGACGACCGTCTACGCCCCGTTCTCCGCCGACGTTACCGAATGGAACGTATCCGACGGCGCCCAGTTGAACAAAGGCGATGTCATGTTCAAGCTGGACGATAAGGCGCTGCGCGACGAGATCGGGGTTCTGACGGCGAATATGCGCAAACAGGAGCTGGAAGCGAAGCTGCGGTCCGCCGAGCAGGCGGCAGGCGCCAAGATCACGGAAACGATCGCATCCAACGAAGCCGAAGCGCTGCAGCGGGTCGCCAAAAACGCCTCCAAGGACGTGCAGGAGGAGCTGGAGCGGATTAACCGCCAAATCGCCGGCGCCGATCTGGAGACGAAACAGAGCAAGCTGACTCAAGCGGTCACCACCGCGCCGGAATCGGGCATCTTCCTCGCCGCAAGCGGCCAGAAGCCGCAGAAGCTCAGGGAAGGCGACGTGATCGGCAAGATCGTCGACGTGTCCAAGATTCAGATGACGACCTCCGTCGGCGAATACGACGTGTTCCGGATCAAGCCGGGGATGACGGTGCAAGTGAGCATCGACGCCTTAAAGGAAGAGAAACTAGCCGGCAAAGTCGAGAAAGTATCGAAATTTCCGAAGCCGGCCGCCAGCAACTCGAACGATACCGCTCCGGCCCAATTCGAAATCGTCATCTCGCTGGACGCGCATGCCAGTCTGATCGCCGGACTCGGGCTAACCGCCAAAATCGAGACGGACAACAAGATGGGTGTCCTGACCGTACCGACGATTGCGGTGCAGCGGGACAAGGACGGCTCTTACGTGCTGCTCGAGACGGCGCAAGGAACGGAGAAACGTCCGATCAAGGTCGGATTGGAAACCGCCGACAAAACCGAAGTGATCGAGGGACTGCAGGAAGGCGACTCGGTCGTGCTGCAATAATTCATATCGATTATCTCTATAACCGCCGGACGGCTCATCCTCCTTCAACTGAAGAAGCGATGAGCCGTTATATTATTCGCCGGACGGCACAAGCCCCGCGGGAAGCCGGTTCCGTTTATTTCATCGTACGATTATGCAAGTCGGCAACTTCCCCTGCGGGCAAAGCCCGGTTATACACGGCCAGTCCGCCCAGCAGACCGGTATAGAAGTTGCCGATCTCGCCGGAACGGTCCACCGCGCCGACCGTAAAGTCCGCGCCGTCCGGCCCGCCGTCGTACAACCCTTCGGGGTAGTCGTACGGGTTGTACGTTTCTCTTTCGTCCAGCACGCCGTCCACATACACTTTGGCCTGCCGGCCGTCGTACGTAAAGACGACGAAGTGCCACTCCGCCTTGGAGAGCGGCGTTTGTCCAATCGCGCTTGTCATGCAATACTTGTACCCGGGCGTCGGTCCGCCTACCGAGGAGACGTGACCGCACGCCTGACTGCGGCTGTCCCAGATCCGCAGATCGAGAAACAAGCAATACTGGCGCTTCCGCCTCGATTCGTCCCATATGCCGGCGACGGCTTGACAGCCCTTGCTCTCGATATCCGCCCAGTTGATCCAGGCCGCGACAGTCAGCTTCGCATCGGGGCCATGAATGTCGAGCGCGGGACAGTCCGCCCGCGGCAGACGGAACCAATCACCGAACTTCAGATCGGCCGAGTATGGGCCGAATATGCCATCGTCCGTCCGTTCGACGGCTCCGCCGCCTTCGGTCAACTCATACGGATACGGCCCCTTGGCTTTGCGCCGCTCGCCCGCCTGCTCCTGAAAATCCCAAAACGAGATCAGCCCCCCGGCCGCGTTTACCGCCTCCGCCGCAGCGGCATAACGTGTTTCCTCTCTCATCCTCCAAGCCCTCCTTGTTCGATAACGGCCATTTCCGGCTTCTCCTCCATCGATTCAGACAAGCCGCCAGCCTATCAAACCCATTTGGATTCATTTTACTTCCCCGCCCGATCCCGCCTCCAGTAACAAATCTATTTTCTTCTGTACGATTCTACGGCGGAAACGCGATTTCACCAAAAAAAGACACCTCCGGGGCACCTCCGGGGTGTCTTTTTTAGTAATCGTGTATTGCAGGGTACGGCTTACACCGATTCGCCCTTAAGCCGGGCTTCCCCAACGTCATACGTTTTGCCCGGCCAGAAGGCGGCGCGTCCCAGTACGGTAGTAATCGCCGGCACGAGGAACGGGCGGACGATAAAGGTGTCCAGCAGGACTCCGATCGCCGTGATCAGCCCGAACTGAAGCAAGATCTGCATCGGCAGAGTAGCCAGCACGGCGAATGTGCCCGCCAGAATTAATCCCGCGGAAGTGATCACTCCTCCGGTTTCGGAGACTCCTTCCCGTATCGCATCCTTCAGCGGCATCTGCTTCCGTTTTTTCCAAATGCTCGATATCATAAAGATGTTGTAGTCTTCGCCCAGCGCTACAAGGAAAACGAAAGCATATAACGGGATAGCGCCGGCGATCGCATCGCCGCCCATTACGTAATGGATCACAAGCCAGCCTAATCCCAAAGCGGAGCCGAACGACAGAACCACTGTTGCGATCAGATAAAGCATCGCCACAAAGGAGCGCAAGTAAGCGAGCAGCAGCAGGGCGATCAGTACGATAACGACCGGAATAATGACCAGTTCGTCGCGGACGCCGGCTTGCTTCGTATCGTACTGCGTCGCCGTCTGGCCTGCGACCCAGACCCGCTCTGCGGGAGCGGCGACGCCGGCAGCTTGAAGCGCCGATTCGGCCGCTGTGCGCAGCTCGGGAATTAACTTCATAGCTTCATTATCATAAGGATTTGCGTGCAGCTCGACGTTCACGGAGACGATGTTCGGATTTATGGCACCCTTCTGCGGAGCCGAGACCGTATCTACATATTCGAGCTTTTGCATAACCGCCTGCAAATCGACCGCTTTGCCTTCCGTATCGGCCATCAGCTTCACAGGTGCCAGACTGCCCTCGGAGAAAGACTGTCCGATCAGTGTAAACCCTTCCCGGGACTGCATATCTTTAGGAAACGAAGACAGCAGGTCGTACGTATACGTAATACCCGGCACGAAAGAAGCCGATCCGGCTAAGAATGCCACGGTGACGACAATGACCGTCCAAGGCTTGCGGACGACGAGCGAGGCGAACCGCGCTCCGATCGTCTTCCGGCTGCGGATCTGCGGTACGGGAACTCCTTTCTTCTCCGCGCGCTCCCGGATCATGTCCGGCGTCCGGGGAACGAACGGGTAAAACGAAGCGCGACCGAGTACGGCTAACAGGGCCGGCACAAGCGTCAAGCTCGCGATCGCCATGATGAATATCGAGAGGCTGAACGGAACGGCAAACCGTTTGACCGCCCCGTAATCCGCCAGCAGCAGGGCGGCCAGCGCCAGAACGACGGTGAAGCCGCTCATCGCAATCGCGCCGGAGGAGCCGGATATCGCCTGCTTCAAGGCGGTCCACTTGTTCGGTTCGACCGTCAGCAGTTGGCGGAAACGCGCCACCAGGAACAAGCAATAGTCCGTACCGGCCCCGAACAGAAGAACGGTCATAATCGAGATCGCCTGACCGTCCACCTCGATCCAGCCCATCTTCGCCATATAGCCGAGTATCGGACTCGTCACTCCATAGGCAAAACCTACTCCGATCAGCGGGATAAAAGCGAGGATCGGGGACCGGTAAATGAGCAGCAGCAGAACAAGGACGAGCAGGACGGTGGCGATCAGAAGTGATACGTCGGCGCTTTTGAACAATCCGACAGCGTCGACCGATATGCCGGCCGGGCCGGACACTCTGACGATCAACCGGTCCGAAGCCAGTTTCTCGGCGAAAGGATCCGCTTCCGTCTGGCTTTTTACCTGTTCGCGAATGGCATCGAAGTTCTCGTTAAGCACATCGGTCTCGGCACCGTTTGCAAACACGATCGGCGTAACGAGCGTCTTCTTGTTCTCGGACAGTTGACTCTTCAGAGCGGGCAGCGGCATCTGATGATACGGCGGCAGCGCGGTCTGCTCAGGCAGCGGCTTGGCGGTAAACGTCTCGGCGAACTTCTGCACCGCCTTCAAGTCGTCGTCGGTCAGTCCCGTCTCCCGGTGCCAGACGATAAGCGCCGGTAGACCTTCCGCGTTCGGAAACTCCCGCTTGGCCACTTCGTCCGCCTGAACGGAAGGATACGATGCGGGCAGATTGGCCGCGCTGTTGTTCTCTTGAGAATTGACCGTCGGCCACAGCATGCTTAGCGACGCCGTCAAGACGATCCAGACGATTAAGGTGATCCATCTCCCCCTCGGTCCGGTTACGCCGTTTCCATACTTATTCGCAAAATTGTTCATCGTGCTCCTCCTTGGACTGCTTTATGATTCTCGACATCCCGGCCGTCTTCGGCTACAGTAATGTTGTATAAGTTAATTATATATACCAGACGGTCTATTTGACAATAGTTATACAAAAAAATTGGATATACTTATACAGGAGAGGAGATCCGCTGTGAAAACATCACGATCCGACAAACGCAAACCGGGGCGTCCCAAAACCGGCATCCCGTCTACCGTAAAACCTACCGTGCTGCGCACCGCGTCCGCTTTATTTATGGAATTCGGCTACGACAGCGTCTCTCTGGAGCAAATTGCCGCAGCCGCCGGGGTTACGAAAGCTTCCGTTTACTATTATTTCCATAATAAAGCGGAATTGTTCGCTGCTTCGGTTATTCATATGATGTCGTACATCTGCAGCCGGACAAGCGCGCTGCTGGACGCCCCCGGCACTTTCCGGGAGCGGCTCGCCTCGGTTGCCGAGGCTTATATGCAGCACGCGCATATCGATTTCGAAAGTCTGATGCGGGAAGCCGGTCCGGCCTTAACGCGCGAACAGACGGAAGGAATCCGGGAAGCCGAACGGTCGATTCACGAAGTGCTGGCCGCAGCGTTCCGCAAAGAGATGAAGCAAGGCGAAGTCCGCGAGGGCGATCCGCTTTTATACGCTTATGCCTTCTCGGCGCTTATGATGCTCGGCGCACGAGGAGACGCTTCCGGAGGCGAGCGATCCGGCGCCAGGCAGGCCGCGTTCCCGGACCTTACTGCGGAGGGGATCGTCGACTTGTTTTGGACAGGGGCGGGGCGTATGGTATGATTTGGACAAGCTTTTGTTTAGGAGGATAACTTATGTCGCAACAACCGGTTGTGCAGCTGCGCAACGTTACGAAAAAAATCGGCGGCAAAACGATCGTCGACCGGCTTTCGTTCGAAGTGCCCAGGGGAGAGGTATTCGGCTTTCTCGGCCCGAACGGAGCGGGCAAAACGACGACGATCCGCATGATGGTCGGGCTGATCTCGATGACGGAAGGCGAAGTGCTCGTCAACGGCATTAGCGTCAACAAGCAGTTCGAGCGCGCGATGCGTCACGTCGGGGCGATCGTGGAAAATCCGGAGCTGTACAAGTTTTTGAGCGGCTACCAAAATCTTGTTCATTTCGCCCGCATGATCCCGGGCATTACCCGTGAACGGATCGATGAAGTCGTCGCGCTCGTCAAGCTCGAAAACCGGATCGACGACAAGGTGAAAACGTATTCGCTCGGCATGCGGCAGCGGCTCGGAGTTGCCCAGGCGATCCTGCACAAGCCGGACGTTCTCATTCTGGACGAGCCGACGAACGGCCTCGATCCCGAAGGCATCCGCGAGCTTCGCGACTATTTGCGGCAGCTTGCCAAGGCCGAAGGCACCTCGGTCATCGTCTCCAGCCATCTGCTCTCCGAGATGGAGCTGATGTGCGACCGCGTCGCGGTGATCCAAAACGGCAAGCTCGTAGACGTCAGGCCGATCCGCGACATGGTGGCCGCGTCCGAAGGCCCGGTGCAAGTGACATTCACGGCCGAGCCGGCCGAGCTCGCGGCCAAGGTGGCGTCCGGGATGCTCCAGGACGGACATGCGATCGCCACCCGGGACGGGTTTACCGCCGCGCTTCCTTACGACGACATCCCCGGACTGGTCCGCAAGCTGGTCGAGGCGGACGTCCGCGTATTCGGCGTCAAAGCGGCTTCCAAAACTCTCGAGGATCAATTCCTCGAAATGACGCGAGGTGGCCAAATTGTCTAACCTGCTGAACCTCATTCAAAATGAGAATATGAAAATATACCGCCGTCCCCGGACCTGGATTATGGCCGCTCTGCTGCTGGCGGCTGTGCTCACGTTCGGCATTATGATGCGGAACTACGGGGGGAGCGGCGTCGATGCGGTTCTCTTTATGAGCAACGCCAGTTCGATGATGTTCCTCGTGTTCATCTTTTCAGTCGTGATCGCGTCGGATATCGTAGCCGGGGAATTCACCTGGGGGACGATCAAGCTGCTGCTGATCCGCCCGGTCAGCCGGTCCAAGGTGCTGCTGTCCAAGTACATCGCGGTGCTGCTTTTCATGCTGGCGCTTGTCGCGCTGCTGTTCGTTTGCTCGTGTCTCATTGGCGTTCTGCTGTTCGGCACGGCTTCCTCCGAGAACCCGATTGTGTTCGGCGATATTTTGCGCGACTACGGGTTCCAGCTCATCGAGCTGACGGTGAACGTCACGTTCGCCTTTATGATCTCGACGGTGTTCCGCTCCAGCGCACTGGCGATTTCGCTCGCCTTCGTAATCATGTTCGCCTCGAGTTCCGTCATGGCGATCCTGATCGGCCTGAAGTACGGGTGGGCGAAATACATTTTGTTCGCCAATACCAATCTGGGGCTGTACTTCGGGGGTCGGGAGCCTCCGATTGAAGGGATGACGCTCGGCTTTTCCGTCACGATGCTGCTCATCTATTACATCGTGTTTCTCGCGCTGTCCTGGTACATCTTCAGCAAACGGGACGTAGCGGGGTGACACGGTCGGGTTGATCCGCTATAATGGGAGAAGAATTAGCACCTGGTCTTAACGCTATGACCTTGCCGTGCTTCTCCATTCGACTTAGGCAAAGGCGGAACGAACCTATGAATTATGAAGCTTTCAAACAAATCGTACTCGACCGGCGCAGCGTCCGGAAGTTTACCGACCGCGACGTCAGCGTCGAGGATATCAAAGAATTGATCGACTGCGCCCGTTACGCGCCAAGCGATACCAACTCGCAAACGTGGGAATTTGTGGCGATTATGAACCGGGACAAAATTAAAGAAATCGAGCAGATGACCTGGGACGAGCTGAACAACCGAGCTGCGGAGGCGGAACAAAGAGGGCTTGGCCGGGAAGCGAGACTGCTGACCCGCTCGTTCGGTCCGTATGCGACGGCCTTCTCTGACGCTCCGGTGCTGCTCGTGCTGCTGGCTACGCCATACAACTCGAAATTCCGCGAGAAAATCTTCGATCCGATCGCACTCGTCGAGGACGCCGTGTGGGCCGAGGAAGGCATCAAGAGCAGCTGTCTGGCTGCGCAAAATCTGATGCTCGCCGCGCATGCCAAAGGGCTCGCGACTTGCCCGATGACCGGTCCCGTGCTGCTCGCCCAGCACCGCCTCCGCGACTATCTTGGCATCGACGAGTCGAAGCAGATCAACATGGTGATCGCGCTCGGCCACCCGTCCGATCATCCGGGACGGCTCCCCCGCAAAGAAGTCGATGAAATTTTGACTATCGTTCAGTAAAACCGAATCATGACCAACATCCCGACTTTCCGGCCAGCCGTTCAGCCGGGATGTTTTTTTGCTTTTCAATCGCAGGCGGCGGCAAGCAGGAATATTTCACCGTCTCCCGAAACTATACTTGTACAAACGGCCGAAAGGAGCCATTCGAACGATGGAATTATCGCTGTGGGTCGTCTCGGCCCTGTCCTTCGCCTCTGTCGCCCTGCTGACCCCCGTCCTGATCTGGGGCTTGCGGACGCTTCGCCTCACCCAGCCGATCCGCGCCGAGCTGCCGGCCGATCATCAGGCGAAAAAAGGAACGCCGCTGATGGCGGGCCTCATCTTTTTAGTCGGGGTGCTGCTTGTCGCTGTGTTAGCCCCGAGTCCGATCAGCTTGTATCTGTGCGCCGTGTTTCTGCTGTTCGGCTTTATCGGATTTCTCGACGATTTCAAAAAAGCGGCTTATCAGGACCCGCGCGGAGCGTCCGGGAAAATGAAACTTATTTTACAATTTTTGTTTACGTTTGCGCTTTTTGCGGCGCTGCCGCAGTTGGACCTGCTTAACAGCGACGTAACGCTGTTCCGCGACCTGAAGCTGGAGCTTGCGCCGATCGTTTATCTCGCGGTCATCTCGCTGTTCGTCGTCGGTTCCGCCAATGCGATCAACTTCACGGACGGCTTGGACGGCCTGCTTATTATTGTGGCGATCCCGACTTACTTTTTCTTCTTCGTCATCTCCGAACATCCGGAAGTGAAACTGTTCGCTCTGACGATGATCGCCTGTCTGCTCGGGCTGCTTCTGTACAACCTGTATCCGGCCAAGGCGTTCATGGGCGATACCGGCTCGCTGGCCATCGGCGGGTCGCTGGCTTTTCTGGCGGTGATCGAGAAGGTCGAGCTGCTGATCCCGCTGCTGTTTCTGATCTACTTCGCCGAGCAGCTGTCGGTCATCCTTCAGGTGTGGTACTACAAGCGGACGAAATTGCGCATGTTCCGAATGGCGCCGATTCATTATCATTTCAGTCTGAAATACGGCTGGTCGGAAAACCGGATCGTCATCGTGTTCGGCCTTGTGTCGTGGGGATGCTGCCTCGTCAGTCTGGCCTTATGGAAGTGGATGTACTGACCGACCGCATTACCCGGCAATTTGTTCCGGAAATTCAGTGATTAATTACATAGGACCGCGCCTGTGCCGTTTGCAACATCTGGTAGTTGCGTCTGGACGGTCCTTTGGCGTGTAATCCCATAGGTTTGGGCGCGGGAGGGACGGAGTCCGTGCGTTCCTGCGTTCCTGCGTTCTAGCCGCTCACCCAAAATGATAAAAGTCTTTGGCACCCTTTATTTCGGCATTTTCGAAAATGCGAAACCAATAAAGGCGGTTTGTACCCCTTATATCCACCATCTGATCGGATCTGCACCCTTTTTGCCGATTTTAGCGGCTCCAAACCGCTCTTATTTCCCCATTCAACCGGGTTTCGGAAAAAATTAGGGATACAAACCACTTTTATCGGTTACCTTGGGGTGCTGGGGTGCTGAGGTGCTCGGTTGTTGGGGGCTGGGCTGCTTGGTTGCTGGGTTGCTCGTGCTCGGTGTTGGGGAGTTGTGTAAGAAAAAAACTATACATGCCAATGCACAAAGAAAAAAAAAGCCCGGAGCTCGCCGCCGCAAGGACGGTGGAGCTCCGGGCCTTCTTGTATCCAGCCCCTGCCGGCGTAACGCCGCCGGGAGCTTGCTGCATCGCGCGCAGGGCGCATTGCCGGAAGCGGCATGCTTGAAACAGCCGCTTGTCGCCGGTCCCGGCTCCCGCTTGCGC
Source organism: Paenibacillus sp. GYB004 (assembly GCF_036577605.1). NCBI lineage: Bacteria > Bacillati > Bacillota > Bacilli > Caryophanales > Paenibacillaceae > Paenibacillus > Paenibacillus sp. GYB004. The sequence goes on from NZ_JARBDB010000002.1 coordinate 112,305, forward strand.
TTTCTTTACTCTTTGCCGTCCCGCTCGAGCGCCGCTTTCAAGGCGTCGCCGAGACTCGAGCCGAGCGTCACGTTGTCGCTGAACTGCTTGGCGAGCTGTGCCTGCTGCTTCCGCCCCGCCTTCCCGCCGGCGCCCGGGCCTGCGTCCAGCTTCTCGACCATGTTGCACGGCCGGCATTGAAAATATTTCCCGGCTTTGCCGTCGTGGAGCTCCATCCGCTTATGGCATTGCGGACAGCGTCTGCCGGACAAAGCCGGTTCCGCCGGCCGGCGGAAACCGCATTCCCGGCTCGGACAGACGAGCATTTTGCCGCGTTTGCCCTTCGTCTCCATCATTTTCTGTCCGCATTCCGGACACTTCGTATGGGTCAGATTGTGAGGCTTGTATTCCTTCTGGCTGGCCTTCACCTCGGCGACGAGCCGTACCGTCTTGCTGCGGATATCGGCGATAAACGCCTTCGGATCGCCCTTGCCTTGCGCAATCCGTTCCAGCTCCTGCTCCCATCTCGCCGTCAGCTCCGGAGTCCGCAGGTCGTCCGCGACCAGCTCGATCAACTGCTTGCCTTTGCCGGTCGGAACGAGCCGGCTCTGCTGGCGCTCGATCGTATCCGTTCCGAGCAGCTTCTCGATAATATCGGCGCGCGTCGCCGGCGTACCGAGATTATGCTTCGCCATCCTCGCCAGCAGCGACGCTTCCGTATGTCTCGCCGGAGGCTTCGTCTCGAAGCTGCCGATGCGGCTGCCGCGCACGCTGAGCTTCTGGCCGTTCTGGAGCTCCGGAAGCGACTGGGAAGGCATATGCGCCGCTTGCGCGCGTCCAGCCCCAGCCCCCCGGCCGCCGTCGTCCGCCGGCTCCTCCTCGTCCTCGTCGTCGGCTTCCGCGGTGCTCCCGGCGGCAGCGCCGCCATATACTTCTTTCCAGCCCGCATCTTTTTGAACGTAACCTTTCGCATAGAAACGTTCCTCGCCTGCCCGAATAACGACACTCGTCTCGTCATAACGATTCGGAGCATAAAAGAGCGCAATAAACCGGCGTACGATCAAATCGTACAGCTTGCGCTCCTCCGGACTAAGCGCCCCTAGCTGCACGAACTGCTCCGTCGGGATGATCGCGTGGTGGTCGGTCACCTTGGAATCGTCGACGATCCGTTTCGTGATGGCGAGCGGCTTGCGCAGCAGCGGTCTGGCCAGCGCAGCGTAAGGGCCGGTGGCGACGCTTTCCAGACGGCTCTTGAACGTCGGCGCCATATCGGAGGTGAGGTAACGCGAATCCGTTCTCGGATACGTTACGAGCTTGTGCTGCTCGTACAGCCTCTGAAGCACGTTGGACGTCTGTTTCGCCGAAAAGCCGAGACGTTTGTTCGCGTCCCGCTGCAGCTCGGTCAAGTCGTAAGCGAGCGGCGGCAGCTCGGTGCGCTCCGTCTTGCGCAGCGTGTCCACGACCGCAGCCTTATCTTTCACGCGGCCGGCCAGCGCCTCCGCTTCCGCCTTCTCGTACAGGCGGCCGTCGTGCTTCTCGTCCTTGCGCCACAACGCGGTAAATCCGCCGCAATCCGCTGTGACCGTCCAGTAGGGAACGGGATGGAAGCCGTTAATCTCCCGCTCGCGGTCCATCAGCATCGCAAGCGTCGGCGTCTGCACCCGGCCGGCGGCGAGCTGGGCGTTATATTTGCTCGTCAGCGCCCGAGTCACGTTAAGGCCGATCAGCCAGTCCGCCTCCGCCCGGCAGACGGCCGATGCATAGAGCCGGTCGTAGTCGCGCCCTGCCTTCAGCTTGGCGAATCCTTCCCGGATCGCCATATCCGTCTGCGACGAGATCCACAGCCGCTTGAACGGCTTGCGCCAGTGAGCCAGCTCCATAATCCAGCGGGCGACCAGCTCGCCTTCCCGTCCGGCGTCAGTCGCGATGATCAGCTCCCCGATATCGGAACGCTTGCACAGCTGGGCAACCGCTTTGTATTGGTGCGACGTCTCGCGAATCACTTTCAAGTTCATCTTGTCCGGCAATATCGGCAAATCTTCCAAATTCCACGTCTTGTACGCCGGATTGTAGTCTTCCGGCTCCGCCAGCTCGACCAGATGGCCGAGCGCCCAAGTCACGACATACTTCGGACCCTCGTACCAGCTTTTCTGCTTGGCCCCGCAGCCCAGCACCCGGGCCAGCTCCTTCGCTACGCTCGGTTTCTCGGCAAGCACTAAAGATTTCATCATTCAACAGCCCCTTTCAAAATAATCCCGCTTTGCGAACTTCCGCTTCACCCGTTCTCCCGCTCGGCGTTCCTGTACAAAAACAAAGGTCCCGGCTAGCGGGACCTTCAGCCATGTATTCAATCTGCGTTTGCCGGGGCAACTGTCTCCCCTTTAGTGGTTGTTCAAAAAGTCCGCTTTTGATCACGAACCAGATCAGGAAGCCTACTCGACATCGAATATGGAATTCAGCCGGAACTTCCGGTGCTCACGTAACTGCCACTACGCTCCGCTCCTCATTTCCTAGCTTCATCCCATCTTCTCGGTGCTGAAAACCAGACTTTTTGAACACGCACCTTTAGGAAAACCTTAGGCATCATCCGTTTCGAAGTTGGCGTACACGTCCTGCACGTCGTCGTTATCGTCGAAGCCTTCCATCATCTTCATCAGCTTGTCGGCATTGTCGCCTTCTACCTTGACGTAGTTTTGCGGCACCCAGCGCAAGGACGAGCTCTCAAAAGAATAACCCTGGCCCTCGAGAGCCGTCTTCACCGCCTCGAATTCGTGCGGGTGGGTCAAAATCTCGAAGCTGTCCTCGCTTGCGATCACGTCTTCGGCTCCGCATTCCAGCGCCTGCATCATCACTTCGTCCTCTTCAAGCTCCACATCTTCCCGGTCGATCAGGAGGACGCCCTTCTCGTCGAACATATAAGAGACACAGCCGGATTCGCCCATGTTGCCGCCCCGTTTGTTGAAGATGGAGCGAACGTCGGCAGCCGTGCGATTGCGGTTATCGGTCAAACATTTTACCATGATGGCGACTCCGCCCGGTCCGTAGCCTTCGTAGATGATCTCCTCGTACTCTACGCCGTCTCCGCCGCCGGTCGCTTTTTTGATCGCACGCTCGATATTGTCGTTGGGCATATTGATCTGGCGGGCGTTGGCGATCGCCGTCTTCAGCTTGAAGTTGCCGTCCGGGTTCGGTCCGCCCTTGCGGGCTTCCATATAGATTTCCCGGGCCAGCTTGACGAACATATTGTTTTTGGCCTGGTCCAGCTTCCCTTTTTTTGCTGCGAAATTTTTAAACTTTGGCATAGCTTGTACCGCTCCTCGTTCGTAGTATGGCCCTAATAGTTTACCATTTTCCCCTAAGGGCGGTCAAAGCGATTGTTCCGCACATTTACGCAGACAAGCGACAGCCGCCTGTACAGCAGCCGCAGCGCGCTCATACACTAAAACGAGCATTTCCGTCAAGCTGGGCAAGAGGAGGTTGCAGCATGCAAGTCAACGTTATCGGATTGGGATATATCGGCCTGCCTACCGCCGCCGTCCTTGCGGAGCACGGGATCGACGTACGCGGAGTGGACATCAATGCCGCCGTGATCGCCACCTTGAACCGCAGCGGCATTCCAATTAACGAGCCCGGCCTCCGGGACTCGGTCAGAACGCAAATGACGGAAGGCCGGCTTCGCTTCTCTGCCGTTCCGGATTACGCAGACGCCTATATCATTGCAGTTCAAACTCCGGTAGGGCCCGACCGCTCTCCGGATTTGAGCTATGTGCATGCTGCGGTCGATTCTATTATTCCTTATTTAAGAGAAGGCAATCTGGTTGTCGTCGAATCTACGATCCCTCCCGGTACGGTGAATCGTCATATCGTGCCGCAGTTGAAACAAACCGGACTGGATATCGGCCGGCAGCTCTTCGTCGCGTATTCGCCCGAACGCGTCTATCCGGGCAATGTGTGGAGCGAACTCGTAGACAATGACCGCATTATCGGCGGCGTGAACGAAGAGTCGGCCCGCGAAGCGGCGAAGCTGTACGGCCGTTTTGTCAAAGGAAGCATTCATCTTACGGACAGTGCGACGGCGGAGATGGTTAAGCTGATGGAAAATACGTCCCGGGACGTCAATATCGCCTTCGCCAATGAAATGGCCCGCATCTCCGAGTCGGCCGGGATCAACGTATGGGAAGCGATCCGGCTGGCCAATACGCATCCCCGGGTGCGCATCCTCCAGCCGGGACCCGGCGTAGGCGGGCACTGTATTGCCGTCGACCCGTGGTTTATCGTGGATAGCGCTCACGGTGACGCCCCTCTGACGCTGCTTGCCAGAACGATCAACGATCACACGCCAGCCCGGATCGTCCGGATGATCGAATCGCTCGTCGCCGGAATCGATACCCCGGTGCTGACGCTTCTCGGCCTCGCCTACAAAGGAAACAGCGATGATACGCGCGGCAGTCCGTCCGTCGCTATCCTTCAAGCCCTTTTATCCAAAGGTTATGCCGTTAACGTGTTTGATCCTTATACGGGAAACGCTTATGGCAATAAAAGCAGCGTCTACGAAGCGGCGGAGCGCTCGGACTGCCTGATCCTCCTGACGGATCATGCCGTGTTCCGGGAACTGGATTACACCCGGATCGCCGCCGGTATGAACACCCGCCAGTTTCTCGATACGAGGAATGCGCTCAAGCCGGCCGATCTGGAGATTCACGGATTTGCTTGTTACCGGATCGGTACACCCGGGATCAACCGTACAAGGAGCCGTGAAGCCGATGACCATTAACGGCCTTGCACCCGCTGTTCTCAACAGCGTCAAAGCGCAAATCCAGACGCTTCCTCCGGCTCCGCCGCTGCACAATGGCAGGCCGGATCTGGTGGTCGCCTCCATTCTCGATACGTTCAGTTTTGAATGCTTCAAGTATGAATGCACGTTAATCCCGCTGCATGTGTCCAAATGGCGCAGGCAGCTGCATAAGGTGCGGCCGCATTTTCTGCTTGTCGAATCGGCATGGAAGGACAGGCGCTGGGGACTATACGGCTTGAACCCGTCGAGAGCCGGCTGCGAGATTGCCAAGCTTGTCGCCTATTGCCGGCAGGCTGGCATCCCGACCGTGTTTTGGAACAAGGAAGACCCTCCCAACTATGATCATTTTCTAGGTACGGCCAAGTTGTTCGATCATATCTTTACGACGGATGCAAGCTGTATTCCCTTGTATCAGAGAGATGCCGGTCATTCTCGCGTATACAGTCTGCCCTTCGCCGCCCAGCCCGCCCTGCACAATCCGGTCGGATCGAACTACACGAGGAAGCGGAACGTTGCGTTCGCAGGCACCTATTACCACAATCCGCTTTATCCCGATCGCATTCCGGATACGCAGTTGCTGCTGCTTCCGGCGATCCCGTACGGCCTTCATATCTATGACAGACCGGACCGGGCGTCGCGAGACCGTTTTCCCGATGTGTACCGTGCCCACATCGTCGGCCAGCTCAGTTACGCGGAGATGGTAAAAGCTTACCGGCTGTACAAGGTATTCCTGAACGTAAATTCCGTTAAACACAGCCCCACGATGTTCTCCCGAAGAGTGTACGAGCTGCTGGCTTCCGGCGCGAATGTCATCACCAGCTACTCCCGGGGAATCGCCGGCATGTTTCCCGATCTCGTCCCGATCGCGTATACGAAGGAGCAAACGTCGCGGATTTTGCACCAGCTGCTGACCAACAAGCTTTGCTCGGAGAAGCTGAGCGTCCTCGGTGTGAGGGAAGTGTATTCCCGGCATCTATACAAACACCGGTTTCATGACATTTTATCCAGGATTGGCATTCGGGGGGCTGTGGAGGAGCCCGGCGTGACGGTGGTTGCTTTCATTTCCTCGCCGGATTCGCTGGAGCGGGTGCTCGATCAGTTCCAGAAGCAGCGCTGGGGCAGGAAGGAGCTGATGCTGCTGACGCATCGCCCGAATATGGTCATGGCGCCTGCCTTCGCGAAGGCCGGAGCGAACGTAAGGATGTTCATCCGACCCGAGGGGGAGTCGCCCGTTCAGATGCTGCAAGCCGTCTCCACCTACAGCCCGATGCCGTATGTATCGTATTTTCACGAAAACCACTACTACGCTCCTTATTATTTGACGGATCTGATGCACGCTTTTCAATATACGGGAGCCGATCTGGCCGGCAAAAGCGCCTACTACGCCTATTCCCCGCGACAGGCGGCGCTTTATTTGTGCAACGAGCATAACCAGAACCGTTACGTCCACGCTCTGAACGAATCGGCATGGGTGATGAAGAAGGAAGCGCTGACGAAAATGGCGTTGGCGTCGCCGCTGGCGGAACTTACGATTGCCGGCCTGCTGGAGTGCTGCATCCGAAGCGGAATGAAGCTGTACTCCGCCGATAAATTCAATTTCGTGATGCACACCGATACACCCCAGCCCGTCTACTCGCTGGAAACCGCCGCAGCCGCACTCGATTATAAAGGCACGGCGACCGTATGACGCCGGGCTAACACGATGGGAAAGAAGGGACTCGACTATGGGACACCCCCTGATCGGCATCTGCGTATCCAAGCACAGGAGATTCGTCCATCCGTTCGTGAAAAAGCGGCTTCAGTCGTACATGGGTCCTTCTGACGTCACCTGGATCATGTTCGATCACGATTCGGTCCGTCTCGCGGAATGTACCGTAACCGGCCACCGCTGGCTGCCTCAGCGCCGTTCCTTCCATCCCCGGAAGGAAACGTTCCGGATTCCGGACGCGGTCTATATGCAGTGTATGGCCGGTCCGAAACGGATGAACGAGCTCGTACAAGCGACCGGCAATAAAGTGTTCAACTCTCATATGTTCGACAAGTGGGAAGGCTGGCAGCTGCTGGCCGCAGACAGCGCGATCCGCCCTTATTTGCCGGATACCCAGCGGCTTGCCGGCGAAGCGGATTTCGAATCGTTTCTGCTCCGGCACCGCGATCTGTTCCTGAAACCGATCGACGCAGCGAACGGCCACAGCAGTCTCGGGATCGTTAGAGCCGCGCTTCAGGAGGACGGGAGCATTCAGGCTTCTTATATGAGGGGGCTGGATATGGCGTTTGAGACGTACAGGAGCAGCGGCGATTTTTACAGCCGGTTTCGGGCGAATTTGAACAAGCGGCCTTACTTGCTGCAGCAGTCGATTCAGACCGAGCAATGGATGGGCGGAGCGACGGACTTTCGGCTTCATCTGATCAAGAACGGATCAGGCCGCTGGGAAGTCTCTTATTTCGTGTTTCGGATCGCCCCCAATCCAAGCCATGTCATTCCTTTGAAAACGAGAATCTTAACGATGAGCCAGTGGAAGAGTATGTACCCTCAAGGAGCCGAACGGATCGACCGGCTGGATAAGGAAGCTGCCGAGATCGGATTCGGCATAGGCCGGACTTTGGACCGGACGGCCCATCATTTCGCGGATATCAGTGTGGATCTGGGGATGGAGAGCAGCGGCCGTTTGTTTGTCTTCGAAGTAAACCCTTTGCCTACGCCGCTGATGAACAGGCTGGAGCCGGACCGGGGCGATTCGCTGACCATGCCGCTCGATTACGCGCGTTATCTGGTCTTTCATCGGGGAGGTCAACACAACTAGTAACAATCATACAATTCAGTAAATAAAAGGAACGTTCTGCTGCTAGATTCATATACTAAGATCAGAAAGGAGGAGATAACATGGGAGCATCTGCATTTTGTTTGGTTACAATTACTCTGGCCTCTATCACTCAAACCGTTCCGCCGCTTCCGCCGGTCACGATTCCCGTAGGGGTTAACCTGATTACGGCCGTGCCTTTTCCGGAGGTTGGAGGAAACGTAACGATCAGCCTGCTGCCTATCCTCGGCGTTGATCTGGATATTACCGTTCCTTGTCCGAGCGTTACGACGCAAGTTGCCGTTATTACTCCAGTATTAACTGCGAACCTGATCGTTACCGTAACCGAAGGTCCGTAATAAGCATACCGGCCAGAAGACCCCCTAGAAAGAAGCGCATCCGCATAACCTGTTCCTGCTTCTTTTGGGGAGTTCCGATTTCCACATGAAATAGCTTCGCCTCATATGCCATAGAACAAGGCCGCCCCGATCCGTTCGAGGCGGCCTTTTCTTGGACTTGCCTGTAGGCAGAGGACTACAGCTTGTTAACGTTGGACGCCTGCGGGCCGCGTTCGCCGGTTACTTTATCGAACTCAACCTCCTGGCCTTCGTCCAACGATTTGAATCCGTCTCCCTGAATCGCCGAGTAGTGTACGAATACGTCCTCCCCGTCGTCAGAACGGATGAATCCGTACCCTTTCTCCGCGTTAAACCATTTTACAGTACCTTTCAATGCCATTACCTCCAGTTCGCTTTTGAGACGTCCGTTTGATGCGGCGCAACGCCTATTATATGCAGAGGAGGGAACTTTTATGCAGGCTTGCCGTCACGTTTTGGTTACACATAACATTTCCGACGAACCGGGGATAAAAGGCAGTCCGGAAGTCCGCAGCTCACAGAATGCGCCCCGCGATTCCAGAAACGCGATCAGAGCAGGCAGCCCTGGATACCGCTCCCAGCGAAGCGACAGCAGCGGATAGATGCGCACCTCGCCGCCAGGCCTGCATACCCGCAGCAGCTCTTCCAGCGCCGTCCGGTGAAACGTATCGTCGAACTGATCTCCATATAAAAATAAAAAGTGGCTGCACAATACAAGCGCAAAACGGTTATCGGCGAACGACAGCGACGGCAGCTTGTCGGGCACATACCGCTCGCGGGCGCCCACTAACGAATAATCGCTCAGAAACCTGTCCAGCGACTTCAGCCGTCCGGCCTTGTGGGATTGCGGATTGCCGTAATAGCTCCAGTCGAACTTGCCCGCCAATCCGGCCAGCTTCAGCGTAGACGATTCGATCTCGGCCGCCCCTTCTTCGCCGATCTGCTCCGGCGACATCGCATAACGCGGGTCCGCGCATACGACATCTACCCCCATGGAACGCACTTCCGCCGCAAACGACGACGCTCCGGCCGCCACGTCCAGTACCGGTCCGCTCTTCAGCAGCTCCGCATTCAGCCCGAACATGCGCTCATATTCTGCGTAGCCCCTGCATGTCATAGCTACCCCAACTTGCTCGTAATGCTGCTCTTGCTTCATCTTCTCCACTCTCCTCGGCTATTCTCGGCTCTTGATTCCATACTCCGCTCGGCTCGTGCTTCTGCCCGGCCTCGCCGGGTATTGGTATCGATTATAAAGAAGGCAAATGTAAAAAACAAGGAATATTCCGGATAAACGGCTTTGTCCACCTCTATCTATTATTTTCCAAAAACACTATTGAATTTTACGATAATATAGATAATAATTTGTAATGTGATTATTACAATACATAGGAGTGATGCAATGACGAAATACTTGGATTCACTTACCGGGCTGCTGAATCACAAAGCGATGGAGAAACATGTCCAGGAGAAAATCGGGCAGGATGAGCAGGTCGCCCTCGCGATGATCGACGTCGATCACTTTCTGGAAGTCAACCAGATTCTGGGGAGCGAGGCGGGCGATCAAGTGTTAAGGCAGCTGGCCGCCGTTCTTAAGGAAGAGCCGGGTGCGGAAGCTTACCGCGTATCCGGCGACGAGTTCGCTCTAGTACTCGAAGGGGCGACGTTGGAGCAGGCTTTCCTGCAGATGGAGCGGTTTCGCGCCAAGATCGAAGCATCTGCAGACGTCTTTCAACTGCCGCAGGAACACCGGATTACGGTTACGGTCGGCGTAGCCCAATACCCGCGGGACGGCAAAACCGAATCCGCCCTGCGCCGGGCGGCAAGCGCCGCACTCGTGTCCGCCAAAGAAATCGGGCGCAATCAGGTCGCGCTTCCGCCGAATGAAGAGATGGTGATGAAATCGTGTTATTACCCTTCCACAAACGTCAGACGGTTGAAGTCGCTGGCCGAGCAGCTGAATAAAAAAGAATCCGCCCTGCTGCGCGAAGCGCTCGACGATCTGCTGCGCAAATACGACCGGAGCGAAGTCGCCCGCAAATCGAAACATCCCGGCCATTCATAATTAATAATCAGCAACCCGGCGAGGGGGCCGAGATTCGATGATCAGGAAGCGGGATCTGGACGGTCTTCTAGGGATTGTGGGTCTTAGCTCTTTCCCCGGACCGGTTTCCGCCGGATTAATTTCCAACGGTGCCCGCGTATGATACAATCGTATAAAGGGCGGACTGCAAGCCGGGGCGAATCCGGACGCCAGCGGATTCGGCGCATTCTGCCAGGGCGGCTGCCATTTCACCCGGCATGTGATACGAATAAAGGAGAATGCTGGATGTCTAAAGGGATCAAGAAAGTAACGATTTACAAACAAGATAAATGGAACATGCTGAACGTCGAAGTACACGGCACGCGTATCGTAGTCCGGGTCATTTCCGATCAGTGGGGCGAAGACAATTTTGAGTTTTTAAGCCGTCCGGCGCTGATGCATTGGGCGGAGGAACGTTTTTCCGCTGAACGGTTCCAAGGTACGGAGGAAGAACGGCTGCAAATTCTCGAGGCGTTCAAAGACGTGTAAGCGTCCCCGCCTGGTGGAGGCGTACATTATAACAAGCTTCTAAACAAAACCTTTGCCGCGGTGCACACCTCCGCAAGAGGCGGCTATTGTTGGTGCAGAAGCTCGCAGTTCGCGTTTTCGAAGCATCGCTTTGAAGCTTTATGACTTTAGCAACTTTATACTCTCTGTACCTGCCTAAAGAGAAAACCGTCCGGTATAAGTGAAGAGTCCGGACGGTTCTTTGACGTGCAAACTCCTATATCACCCCTATCGCCCCTACCCTAAACCGCAGTCCCGGCTTTTAAGAAACCTCCTGCCGCAGCGGCATCTTGTAATGCTCGGGTACGCGGACGGTCAGCCGTGAGATTCGCATATGGTCGACCTCCTCGACGATGAACTCGAGGCCGTCCCGGTCCACCCGCTGGCTTTTGCAGGGAGGAATCTCCACTTGGGAGTAGATCCAGCCGCCGATCGTATCGTAATTGTCCGTTTCGATGCCGGTGCCGAAGTACTGATTGACATCGTCGATCAGCAGCAGACCGTCGATCGAATACGTCAAAGCGGCTTTTTCCTCGATACGCGGCCGCTCCTCGTCGAATTCGTTCCGGATCTCGCCTACGATTTCCTCCATGATGTCCTCGACGGTGACCAGACCCGAAGTGCCTCCGTATTCGTCGATCAGCAGCGCCATCTCGGTCCGGTTTTTCTGCAGCAGCCGCAGCAGCGTGCTGATCGGCATCGACTCCGGCACATTCATCAGCGGACGGATAATGGTCATGATGTTGTCCAGCGAATCGTTATGCTTCAACAGCTCTTTTATATGCACGAACCCGATAATGTTGTCTTTGTTGATCTCCGCCACGGGGTAACGGGTATGCATCTCGTTTATCGCGATTTTTTTGTTCTCCTCGTAGGACAGATTGGTGTACAAACAGACCATCTCGGTTCGCGGAATCATAATTTCCCGTGCATTTGTATCGGAAAACTCAAAAATATGTTCAACAAGCGTAAGCTCGGTATTGTCGATCAGCCCGTTTTTATGACTTTCCTTGACCAGAATGCGAATTTCTTCTTCCGAATGGACCGAATCGTTCCCCCGCTCCGGCTGAATGCCGGATATTTGCAGCAGCCGGTCGGACAGACCGTTCAGCAGCCCCATAATCGGGAGCATCAGCTTGTAGAACGCCAGCATCGGATACGCAGACCACAGCGTCGTCCGTTCCGGCTTATGCATCGCAACCGTCTTCGGCACCTGCACCCCGATCGTTATATGCAGGGCAGCGATCAGCATGAAAGCGGTTAAAAAACCGATTACTTGAACGGCCGCTCCGGACAAAGGGAGAGCAGATAGAGGACGTTCCAGCAGCTTTGCCAGCGCCGGCCCTCCGATCCAGCCCAGTCCGAGCGAGGTTAATGTAATCCCAAACTGACAGACGGATAAATACAAGTTCAGATCGCCCAAAATTGCCTGAGCGAATTTGGCTCGCCGCCTTCCTTCCTGCACCAGGCTTTCAATCCGGGTGCCGCGTATTTTGACCATCGCAAATTGTGCCGCGACAAAAAAACCGTTCAGCATCACCAAAGCCACAATTAGCGCCATACTCCAGCCTATCGGTAACGGGCCGCTTTCCAATCGGTTTCCCATCCTCTCCGCCGGGAAGGTGTTCAGACTAGACTTCCCCGCGTTTATTCGAGTCCATTGCTCATCTTTATTCGCGGCTGCTTGGAACATATGCCGGATTTATGAAGCGAATGACCGGCTGCGTTGCGTCCGGCGTCAAAAACGTCGCAAACCGGTTGTTTACTTACCGTTCCGGACGGGACATGCATTCGTCAAATCACCATTAATCCGGAAAGGAATTCGGCTCTCTGGTATAGAATAAGTAACAGGAAGCGGCTTCCAAACCGCACCATCTTGACGAGTAAACGAGGTGACCTCATGAATGACACCGGATCGGTCGTATTGTTTACGATTCTCGCTTTTTCATTGGCGCTTATTCTGATTATGAAAAAAGAATCGATCCCGCCCCAAATGCGGCGTTTGCTTGCGCTGGTCGCCGTCGTGCTCGTAAGCTGCTCGTTTTTTATCATCGTGTTTAGTCTTCTTGGCGCGGGATGACCGGCAGGCGTAAGGCTTGCGTGCCCGTTCATAAAAGCACGGCCGTTCGGCCATACTAGGGGAGTTTGCTGTAGCGCTTTCGAAGCAATCTTTGCTAACGCAAAGCTCAGTAGCGCCTTCGAAGTAAATCTTTGCTTCGCAAAGATCAGCAGCGCTTTCGAAGTAAATCTTTGCTTCGCAAAGATTTCAGGAGGTCCCATGAAACTAGTACCGGTCATCGCAACCGTCTGCCTGGCAGCCGTCGCAGCCGCACCCGTCTACGCCGTTCAAGATGCCAAACCTTCGAAAACCGATAGGAGGGTACCCATGAGTCAAGTGATCAAACGTTCCGAAGTTCCCGCCGAGCACCGCTGGAAGCTCGAAGATTTGTTCGAAAGCCAGAAAGTCTGGGACCAAGAATACGACGAAGTGAAAAAGCTGGCCAAAGATATCGGCAAATTCGAGGGCAAGCTCGACAACGCGAAGTCGATTAAAGAATGCTTCGAGCTCGAAGACAAAATTTCCCTTCATACCGAGCGGCTGTACGTATATGCCAACATGCGCCACCATGAGGATATGGCCGACCCGACCTATCAGGCGTTATCCGAGAAAACGAAACGGCTGAGCGTTGAAGTGAACGAAGCCATGTCGTATATCACTCCGGAAATATTAAGCCTGCCGGACGACAAGCTGAGCGCGCTCGTCAGCGCCCCGGAGCTGGCCCCGTACAAAAAGACGATGGAAGATATGCTTCGCCAAAAGCCGCATATTTTATCCAAAGCGGAGGAAGCTCTGCTCGCCCAAGTCGGCAATATGTCCCAAGCGCCTAGCACGATTTTCGGCATGATCAACAATGCGGACATGAAATTCCCAAAAGTGAAAAACGAAGACGGGGAAGAAGTCGAGCTGACCCACGGCCGGTACATTCAATTTCTGGAGAGCCGCAACCGCGAAGTCCGCAAAAACGCCTTCCAGACGATGTACGCCACATACGGCAAAATGCGCAATACGCTCGCGTCGACTCTCAGCGCCAACGTCACCAAAAACTTGTTTTATTCCAAAGCCAGAAAATACCCGTCGGCACTGGAAGCGTCCCTCTACGGCGATAAAATTCCGGTGGACGTATACAACAATCTGATCGCCGCTGTTCATGAAAGCTTGCCGTTGCTGCACCGGTACATGGATCTTCGCAAGAAGCTGCTCAAAGTTGACGACCTGCACATGTACGACTTGTTCGCTCCGCTCGTCGACGAGTACAAGCTGGACATTACATACGAAGAAGCGAAAAAAACCGTCATGGAAAGCATCAAACCGCTCGGCGAAAACTACCGGAACATTCTCGAGGAAGGCTTCAACGGAGGCTGGATTGACGTATACGAGAACGAAGGCAAGCGAAGCGGAGCTTACAGCTGGGGCGCGTACGGCACGCATCCCTACGTGCTGCTGAACCACAAGGACAATCTGAACAGCATGTTCACGCTGACGCACGAGATGGGCCATGCGATTCACTCGTACTTGTCCGATACGAATCAGGAATACCGCGACGCCCAGTATACGATCTTCCTCGCCGAGGTCGCATCCACGCTTAACGAAGCGCTGCTGATGGATTATATGCTGGACAAATCGACCGATCCAAAGGAAAAAATGTACCTGCTTACGTATTACGCCGACCAGTTCCGGACGACCGTGTTCCGTCAGACGATGTTCGCCGAATTCGAGAAGATCATTCACGAAAAGGCGGAGAATGGCGAAGCGCTGACGCATCAGGACCTCAGCAAAATTTATTACGACCTGAACGTGCTGTACCATGGCAAGGCGATGGCGGTCGACCAGGATATCGAGATGGAGTGGGCTCGTATCCCCCATTTCTACAACAGCTTCTATGTATTCAAATATGCGACGGGTTTCTCGGCCGCAACCAGCTTTGCCAAACAAATTCTCGACGAAGGCGAACCGGCCGTCGAACGTTATCTCGGCTTCCTGAAAAGCGGCGGCAGCGACTATTCGATCGAAATCTTGAAACGCGCCGGCGTTGACATGTCCTCGCCGGAGCCGATCCGTCAGGCGATGAGCGTGTTCGAAAGCTTGATCGAGCAGATGGAGCAGTTGACCAAGTAACGGTTGGCCCAGCATTTCACGGGTATAGCACACGCCGCGCAAGGCTGCTTGGCAGCCTGCATGGACCGCAACGCGAAAAAACCTCCGGCCCGTTTATGGGTTTCGGAGGTTTTTACGTATGTAGGCCAAATCTGCGAAGCCGGGTACGCGCCGTTTCCTTTGCCGCCTGCTCCGCGCCTTGGATTGCCCGTGCTACGCCTCGTCAAGCCCTGCATGGTACACTTCGCCGCCCCGCACATAGGTAGAGATCAGCTCCAGCTCCCGGGTGAGGAGAAGGAAATCGGCGTGTTTGCCCGGACTCAGCGATCCTTTTACTTTGTCAAGCCGCACTTGGCGTGCCGGCACGGAGGTCATCGAAGGCAGCAGCTTTTCGAGCGGATATCCGGTAAACTTGACCGCATTTTTGAGCGCCTGCAGCATCGTCAAGGAGCTTCCGGCCAGCGTAGATCCGTCCTTCAGCATCACTTCTCCCGCCCTCACGACGACGCTGCCGTACGCTCCGTCCGGTAATCCCGCCGGGCTGACCGCATCGGTGATCATGCATACATTCCCCGGTCCCTTCATCTCGAACAGCAGCTTCACCACAGCAGGATGAACGTGGATGCCGTCGCAGATCAGCTCCGTCGTCAGCTTGTCCATCAGCAGCCCGGCTCCGGCCAGTCCCGGTTCCCGGTGATGCATCGGGCTCATGCCGTTGAAGTGATGCGTAGTATGGCTCACCCCCAGGCTGACCGCTTCTTTCATCAGGGCGAACGTCGCATCCGAATGGCCCGCCGATACGGTTACGCCGCGCTCCGCGAACTGTTTGACGGCTTGCAGGCCGCCCTCGATCTCGGGGGCGAGCGTCACCAGACGAAGGTGTCCGCCGGCAACTTCCAACAGTTCATCGATTTCACTTCCGGAGGGAAGCTTCAGAAACGCTTCGCTTTGCGCGCCGCGCCGCTTGACGTCCAGATAAGGGCCCTCCAGATGGATGCCCGCCAGCTCGGCCCCGGCTGTAAGTCCGACATGGGAGGCGGCATTGCGCAGCGCCTGCTTGATCGTCTCCATATCGGCCGTCGAGGTCGTCGCCAGAAAAGCGGTCGTCCCGTGCCGGGCATGATAGAGGCTCATTCCGTCCAGCGCTTCGCGCGTCCCCTCCATCATCCCGAACCCGTTACCGCCATGCACGTGGACATCGATAAAACCCGGAACGAGCAGCGCTCCCCTGCAATCGCAAATCCGCGCATGCGCAGGGATCGGCAGCAGCTCGTCCCCCAGCGCCCGTATCGTCCCGCTCTCTGTTACAATTATACGGCCGTTCTCGATCACACGATGCTCCGTATACAGAGTAGCGTTGATCCAAATCGTTTCTCCCACTCCCGTTCCTCCCTCTTGGCATGCAGTTTACCGTCTGCCGGATCGAAAAGAAGTAGAGGGAACTTCTCCCTCTACTTCTGCTTCGGCCCTTTCCGCATATACGCGAAGCGGCCGGTTTCAACCTGCTGCTGCTTGTATGATAGCACGGGAGAGGGGGACAAGTATACGTTTATATCGCGGCTATACCGCTGCGGAACCGGCTGCGGCCGGCTGTCTTTCCTCGGCATTGACACCGCCAGAAGCGACGTCAGCCGGTTCTTCCTCCGATTTGTCGCCTTCCAAGCCGTAAGGCAGGCAGAGCGGCGAGCCGGTCCGCGGATCCGGAATGACGTCCGCTTCGATCCCGAACACCTCGCGGAGCATCTCTTTATGAACAACCTCGGTCGGCGAGCCTTCATAGAGCACATTGCCGTGCTTGATGGCCACGACGTGATGGGCATAACGCGTAGCGTGATTCAGGTCGTGCACGACCATGATGATCGTCCGGCCTTCTTCTTTGTTAAGCCGCTCCAGCAGCTTCAATACTTCCAGCTGGTGAGCCATATCGAGGAACGTGGTCGGTTCGTCCAAGAACAAAATATCCGTCCCCTGCGCCAGTGCCATCGCGATCCAGGCGCGCTGCCGCTGACCTCCTGACATCTGGTCGATCGGACGGTCTGAGAATTCCGTCATCCCCGTAACTTGCAGTGCCCATGCCACCATTTCCTTGTCTTCTTTGCTGAGCGAGCCGAAGCCTTTCTGATGCGGAAAACGCCCGAACGATACGAGCTCGCTAACCGTCAGGCCTTCCGGCGCCACCGGGTTTTGCGGAAGAATGGCGAGCTGCTTGGCGACTTCCTTCGTCTGCATCTGATGGATCGACTTGCCGTCCAGAAAGACGCCGCCCTTCTGCGGCTTCATAATGCGCGCCATCGTTTTCAGGATCGTGGATTTCCCCGAACCGTTCGCTCCGACGAGCGCCGTTACTTTACCGGCCGGAATCGATAGATTCAGTTGATCGACAATCACTTTCTCACCGTATGCAATATGAAGCCTCTCGGCAAATAAACGAGACATGACGTCCACTCCTTATCGGAATATAGGATTGTTTGGGTTCATAGTTATTAGTTAAATCGATCGATGATAACGTTTCTCATTATCTCCTTCCATAAATGATAATGGTTATCATTGTCATTGTCAATGCCGGATATTTGCCCGGAACAGAAAATACTCGCGTTTTCGTCTAATAAGCTAAGCAACCTCGGGCATTTACTGCCGATTTCCATCTTGTAACAGTTGGGCTTGACCGTCGGATGAAGCCTGCTCTTCAAAAAAAGCGTTTTGCGAACAATCGGCGAATATGCCCCTCCGCCTTTTGCGATATTAAATGGGAACGAATAGGAGGCTGTCGGTTTAATGTGGACAACAATTTTTTGCTTCAATATCGCCTTTCGAATGGAGCAGCCCATACGGCGGCTCGTCGGGGGGAATGGGTTGCTGCTCCAACCACCGTTAAGTCGCGTTGCCTTCATGCGGTAGTATGGCTAACGAACCCGGAATCCGCTATCAGAGCCGAATGCGGACGTTTGAATTTGTAACGAACTCTTGTATGGTTATTCCCACAAATTCGGATCGTTTTTTTCCGCTTTCAGTTCGATAACGTTACCTCGATTCGTTAAGCCCGGAAAATCGCCGTTTTTCAGCCATAAGCACGATACGGTTCGTTAGTCATCGAACCTGAGTATACGATCTCTAACGCCAAGTAGGGTACCCCTTCACTTTAGCACGGTAAAGAATTTAAGTTTTCTGGAAGATCAAGGATAAACACCTACCGGCGTCTTTTGACGCTGTCGTTTACCGAGATTTAGAGCCACTCCCACGATACTTTCTGGCGATAAATTTAAAAAAGACCGCTCCGCAGGGGAGCAGTCCTTCCTTGAGAACTGACTATCGCGATACCCGACAGCGGCGACGTCTCCGCTTCACAGCCGGGCTTCTGCCTGTAAACGAACGATGAAGCATGTGCATCCCCGGACTGTTAAGGGTGCCTATAGAAATTTGCAGCACTAAATTCTAATGAGGGTGGACTTGCCATAAAGTAGAAAATCGATTGAAAACACGATCTGAGAGACTACTAGCGACGGAAAATCTCCAAGCTTACAATCCTTTTCAAAAAACAGGGTTTCTCAACAACAAACAGGATTCCTCAACAGCCGATGCGGGCTCTTTGCTCGTACCGCCCGGTCTATGGGTTATGTCCGTTGTGTCTGTTGTGTCTGTTGTGTCTGTTGTGTCTGTTGTGTTAGTTGTGTTAGTTGTGTCTGTTGTGTTAGTTGTGCCCGTTGTGTCCGTTTATCCGTTTGTTCTTTATGTCCGTTACGTCCGCTATGTCGGTTTGTCCGCTATGTCCATTATGTCGGTCACGGCTGTTATTTCCGTTTATCCGTTCATCTATCCGTTTGTCCGTTCATCCGTTCATCCGTTTGTCCATTTATCCAGCATGTTCATATGTTTGCCCGTTATGTCCATTTTACCCATGTACCGTTACACGCCCGGTCCGGGATGCCCTCCGCGTTTCAGACAGCTGCGGCTGCAGTTCCCGAAACCGTCTCGCCGCCGGCCGTGATCGTATACGTGCACCCCGTTTCGCACGACAGCTCGAACTTGCCGGCGGCGAGGTCGTACTCCAGTACCGCCACCTTATCGAGCGAATCGAGCACGACGGAGAATCGGCGCGTGAACAAGTATCCGCCGACCGTCAGTCTGCCGCGCTCCGGAAGTTCAACCGGCCGGCGATGCCGGGCGCGGTTTAACTCGCTTTCGCTCCGGACTTTGTCCAGCATCTCGCCGGTCGCGTTGCCCCAATGATCCCGGGTGCCTACTCCGGGCAGCTCGTAATACGTGATCAGATCGCCCTTGCCGATCTCGGCGGCCTTTGCGGCATACAGGCGCGAGTGATCCGCCGGCACGCGGATATCCGTCTCGCCGTGGGCCAGATAAACCGGGCTCGTCAGATTGCCGATCAGATCCAGCCCGCTGCGGGAACGGAACGCCATCGGATTGTCTTTCGGCGCGCAGCCGATCCAGACGTCCATCTCGTCGCGGAATTCGCCGATCTCGTCGTTATCGTACCAGAGCGCATAATCGGATATGCCGCACAAGGCGGTGACGGCGGCGAAATAGTCCGGGAATTTGCAGGCGATCGCCATTGCATTGCCGCCCCCTCCGCTTCCGGACTCGAAATAAACGATATCCGGATCGAGGATATACTCGGCGTAATGCTCCCGCGCATACTGAATGGCGTCGATTACATCGTACAGCTCCCAGCCGTTGCAATCAGGCGCCCCTTCCGAGTGCGCCCTGCCTCGCATATCGACATCCACCCTCAAATAATGGTTGCCCTGCTGCGGCTCCTCCATCGGCTTGAAGGCGGGGATGCTCATATGCCAGCCATGCGTGCCTGCGAGAATATAAGACGGCTTCTCCGGTTTTACGATGCGTGCCGCCAGCATCACCCCCGGCGTTCGTGACGATTCGTAGTAAATAAAGTCGCAATATGGCGAGGTTTCATTTTGCTTGGCCTGTTTTCGTTTTTCCAGTCTGACGCTGTCCTCGTATTGTTCGTAAGGCAACGGAACTCCTCCTATAGTAATCGTTTTCTCAATCATACAACGACTTGCCCGGACTTGCATCAGGCGCTCTTAATCTTCATATAAAATTTACTTACATCAAATAGGAATAAGAAGGAACGGGACTGCCGTATTATTCATAATATCTTTAAATTCACGCGAAATTCACATGAAACCGGTATGTTCCGGGTCTAACATCCGGTTTCCTCGCGAATCATGTCGTTTTCTTCACACCAATTTCACAGCCCTATTCTTATAATGGAAGTTATAACGATTTGCAAACGCTTTCTGTTAATTCACTATCAAGGGGGTATTCGGCATATGTCGCGGATCTTGTTCAACCACGTCTACAAGCATTACGGCAAAGACAAGTTGCCCGTAGTCAAAGATTTCAATCTGGAAATCGAAGACAAGGAATTCGTCGTGTTCGTCGGCCCGTCGGGCTGCGGCAAATCTACTACGCTCCGCATGATCGCGGGCCTGGAGGACATCAGCAAGGGCGAGATTTACATTAACAACGTGCTGGTTAACGATCTTCCTCCGAAAGACCGGGACATCGCGATGGTGTTCCAGAACTACGCCCTGTACCCGAACATGTCAGTGTACGAAAATATCGCTTTCGGCTTGCGTCTCCGCAAAATGCCGAAGCATGAGATCGACATCGCCGTCAAACGCGCGGCCCGCGTTCTCGAGATCGAGCAGTATCTGGAACGCAAGCCGAAGCAGCTGTCCGGGGGTCAGCGCCAGCGGGTCGCACTCGGCCGCGCGATCGTACGGAACCCCGAAGTGTTTCTTATGGACGAGCCCTTGTCGAACCTTGACGCCAAGCTGCGCGTACAGATGCGCGCCGAGTTGATCCGGCTGCACAAGCAGCTCGAAGTTACGACGATTTACGTTACGCATGACCAGACGGAAGCGATGACGATGGCCAACCGGATCGTCGTTATGAAGGACGGCATCATCCAGCAGGTCGACACGCCGGAGGAAGTTTACAACAATCCGAGCAATACGTTCGTCGCCAGCTTTATCGGTTCGCCTCCGATGAACTTCATCGATGGAAGACTGGAGGAACACGGAGGCAAGCTGGAATTCCACACAAGCCGCTTCGCCCTCGAAATTCCGCTGGGCAAGGCCAAGGAGCTGACCGCCAAGCGGCTGGTCAACAAAGTCGTCACCCTGGGCGTTCGCCCGGAGAACATCAGCGTCGATCAGATCGTATTCGATGCGTTCCCCAACGCCGTCGTTAACGGCATCCACAAGTTCAACGAGCTGATGGGAGCCGACCGCTTCCTTCATCTGGATATCGGCGGGCCGAACATGCTTGTCGTACGTACGAGTCCGCGCAACTTTTACAATGACGAGATGAAAGTATCGGTAGCTTTCGATATGCACAAAGCGCTGTTCTTCGATCGGGATAGCGGAGTGCGGCTTACCGAATCGTAATTCAAGGAAGGAGGATCTACCCTTGCAACGTACCCGTACCAAAAATAAGCGGGCGGTCGTAGCCGTCGTCCTCGCGGTGTCTGTCCTTCTCGGTCCAACTTTCGTCGGTCCTTCGCCTTTGCAGTCGGCATTCGCCGATACGGCCGCAACGAAAACCCCGAACCCGGCGACATCCGCCAAGGCTGCCGACTTAACCACGTCGAGCATGTTCGGCAAATTCGAGCCCTATTTCGCCCAGACGCTGGCCGATTGGACAACGAAAGGTTATGCACCCGGAAGCGGCTCCTATAAGATCAACGGCGCAGACATTTCCAACCAGTCGGAGTTCAAGCAGGCACAGAGCGGATCGTATCAAGGCAAAGACAACGTGCTGCTCTGGAAGAGCGAACGCGACAACTGGGTCGAATACCGGGTTCGCGTCGATAAAGCCGGACTGTATCAGATGAATCTGCAATATTATCCGTACGATCCGAACAATACCAGCTCGTTGAACCGGAGACCGGTACAGCTGGCCGTCACCGTCGATGGACAGTTCCCGTACCGGGAAGCCAGAGCGATCGTCTTCCGCAGATTGTTCAAGGACGAACTTCCCGCCAAGGTGGATTTCAAGAACGACGACATCCGGCCAAGGTCCGTATCCATTAACCAATGGCTAGACGAACCGTTCCGGGATTCGATTAACTCGTACAGCGAACCATTGAAGTTTTATCTGTCGGCAGGCGAGCATACGATCCGGCTTGCAGGCAGCGAACCGATCGCGATCGGCTCGATCGGGATCACCCCTCCGCAGCAATTCGTCGATTACAAGCAATACGCCGCGCAGCTGCCGGCAACTCAAGCTTCTTCCGGCAATATCGTGAATTTCCAGGCGGAAGAAATGGGTACTAAAAACGACGTCGCCATCCAAATGGTCGTTAATAAGGACCCGCTTTCCGTTCCTCTGTCCCAAGGGAATGAAAGATTTAATACCGTCGGGGGCGCCCGCTGGCAGACCGGCGGCCAGACCGTCTCCTGGACGTTCGAAGCACCCGAAAGCGGACGTTACAAAATCGCCATGCGCGCTCTGCAAAATACGCTGACCAACATGGCCGCTTACCGGACGATTATGATCGACGGCAAAGTTCCGTTCCGCGAGCTGCTGGAATACAAATTCCCGTACGTGAACAAATGGAAAGGGATAACGCTTTCCGACGAAGCGGGCAATCCGTTCGAGTTTTATTTTGAGAAAGGCAAGCACACCATTACGATGATCGCAACGTCGTCGCCTTTCCAAACCGTTATCATTCAATCCGAAGAAACGACCAACCTGCTTCGCGAAGTGACAGCGGAACTTAAAGCGTTGACAGGTGCCGTCGTAGACGTTAACCGGACATGGAAAATCGAGGAAGAATTTCCCGAATTGCCGGAGAAGCTGAGAGCGGTGCGCGAGCGGCTGGTCATTATGGCTGACGAGCAGCTGAAAGCGAACGGCAAGCCGGACAACGTGTATCAGACGATCCAGAGCGTACAGCGGGACTTGGACAGCTACTTGCGCTATCCGAACGAGATTCCGTACCATATGGATTCGATCGCAAGCCTCCAGGAAAAAATCGGCGGACTTCGTGAAACGCTGATCAAATCGCCGCTCCAGCTCGATCAATTTTATATCGTGCCGACCGGAACGGCTATGCCGAAGATGGAAGCGAACTTTTTCGAGAAATCGAAAGCGACCATCGTTAACTTCTTCTTATCCTTCATTAAGAAAGAAGACATTACCGACATCGATCCGGATGCGCTTAACGTATGGGTAGCGCGCGGACGCGACTTCGTCAACCTGCTGCAGGAACTGAGCGACGAGCTGTACACCCCGCAGACCGGTGTACGCGTCAAGGTCAACCTGCTTGCCGACGAAAACCTGCTGATCTACGCAAACGCCGCAGGCATCACTCCCGACCTCGTGCTCGGGCAGCCTCAGGACAAATCGATCGACTTCGCGATGCGGGGAGCACTGCAGGATTTGAGCGAATTCCCGGATTTCGAGAAGGTCAAGAACGAGTTTGCACCCGGTGCGCTAATGCCTTTCTTCTATAACAAAGGATATTACGCTCTGCCGGAAACCCAGCAATTTAAAGTCATGTTCTACCGGAAAGACATTATGGAGCAGCTCGGCCTGAAAATTCCGGATACGTGGGATGAAGTGTACGAGATGCTGCCGACGCTGCAGCAAAGCGGCTACAATTTCTACGTGCCGACAGGCGACTTCATTACGTTCATCTATCAGAACAGCGCCGACTTCTTCACCAAGGACGGCATGCAAACGGCACTGAGCACGCCGGAAGCGTTCAAAGGCTTCAAGCAATGGACCGATCTGTTTAACATTTACGATCTGGAGAAGAGCGTTCCGAACTTCTATCAGCATTTCCGTAAAGGCTACATGCCGATCGGGGTGGCCGACTATACGACTTACATCCAGCTGGCCGTAGCAGCTCCCGAGCTGACCGGATGGTGGGGAATCGCTCCGCTGCCGGGCATCAAACAGCCGGACGGCACGGTCGCACGCTGGTCCTCCGGCGGTCAAACGACGGCGTTTATGTACAAAAACTCGCAGAAAAAAGAAGATGCATGGGAATATATGAAATGGCTGCTTTCGGCCGATACGCAAGAGCGGTACGGCATGGATCTCGAGTCGTTCAACGGCATCACCTTCCGCTGGGCGACCGCTAATGTCGAAGCGTTCACAAGGCTTCCATGGTCGAGAGAAGACCGCAACGTCATCCTCGAGCAGTGGAGATGGTACAAGGAAATGGCGAACCCGCCAGGCGCCTACTTCGTAGCGCGGGAGCTGAACAACGCTTGGAACCGGACGGTCGTCGACGGGATGAACTACCGCGAATCGCTGGAGGAAGCCGTCGTCAATATCGACCGCGAGATGGTCCGGAAGGAACAGGAGTTTGGCTTCGTCTCGCCTGACGGTACTGTGCTGCATACGCTGGACCTGCCTCAAGTAACCAAACCGTGGGAAGGGGTTGACCGATTTGTTAACAAGTAAAACCGGTGTTTCGGTGCCCCTGAACAACAAACCGGCACTAGGAACACGGCTGAAAAACTATATGAAGCTGATCTGGTCGTACCGGTTGTCTTATCTGTTTATCGCACCGTTCGTCATTTGCTTTACGCTGTTTATTTTGATTCCGATCATCGTGGCGGTCCTGCTGAGCTTTACGTATTTCAACGGACTCCAGCCGCCCCGGTTCGTCGGCTGGCAGAACTTCCTGTACTTGCTGTCACAGGATTTGATCTTCCTGAAGCACGCACTGCCGAACACGATCAAGTTCGCGATTCTCGTTGGGCCGGGAGGCTACATCGCCTCCTTCATACTCGCCTGGCTGATCTCGCAGCTGCCGAGCTTCTCGCGAAACGTGTACGCGCTGATCATTTACAGCCCTTCGCTCGTCGCAGGTCCGGCGCTGGCCGCCGTATGGCTCCCGCTGCTGAACGGCGACCGGATCGGCTACTTGAACAGTATTCTTCTTCAATTGGGCCTGATCGACAAACCGGTCCTCTGGGTTACCGACGTCAAATATTTGATGGGCTCCATGGTCGTCGTTACGTTATGGGCCAGTATGGGCATCGGCTTCCTGGCCCAGCTTGCAGGTATTCTGAACGTCAACAAAGAGCTGTACGAAGCCGGACGCATCGACGGCATCAAGAGCAGGCTTCAGGAAATCTGGTATATTACGATTCCGTCCATGAAGCCGCAGATGTTATTCAGCGCCGTTATGGCGATCGTCGGTACGTTTAAGGCCGGGGAGATCGGAGCGACGTTGTCCGGTACCATCCCGACACCGCAATATGCGGGGCACGTTCTGATGAGCCATATTCAGGACTACGGCGATATCCGCTTCGAGTTGGGTTACGCTTCGGCTATCTCGGTATTCCTGCTGATCATGATGTACTTGGCGAACAAGCTCAGTCATAGGCTATTTGGAAGTCGAGGTGATGAGTAATGGCTGCTAGCGCCACCAACCCGGTAAAGCGAATCTGGACATCGATGCGGCTCAAAAGAAAAAACAGGCTGAATAAGATCGACGGCTTTCAAAAAGTGCTGATTGCGATCTTAACGCTGCTTGCGATCTTTATGCTCATCCCGCTGGTATTTATATTCGCGCATTCTTTGAAGCCGTTCCATGAGCTGTTTATTTATCCGCCGCGCATCTATGTGGCGGAGCCGACCTTGCAAAACTTTATCGAATTGTTCACCCTGTCAAGCAACTCCGTAGTACCGGTTACCCGGTATTTGTTCAACAGTATCGTAGCGACTACGCTCACCGTAATCGGCGTCGTCATTGTAAGCGCCCTGTGCGCTTACCCGCTGTCAAAGCACAAGTTTCCCGGGAGTAACTTCTTGTTCGCGACGATCATTCTGACACTGATGTTCGCGAGCGAGACCGTAGGGATTCCGCGTTACCTCGTCGTATCGAAACTGGGCATCATGAACAACTATTTGGGCCATCTGCTTCCTTATTTGGCAGCCCCGGTCAGCGTGTTCCTGATGAAACAGTTCGTCGATCAGGTGCCGAACGAACTGCTGGAGGCGGCCAAGATGGACGGCGCCCGCGAATGGACCGTATTTTATAAAATCGTCATTCCGATGATTATGCCAGCCGTCGCTACGGTGTCGATCCTGACGTTCCAAGGCGCTTGGATCAATATCGAACCGTCCCGCTTGTTCATGCAGGACGAAGCGATGAAGACGTTCCCGTTTTTCCTCCAGACGATTCTTGGCGGAGCGGCGAACGCAGTAGCAAGACAAGGCGCGGCAGCGGCGGCTACACTCGTCCTCTTCCTGCCTAACCTGCTGTTCTTCTTGTTCTACCAGCGGAAAGTCATCGCCACGATGGCACATTCCGGCATTAAATAAGGACTAGACTGATTCGGAGGTCTGACCATGAACCTGAATAAAAGCCGGCGGATCCTGATGCTTCTCGTCCTGACTTTGGCTGTTGCCGTCGCGGTGATGCCGATGACCGCATTTGCGGAAGTGCCGTACTGGACGAACTCCAAGGAGAAGCAAGGACGCCTGATCTGGACGCAGCCGGCGTATACTCCGGTCGGAATATTCGGCAAAGATTTAACCGTGCCGGATAAAGACAAACCGGGAACTGAAAAAGCTTCGCCGCTGCAAAACCCGAAAGATATTTTTATCGATAAAAGCGATAACATCTATGTAGCTGATACCGGGAATAACCGGATCGTCCAATTCGATTCCAACGGCAAATGGATTCGTTACATCGAAGCTACTGTTGAAGGCAAGCCGCTGAATAAACCCGAAGGCGTCTTCGTTACGGATGACGGCATCATCTACATCGCCGACACCGGCAACAAGCGGGTCATCCGCATTAACAAGGACGGATCTACCAAAGAATACGGCAGACCGGACTCCAAGTTCATTCCGGAAGCGTTCAAGTACGATCCGACAAGGCTCGTCGTCGACAAGCGCGGATTTCTGTACATCGCCGTACTCGGCGGCTACCAAGGTCTGCTGCAGCTCGATCCGGAAGGCAAATTCCAAAGCTTCTACGGAGCCAACGCCACGGTGTTCTCTCCGCTGGATGCGGTAAAACGCCTGCTCTACACGAAGGAAATGTACGCGAACGAAATCAGCAAGCTGCCAGGCGCGATCAGCAGCGTCGCCGTGGATAACGACGGGTTCATGTACACGACTACGGCGGGGCAAGGCATCAAGAAAAATCAGATCAAAAAGCTGAGCATCCGGGGCATGAACCTGCTCAAGACCGATACGGACGTATACGGCGAAGTCCGGAGAATGGATATCCGGTTCGCTACCGGCGGACAAGTGACGCCACAGCTGATCGACCTTGCCGTCGATTCCAACGGCAACATTACGGCGATCGACTCTTCGTACAAATATATTAACCAGTACGACGCGAACGGAAACCTGTTGTTCTTCTGGGCAGGCCCTTCCTCGGCGAACACGACTCAGCTCGGCCTGATGAAAAATCCGGTCGCCGTCGACGCCAGCTCGCGTAACGACTTGTATTTGCTCGACGGCCAGGAAGGCGTCGTCCAAATTTTCAGACTGTCGGAATTCGGCATGAAAGTGAACGAGGCGAACAAGCTGACGCTTGCCGGCCGTTACGAAGAGAGCGAAGGTCCATGGCGCGAAGTGCTGCGCCTGAACGCCAACTTCTCGCCGGCCATGCTCGGTCTCGCAAAAGCCGCCTACAAACAGGGCAATTACGAGGAAGCCCGCGATTTGTTCAAACGCGCCGAAGACCACAAAGGATTTTCCAACGCGTTCTGGCAAATCCGGCTTCAATGGTTCCAGAAAAACTTCTCGCTGATGGCTTCCATCGTGCTTGTTCTTGTAATCGGTCTTGCCTTATTTGAACGGCTGACCCGTAAAACCAAGTGGCGGAATGCCTGGAAAAACCGCAAACGGTCGCAAAATTCGGCCGCCGTCCAGTTCCGGCATATGTTCTACCTGCTGAAGCATCCGATCGACGGCTTCACTGCTCTCCGCTACGAGAACAAAGGCGGATACTGGAGCGCGCTTGCCGTTCTGGCGTGCGCTTACGCATCTCTGGTCATTATGCGGCTGTACACCAGCTTTTCGTTTAACATGACCGACCTGAACCGGTTCAACGTGCTCTCGCACTTTTTGCAGTTTGCGCTGATCTGGATCGGCTGGGTCGTCTCGAACTACCTGGTCAGCTCGATTTATCGCGGTGAAGGCCGCTTCAAGGACGTCTTCGTCGGCAGCGCCTACGCGCTGATGCCGGTCATCCTGGTCGGAATCCCGATTGCGATCATTTCGAATATTATGACGAATTCCGAGCTGGCGATTTACGATTTTATTCTTAACATGATGTATCTGTGGGCAGGACTTATGTTTTTCTGGAAAGTCCAGTCGCTGCAAAACTACTCGGTCGGAGAAACGATCGTCAACCTGGTGTTGTCCATCCTGGCGTTCCTCATCCTTACCGTGCTCCTGCTCGTTATCTTGGGCCTCAGCAGCGATCTGAAGGACTTCGTGTATGAAGTTTACCAGGAGGTGAGGCTGCGGTGACGGTTATCAAACGCATACCGGTAACGGCTTGGGTCATTATCGTACTAGTCGTGGCGCTCGCCATCTTCGTCCTGACCCGTCTCGATACGGGTACGCTAGGCAGACAGGCGGCCGAAGCGGCCGCCGTAGCGGCTCCAGGAGCCGTGAAGGTCGACAAGGGACCGGCCGAGCTGCCGAACGACGCCAATATGAAGACGGTTGCCCAGACTCCTCAGCTGGAGCTGAAAATGGATGCGGCGTCGGGACATTTCGCCGTAGTCGACAAGCGCAACGGCAACGTATGGCGGTCTTATCCGAGCCCGGATCAATGGGCCAACGAAACGCAGGAAGGCCAGTGGCGGGTGCATCTTCGCTCCCCCGTCATGTTCCGTTACATCGATCTGTCCGGCAAGCTGTCCCAGCCGAAAGAGTCCAACCTGCTGGAAGAGCGCGGAGAGATCAAGGACATCGCTACAATCGACGGCGGCTTCCGCTTAACGTTCGACATGCCGTCGAAGGAAATTACGATACCGATCGAAGTAAAAGTGGACGGCGATTCCGTCGTCACCAAAATCATCGATTCCGGCGTCAAGGAAGGCAAGCTCAGCCTGATTTGGGTCAGACTGTACCCGTTCTTCGGAGCGGAGCGTTCCGAAGGCCAGGACGGCTACTTGTTCGTACCGGACGGCTCGGGCGCCCTGATTCCTTACGATCCGAACAGCACGAACGTCAACCGGATCTACCAGGAGCCGATTTACGGCCAAGACTTGTCGTTTAAAGTAAACAGCGAGCCTAACTCCCGCAATCAGGTCGTTATGCCCGTATATGGTGCCAAATCGCAAGACCGTGCTTACCTCGCGATCGTCGAGGACGGCGCCGAGCAAGTCGAGATCGTCGGATCTCCATCGGGCGTATTCAGCGGATACAACTGGATCACCGGTCAGCAAAACTACCGTTCCACGTATCGGCAAGTAACGAACGAAGCCAAAAACCGTTCCTTTACGACTTACAACAAGGACGAACGCTTCGGAGGCGACCGTGCCGTCCGCTACGTGCTTCTGGATAAGCCGAAAGCCAACTATGTCGGCATGGCGGAACGTTACCGCGAATATTTGATCAAGACGCACGACTTGAAGACGATTACGCCGAAAAGCAACAAAATGCCGATGCTCGTCAACATTATCGGCGCTGTGCAGGAAGACGGACTGATCACGGACCGCTACTTGAAGACGACGTCCACCTCGGACGCTATGAAGATGGTCCAGCGGCTGTACGGGCTCGGGCTCGACAATATGGTCGTCAACTACTTGGGCTGGCAGGAAGACGGCTACAACGCCCTGGGCGCACCGCTGCGGGTCGACAAGCGGCTCGGCGGCGTCGAAGGGATGAAGCAGTTCACCCAGTACGCCCGGACGCTCGACATTCCGGTTTACCTGAATACGAACTACGCGTTCAATAACACGGATGCCGGCAAGTTCAACCGGAACCGTCACGGATTGCGCGACCTCGGCGGTACGGTGATGGGACGGCTGGTCAGCATGGGCTTCCTCGGTTCGCTATTAGACCGCGAGATCACGTACATCAAAGATCTCGGAGCAACCGGCATTACCGCGGAAGGGCTCGGAGCCGACGTATTCAGCGACTTCAACACGAACTATCCGGCGAGCCGGGAAGAAAACCGCAAGCTGCAGCAATCGTATCTGAAAAAATTCCGCGACGGCGGTCTCGACGTGCGCGGTGCGAACACTCCGTTCGCGAATCACACGAACTTTTTCGCGGTTCCGTACGTCAGCGCGATCGACGGTTTGTCCGACGACTATTCGTTCGACTCGTTCTCGGATACGGCAATCCCGTTCGCTCAAATCTCGCTGCACGGACTTGTCTCCTATACGTCGTTCGCGGCCAACAACCGCGACGAATACCAGAAGCAGTTCCTGCGCGATCTGGAATACGGCTCGGCACCGTCGTTCATGTTCCTGTACGAGAACGCCGAACAGTTCAAATACGCCAACACCGACCTTCACCCGTACAGCCCGGATTACCGCGACTGGGAGGCGGAAGCGGTGAAGGAATATCAGAAAGTAAACGAAGCGCTCGGCGACGTGCAAGACAAGTTCATCATTAATCACCGCGAACTGGCGCCGGAAGTGAAAGAAACGACTTATGCCGGCGGCAAGCGG
This sequence comes from Paenibacillus sp. GYB004, assembly GCF_036577605.1. NCBI lineage: Bacteria > Bacillati > Bacillota > Bacilli > Caryophanales > Paenibacillaceae > Paenibacillus > Paenibacillus sp. GYB004. The sequence continues at coordinate 142,659 of NZ_JARBDB010000002.1, forward strand.
ATCATCGTTAACTACGGCACTCAAACGTACCGCAACGGCAGCATTACCGTTCAGCCGCTCGACTACTTGATCGTGAAAGGAGGGACCACGCCATGACAGTCAAAAAGAAACGATTAGCGGCCAATCATATCCGCAAGATTGAAGGCTCGTTATTTATTGCACCATGGATACTCGGATTTTTTGCCTTTATGGCGTTCCCTCTCGGCTACTCGCTCTACATGAGCTTCCATCAAGTCCGTATCCTGGGTACCGGGATCGAGATCGTTCCCGTCGGGCTGAAGCATTACAAATACATCCTGCTCGAGAACGGCGCAATCTTGTATAACTCACTGTTCCCGTTTTTACGGCAAGCGCTCATCATGATCCCGATCATTCTCGTCTTCTCGCTGCTCATCGCGATCATGCTGAATCAGAAGTTCCCGGGAAGATCGATCTTCCGTTCGATCTTCTTCCTGCCCGTCATCTTTACGACCGGGCAGGTCGTACGGGAGTTTATGACGCAAGGGGAAGGCGACATCGGCTTCCTCGAACGTTACAACATCGCCTCTCTCGTCCAGCAGAACTTGTCGGGCGCTTGGGCCGGACCGATCGTAGCCGTTATGGGCTCGTTCGTCCTGATTCTCTGGTACTCCGGCGTACAGATTCTGATCTTCCTCGCCGGACGCCAGACGATCGGCAGCTCGGTTTATGAAGCGGCGCGGATCGACGGCGCATCGCCTTGGGAAGTGTTCTGGAAAATTACGCTGCCAGGCATGACCCCGTTCATTTTGCTCAATCTGATCTACACGACCGTCGACTTGTTCACGTTCCCGACGAACCCGATCCTGACCCAGATCTCCACTTCCAACTACGGTCAGTCCAGCGCGCTGGCATGGATCTACTTCGTTATCATTCTGGTCTTCCTCGGTATCATACTGGGTATTTTCAATAAAGTGAACAAAGCGGCGGGCATGGCCCGTTGACGGAGAAAGGAGACCTACGATGACCAAACTGTTGGCGGCTTTCAAGGAAAGACGCTACGAGGGACTGAACTGGAGAGCCGGACTTACCAAGACCCGTTATGTGGTGCTTGGTAAAGAGGCGGACAAGGGCCTCATTTTCCGAATATTTCTGTATTTGATCCTGATCGACGTCGCTTATATTTATTTAAACCCGATTTTGTTCATGATCGCCACGATGGTCAAAAACTCGGCCGACCTGCTCGACCCTTCGGTCAGCTGGGTGCCGAGAGCGATCTACACCGGCGTCCTGCAGGACGCCTGGGTGAAGCTGAAGTATCCGACCGCCTTCTCGGTAAGTATGATCATGTCGCTTACCGTATCGATCCTCCAGACGGTATCGTGTGCGGTAGCCGGATACGCCTTCGCCCGGCTCGAGTTTCCGTTTAAGAAGTTTTGGTTTTTCTGCCTCATCTTGACGTTTATCGTACCGACTCAGGTCGTCATTCTGCCGAACCTGATCGCTGCGAGCCAATTGGGACTGATGAAGACGTACTACCCGATCCTTCTGCCCGCTTTGTTCGGGCACGGTCTCAAAGGCGCCTTGTTCGTCATCATCTATCGCCAGTTTTTCTCCACACAGCCTAAAGAGCTTGAGGAAGCGGCGAAAATCGACGGCGCCAACGTCTTTAAAATTTTCTTCAGAGTTATGCTTCCGTTGGCAAAACCGGCTATTCTCGTCGTCTTCCTGTTCTCCTTCGTGTGGACTTGGAACGACTACTACTTGCCGAGCATGTACTTGAACGGCGTGAAGGAGCTCCCGCTGTCGATGGGCATCTCGCAAATCGCAGCCGTGCTGGATCAGCAGGCGAAAGAGTTCGGACCGTCGATCTTCGACGAACCGCTCAAGATGGCGACGGCCTTCCTCGTCATCCTGCCTCCGCTGATCCTGTACATGTTCACACAGCGCTGGTTCGTTGAAGGCGTTGAGCGTACAGGTTTGGTTGAATAGTCAGACCCGGCCGGCACAATCGCTTGGCCAAATCGATTTCCGCGGCAGGATTTTCAACTCCTGCCGTGGAATTCTTTTTTTAAGTGCGAGTTCAAAAAGTCCGGTTTTCAGCACCGAGAAGATGGGATGAAGCTAGGAAATGAGGAGCGGAGCGTAGTGAAAGCTACGTGAGCACCGGAAGTTCCGGCTGAATTCCGTATTCGATGTCGAGAAGGCTTTCGGATCGGCTTCGTGATCAAAAGTGGACTTTTTGAACAACCTCTTTAAGAGAACATTAGGAGGGGATGCCCGTTGCATATATTGATTGTCGAAGACGAACCCAAAATCCGCGACGTGCTTATCGCCTACTTGGAGAAAGAAGGATGGCAAACCGACTACACCTCGAACGGAATCGAAGCGGTTCAGAAGTTCGATTACGTCCAGCACGACCTGATCATTCTCGATCTGATGCTGGAAGGAATGCCCGGCGAGCAGGTATGCTCCCGCATTCGCGAGAAATCGAACGTCCCGATCATTATGCTGACCTCCAAATCTCGTGAAATCGATACGATAAACGGACTGAACCTGGGGGCCGACGATTATATCGTCAAACCGTTCCGGGCGAAGGAGCTGATCGCCCGCATCCACGCTTTGTTCCGCCGCATCGCCCCGGTCAAGCGGGCGTCCGACGAGGAGAAGGTCGTCCATTTCAACGGCGGCAAGCTGATCGTCGACACCGATACCCGTGAGGTGATTACGGACGGGAGGCTCGTTCAACTGACAGCTACCGAATTCAAGCTGCTGTCCGTGCTCATCCGCAAGCCGGGCAAAGTATTCAGCCGCTCCGATCTTTCATATACCGTCCAAGGATATCGCTTTCAAGGAGACGGACGGGCGATCGACGCGCATGTCAAAAATTTGCGCAAAAAAATCGAACGCGACCCTTCGAACCCTCTGTATGTCGTCACCGTCGTAGGCTCGGGATACAAATTTTCGATGCAGCCGGATGATCCCGAGACATGAGAAAACTATTTCCGACCTTCCGCAAAATGAGCTTTATTTTGTTTTGCAGCTTCCTGATTTATTCGATCGGCATCGTGTTTCTCATCTCGTTCGTCAACAATACGAATTGGCAAAATTTGTTCATGCGATTTCAATCGATGCAGATCGATAAGAACAGCTATCTCGTCATGGACGACATGCGGGGATACGGCATTATCAGCGGTCCTCTGACGAACGAGCAGCGGTTATGGCTGCAGCGCCGATCCGCCTTGTACGGCATCCTGCTTCGTTTCGAAAGTGCGGACCGCAAAGAAGTCTGGTTCGATACGTATGTCAAGGCGAATATCCCGGTGTCCAGCAAATCGATCGAATCGCCCTATACCGCTAACGGTAAAGTGCAAGGCTATCTGCGGATGGAATATATATTAAGCAGCAGCGAGCTGGAGCCCGCTTATGCGGAATTTATGAAATCGATTTCGTTCCGCTCCAAGCTGCTGCTGATCGGCGTCGTTGCGGCTTCCGTCCTGCTCAGCTTTTTTATCGCGCGCGGGTTGACCAAACGGCTGAACGACGTATACCGGATGGCCAACGAGATCGGAAAAGGCAAACGCGACGTCTCCCTTCCGCTCAAAGGCCCGGAGGAAGTGCGCAGACTAGCCGTCACGCTGCACGAGATGACCAAGGAGCTGAAGAAGCAGGAAGACTGGCGCCACGCTCTGATGGAAGATTTGACGCATGAGCTGCGGACGCCGCTCACTACTCTGCTTACGCAAATCGAAGCGATCGTGGACGGCGTATACGATCCGGAGCCTCACCGGCTCCAGGACATCTATGACGAGCTGATCCGGCTGTCCCGCCTTGTTAACGATCTGGAGCGGCTCTCCGAAGCGGAAAGCGCCCGCTTCTCGCTGTACGTCCGCCGGACGAACATGGTCGAGCTCGCCCGAACGGTTTACTCCAACTTTTTGCCGCTCGCCCGCAGCAAACGAATTAAGCTGATTTTCGAACCGGCCTATGTTCCCTGCTACGCCGAGGTGGACAAGGACAAGATCGTTCAGGTGTTGTCCAACATCGTATCCAATGCGATCAAGTATACGTCGGAGGGCGGCAAAGTGCTGATCGCCGTCTCGTGGAGCGTCGACCGTACGTTAATCGTTGTCGAAGACAACGGCATCGGCGTAAGCGAACAGGACCTGCCCTATATATTCAACCGGCTGTACCGGGCGGACAAGTCCCGCTCCCGCTTCAGCGGCGGCGTCGGTCTCGGTCTCAGTATCGCCAAGGCGCTGGCCGAAGCGCATAACGGAACGATCGAAGCGACGAGCGAGCTGGGCGTCGGCTCGCGATTCACCATCATGCTGCCAAGCACGTTTGCGCCTTATATGGGGGAGCAGGCGTAAGCTCGCGCGACCGCCGGTTCAGGCCGGCGAACTCTTCCCTGCTCTTGAACAAAGCCGCACTCTCAGGTTCCGCTAACCTGGCCGAGGCGGCTTTTTGGCAGGTTCCTGTTAGAATTGCGAGGATAGAAATCGACAAGAAACACGTTACTCCAGATAAAATGTCATTTTTCATAACATATTGTCGCATGAATTGTTAATATTATCTAATGTCATTGTAGGAATGCTAGATATGTGTTATATTAGATGACACAATGCGTAGAGACTTATACAAGGAGGTTGTTGCAGAATGACTTGGAAGATGATTGCACTGGATTTGGACGGCACACTGCTTGATCGGAGCGGAGCGATTTCGGAGGAAAATGCGGAATGGGTCCGGAAGGCACAGTCTTCCGGCATTACCGTCGTTCTGGTCAGCGGCCGCCACCGGCTTCGGATGGTTCCGGTAGTCGAACGCTTGAATCTTCGTCTGCCTATGATTACAACGAACGGATGCGAAACGTGGTCGGCCGACGGACGTCTGATCTCCCGCTGCGTGCTTCCCTGGAAAGACGTCGAAGCCGTTCACCTGTTCGCTTTTCAACATAACGTCCAATACCGGGCTTATTGCGCGGAAGGGGTGTTCGACTCCGACCGGAGCCATCATCTCGCCCAGATGGACTACAGCTGGCTGAAGGTGCTGCTTACGTCGGAAAACCGCCGCAGCTTGTACGATGCCCATGAGCGCTTGCTAGCGACCAACCGCGTCGAGCTGATCGTCTACGGCTTGCCGGGCGAACCACAGCACATCGACGTTCAGCCGAAGGGTACCGGCAAGGCAAGCGCGCTCGACAGCTTGTGCGCCAGCCTCGGCATCCGCCCGGAAGAGGTGGTCGCATTCGGAGACGACCGCAACGATATCGAGATGCTTCGCTGGGCCGGCATGGGTGTCGCCATGGGCAATGCGCCGGACGAGGTCAAGGAAGCGGCCAATATGATCGCCCCGCACTACCTCGAATCCGGCGTAGGCCGCACGATCGCCCGGATTATGCAGCAGGCTTCGGCTTAACGCCCGGACCCGGAGTCACAGCAAGCCGAGCAGCAGCGCGCCTGCAACGGTAACGAGCCCTCCGGCGGCGGAGCCGGCGACGTTAACGATGTCGTTGTTCCAGCCGGAGAAGCCGCGAATCCGCTCCGTCTGGCGCCCGCAGTGGCGGCGCTGCTCCACTTCGCGGCCGCATACGCCGCAGCGGAACATCAGCTGCACCGTCGCGCCGAGCAGCGAGTCGCAGAGCGAGCCGGCCGTGCCGCCGATCAGCCCGAGAACCGCCCACGAGGCCAGCCGGACCAGTCCGGATTCGGTGCCGGACGGCTCTATTTGCCCGGGAATCGCCTCCATCAGCAGCCAGGCGGTCAGCCCGATGAATAACCCGCCCGCCATCGATGCGGCGAGACCAAGCGCGGATACGCCTCCAGACGTGCCAGCCGTTACCCGCTTGCCGGTCAAAATCGATCTTGGCGGCGTCCGGCTCAAGCCCCCGATCTCCGTTGCCCACGTATCGGCATTCACCGAAGCCATCACGCCCAGAAAGGCGAACCACCATACAGGATGCGGCCATACAACCGCTCCGACGCACAGCAGCAATGCGAGACCTCCGTTCGCCGCCACTTGTCCGGCATCGCGCCTTCCCGACTTCTCATATCCGCTTTCGGCGGCTTCCTTGCGTTTCTTCTTCCATCTGGACAACAAGGTGGAGGAGATAAAAAAAGCGATAAGCGTGCCGAACCAAACCGCGCTGCCGAGTCCGTACATGACCGTTCCCAGCACGACAGCTGCCGCGACTCCCGAGCCGGACAGCGAACGTTTCCTGCCCGCGGCTCCCGCAATAAGCACACTGCCTGCCAATCCGACTAACCATTCCATCGAAATCGGTTCTCCTTCCATCCGTTAAACTGACGGGACCAAGCTTCATTCAGGCTTGTCACTCAGTCGTGTTACGAATCAAGTTATCACACTCCGGCTCTTCTGACAACGTGGCCAATCGGGCCGTCCTCCTTCCCGATCCTAATCCGAATTCGACTTTTCTCGATCCGTTTCGCTTGTCGTTGCAGGAAATCTTCATGCCGCATGGAATATAATGAGTAATTCGTACTATACCAAGAGGTGAGCTAGGTGCATGACAAGACCCGTTCTGATACGCCCGATACACCTGAACTGAGAAGGGACCTGGAACCGGAGGAGCTGCTCGCCGTGATCCTGGACTATACCGGTAAAATCGCCAACGAGCGCAGTCTCGACCGCGTGCTTATGCTGATGGCCGATATGGGCAAACAAATCGTCGTCTCCGACCGGTGCACGGTGTGGCTTCTCGATGAACAGAGAAACGAGCTGTGGTCCAAGGTCGCCCACGGCGTAACCGAGCTGCGCATCCCGCTCGGCGCGGGCCTTGCCGGTCATTCGATCGCAACCGGCGAACCGATCTTTATCGACGACGCCTATACGAACGAACCGTTCCGGGACGCGCTCGAGCAAGGAGCGCTGTTAACCGACCAGCAGACCGGCTACCGCACGAAAGCGCTGCTCGTCATTCCGTTTCGCAATAACGAGGGGGCCGTGATCGGCTGTTACCAGGCTGTCAATAAAATGACGCCAACCGGCACGTTCTCCGAACGGGATCTGCGCAACCTGTCCCTGGCCGCCTCTTATTCCGGAAAATCGATCGAATCTGCCCTGCTCGTCCAGGAGATTGAAGAGACGCAGCGGGAGATCATCTTCACGATGGGCGAAATCGGCGAAAGCCGCTCGAAGGAAACCGCCAACCACGTGAAGCGGGTAGCGGAATATTCGTACATCCTCGCGCTTGGGCTCGGCCTTGATCAGGAGGAAGCGGATCTGCTGAAGATGGCGTCGCCTATGCACGACATCGGCAAGGTCGCGATCCCGGACTCGATTCTGCACAAGCCCGGACCGCTGACCGACGACGAATTCGAGCTGATGAAGACCCATACGGAAATCGGCTATAACCTGCTCAAAAACTCGAAGCGGCGTATTTTGAAAACAGCGGCCATCGTTGCCGTGCAGCATCACGAGAAATGGAACGGCAGAGGTTATCCGCACGGCCTGAAGGGCGATGGGATCCATCTCTACGGGCGCATCACGGCCATCGCCGACGTCTTCGACGCGCTCGGAAGCGACCGGGTGTACAAAAAGGCTTGGGAGCTGGAGCGGATTTTGGAGCTGCTCCGCCAAGAACGCGGCCAACATTTCGATCCGAAAGTCGTGGACGCTTTCTTCGCTAACCTTCCGGCAATTCTCAACGTACGCGAGCAGTATGCGGAGTAATCCGGCGGTACCAAAAAAACGCCCCTGCCCGGCACCAGGCCGAGCAAGAGGCGCAACGCTAAGACAATTTCAATTCCGCAAACGAGCCGGCCGCCAGCTCCAGCGTACGGTTCGTATCCGGCTTCGCTCCGGCCAGCCGGACGGTGACCGGATGTTCTCCCTTGTTTAATACATAGACGCCGTCCTCGCTTACGATAGCATCCAGCGAGCATTTGCGTGCATCGGGTGCGTCTGGCGTACCGTCCGCTTCGTCAGCCGTCTCCCAGCTCATCCGCAGTACGGCTGCGGCATAACCGGCTTTTCTCGCCTCAACCGGCATCACCCATTCCGCACGGCCGTCGCTCACCCGGTTCGTCCCCTCGTATAGCGGGATCTCTTTTTCGCCGGCCAGCTCCTTCCGTCCGGTCACCACGACCCGCTCGAAGCCGAAGTTCGCATAGGCGACCGCTTCCCCGCCGCATTCGATGATCACGTATGAAGAGTCCGGAGCCGACAGCATCGCGGACTTTGACGCTTCCTCCGCCGTCTGCTCGTTATTCCGGTTCGGCAGCGTAATAACCGCAAAGACAGGCAGCGCTTCGCCCGCTTTCAGCTCCCTCGCCCCTGAGTCGTTTAGAATAAGCGTATTCTCGACGCCCTTCCAGCGCGGATACCGGTGTTTGTTCACATACTTAATGCCGTTCGACCCGTACAGCACATAACCAATCTTCCCGTCCAAATTGACGTAAGCCACGTCCGCAAACGACCGCTCCTCATCATCGGCATCCCCGCAAAAACCGGCGAACGTCACACTTTCCGCAGGCAGGTGCACCGTTCTTCTGCCGTCCGCGCTTTCCGGAACGGCCTGGTACGTTTCGTTGCGGACGCCGACGAGTCCCGTCAGGTTGTCGCGGATCGAGCAGTCCTGCACGGCCCGCTGCCGTTCCGCATAAACCGTCCGCCCGTCCGGAAGCGAGACGAACGCGACGTCCTGCTCCAGCTCGCCTCCGCCGCGCCGGATCAGCGCCGTGACGCCGAAACCTTCCCGTCGCGTATCGAGACATACGTGCCCGGCATCCCGGACGATCTCTTCGTTCGTAAGCCCCGGAGCGCCTGTATGGCCGTCCAGTCGAATAACGCCCGTCATCGAGGCATGCGAAGGTACGGTGAGCCATATGCCGGGTTCCCCGAGCGTTACCCCCATGACGTCGTTGCGCCAGCTGAACGAGCTGAACGTGCTTTGATCCCCGCTCCGATGCACGACAAAGCCCCCGTAAGGGTACGAAAACACGCCCGACAGCCGCTGGCCCATCTCATCCCGATCGCTCGGCGCAGCTCCGGCTCCCCCGAACGCATGAAGCAAGTAGACGTACAACACGTCCTGCGCCGCCCAATTCTCGAAGTCCCGGGCGGTCTGATACCCTTCACGGATGACGCACGCTTCGCCGTTCTCCTCGAGAAAGCAGCCGTTCGCGTTGCTCGTCTGAATTTGCTCGAGCCGGTCCAGCGCATGACGCTCCAGCCTGGCTGCATCCGGGTTGCCGTGGATCACATTCAACACCGCATGGGTGAGCAGCAGCTCATGCTGGCGGTTATACCACCAGTCCTGACCCTGAACCGGGATCATGAAGCCGTCTGCCTGACAGCACATTTTGATCGTACGGTCGTACAACGGCTCGTTGTTCATCAGGGCAAACGGATCGGCCTGCCGGCCGCTCATCAGCGCGAACAGCGCATGCGTCGCCCGCTGGTTAATACCGAGCACGAGATAAGTCGGATGGACGAAGCCGTGATTTTCCGTCGTATAGTCCGGGTGCAGCGTCGAAGTGTTGATAAACGACAGCGGGATTCCTTTCGACCGGTCATTGTGCTGATGGTAATCGAGGTTAAACCGGTCGCGGAACGTCGTCAGCGAGTTGGCCGCCCATTTCCGGAACCGGCTTCGCCAGTGCGCGTTTCTCGGATGACCCGGAAACAGATCGGCGGCAGCCGCGATGCCCTGAGCGACCCAGGAATTCTCCTCCACCTGGGTGTCGTAATAGACGCCGTCCCGCGGCTCGATATCGCACCACCGGTCGGCGTAATGCTCCACCACCTTGCCGACGAGCGTCCGCGTCTCCTCGTCCAGCCGGTCCCACAGCACCCAGGACGCCATCGCCAGCGACGATACGCTGTAGCCGGTCTGGGTCGCCATGAAGTAGCTGTCGTCCCGTCCCCCCCATTTCTTCTCGCTGCAAAACGGATTCGTCCCTTTTACCCGTACCAGTTCCGGCGGTCCCGCGTCATGCGTAAAGGCGAGATAACGGATTCCCGCAATCGCCCGCTCCATCAGCCGCTCGCGCGTGCAGCCGGCCGCCTTCTCATCGAACGGTCCGATCACCGACAAGACCGCATAGACCGTTATCGTCCTCGCCGTATCCAAGCCGTACCAGTACGAGCCTCCGAAGAAATAGCCGCAATTCGGCATCCGGTCCCATTCGGTGTAATGGCTGTCCGCGAACGGAATCCACCGGAGCAGCATCCGGTATGCTTGCAGCGCGAGCCCGTCTTGCCGGGCCGCTTCGTGAAGAATCGGCGGTACGTCGATGCCGCCGTCCACCGTTTGCCGATAGGTGCCGTCCATCCCGGGCACTTCCTCTCTATTCTTTCAACGAGCCGACCATCGCGCCCTTGACGAAATATTTTTGCAGGAACGGGTACACGATCAGGATCGGCGCCGTCGCCACCAGCGTAATGCCGGCTTTCATCATTTCCGGCGTCATCGTAAGCGCCACTTCCGCCGTCTGGGTCATCGAGTTCGCCTGTTCCTCGACAACCAGATTGCGAAGCAGCACCTGGAGCGGCAGCAGATCTTTGTCGCGGATATAAATAAGCGCGCTAAAGTAGTTGTTCCACTGCCCGACCGCCACGAACAAAGCGACCGTCGCGATTACCGGCATCGACATCGGGATGGCGATCCGCGCGAACGTCCCCAGCTCGCTGCAGCCGTCGATTTTCGCCGCGTCGAACATCTCGCTGGAGATACCCTGGAAAAACGTCTTCATAATGATCACGTAAAATGCGCTTAAAGCGCCCGGCACCATAAGCGCCCACAACGTATTCTCCATACTGAGCGCGCGGATGACCAGATAGTTCGGAATGAGCGGAGCGGAGAACACGAACGTGACGATGATTCCGCGAAGTATCCATTTTCTTCCGTTCATTTGCGGACGAGACAACGAATAAGCGAGCGTCGAAGTGAAGGCCAGCGCCATCAGCGTGCCGCCGACGGTAATATATACGCTGACTCCCATCGCCCTCCAAATGTTATCCATGCCGAATATCGTTTTGTACACTTCGATGTTAAACCCTTTCGGCCAGAACGTGACCAGCCTGGCGTCGGCATACATCGGCGAGCTTAACGAGACCGCAAGCAGATGCACGATCGGGGCGATCATCGATATACATAACAGAACGAACAACGTTCCGTTTACGATCGGAAACCATTCCAGCCTTTTGTGTACAGGCATCGGTCGTATTCCCTCCTTAGCTGGATTCGAGACTGCGGCAGGACGCCGCCGCTTAATATATACTTTCCCCGGTCGTCTTGCGGCTGAGCGTGTTCATGCCGACTACGAGCAGCAATCCGACAATCGATTTGAAGATGCCGATCGCTGTCGACAAGCTGAATTGCGCGCCGAGCAAGCCTACCCGGTAGACGTACGAATCGATGACTTCCCCGACATCCCTCACGAGCGGGTTAATCATAATCAGCACTTGCTCGACGTTCGAATCAAGCACGTTGCCGATCCGGAGCAAAAACAGGACGACGATCGCCGGCATCAGCGAAGGCAGCGTGATCGACCACATCTGACGGAAGCGTCCCGCGCCGTCCACCATCGCCGCTTCGTACAAGCTCGGGTTAATTCCCGACAGCGCGGCCAAATATATGATCATCCCCCAGCCCATTTCCTTCCAGATGCTGATCGATACGAGAATGCCCCGGAAATATTCGGGCTGAGTCAAATAGTCGACGTTGGGAATTCCGAACCAGCCGAGCACCGTATTAATAATTCCGTTCATGCTGAGCAGATTGATAAAAATGCTGCCAACGATAACCCAGGACAAAAAGTGCGGCAAATACAGCAAAGTCTGGACCGGGCGCTTAAACCACGACTTGCGGATTTCATTAAGCAGCAGCGCCAGCACCAGTGGAGCCGGAAACCCGAAAATAATCGAATACAGGCTGAGCATAATCGTGTTGCCCAATATTTGATAAAACTCCGCATACGTGAACATATTTGTAAAATGCTTGAGTCCTACCCAAGGACTGTCCAAAATGCCGGAAAAAATGCTGTAATCCTGAAACGCGATGACGTTGCCGAACATCGGAACGTAGCGGAATATGACGAAATGCAAAATGCCGGGCAGCGCAATCAGCCATAGCAGCAGCGAGTCGCGTGACGTTATTTTCTTAAGCATGCGTACCCTCCGTTAGTAGCCGGGACGGGCCAGCCAGCCGGGCTTTTGCCCGGCCGGCGTCTCCCGCGCACCGCCATTATTTTTTGTTGAACGCGTTATACCAGTCGGTCGCTTCCTTGATCGCTGCTTCGCCGCCGCGGCGTTTCCATTCCGCTACGAATTTGTCGAAGGCGCTGTCCGCATCTTCCTTGCCGGTAATCACCTTCGCGAACATATCCAGGAACAGCGTTCCTGCTCCGGTTCCTACAGTCAGTTCCGGATTTGTTTTCAGGCTTTGCAGAGTCGGCATGTGCAAAGCGTCGTTTTTAAATATGTTTTTCTCGGCAATCTTGATGCCGTTTTTGATAGCTTCGGTGTTCGGCGATACTTCGAGCACTTTGTCCAGCATCCGGCCGTCGCCGCGTGGGTTGATCGAGAGCTGGTAGAAGACGGAAGCGTCGTTTTCCTTATTGACTGGGTCGTTCATATCCCATTTCGGCTTGCCGTTTTCAATTTTGTAGTTGTAATCTTTGATGCCGAGAGCGAAAAATTCTTCTGCAGCGTCGGACCATACCCAGTCGAGGAACTTGATGACGTCTTCCGCTTTTTTGTTCTTCGCCGGCACGACCCATACGTAGCCGATCTGATCGCCTTGCGGAGACAGTCCCTTACCTTTATCGCCAGTCGGCGACTCGATCATCGACAGCTTGACGTTTTTCTCATTAACGAAATTCGCCACGTTCCAGTCCGTATTGTAGTTCGTTACGTCGTGAATCCAGGCTCCGCCCTTGCCCTGCTTAATGCCGCCCATCCAATCGGCGCCTTTGTTCGTAAACAGGTTCGGGTTGATGTAGCCTTTGTCGTACAGGCTCTTCCAGAACTTGATGGCGTCCTTCATTTCCGGCTGGATCATACCGGGCTGCAATTGGCCGTTTTTCAAGTACCAGGCGTTCGGATCGGCGCCGAATTCGGAGAAGAACAGGTTGGAGTATATCAGGTTCTCCCGGACATAGAAGCCGTACTCGTCGTTCGGATCGCCGTTGCCGTTCATATCTTCCTTTTTGACCGCTTCGAAATATTTCAGCCATTCGTCGACCGTCTTCGGCTGCTGCATGCCGAGCTTATCCAGCCAGTCTTGACGGATATACACGACGCGAGTCGCCGGCAGCGCCGCTAGCGACGGTATGCCGTAAATTTTGCCGTCCTTGCTGACTCTCGGACTTTTCCACGCCTGCTCGGGTATTTTTTTCTTCAGGTTTTGCCCGTATTTCTCGATAAGCGGCGTCAGATCCTCAAATACGTTTTTCTCCAGAGCGCCCGGATGCATCGTCGAATTGATGCTGTCGGTCCGGATCATGTCCGGCAATTCGCCGGAGGCGAAACGTACGGTCATCTGTTGGGTAAAGTCGTTGCCGTGGCCGAGAAACTCATATTTCAGATTGTAGTTGGACAGTTTTGACAATTCCTTAATGTACTGGTCGTCGTCCTTCGCCTGCATGGCGTATTTCGCATTGGCGTGACTCGTTAGGATGCTCAGGTTTTTCGGAGTGTTTGCCGCATTGCCGTCCGCAGCTCCCGTCCCTTTCTCCTCTTTGGCTCCGCAGCCGGCCAGCACGCTTGCCGTTACGAGCGATACAGCGAACACGGAAGCTAACGTCTTTTTCGCTTTGCTCATGTATTACACGCTCCTTTTCTTTGTGTAGGGAAGCCCCCTCCGCCTTCTATAATGAAACCGTTTGCATGATCGTGCAATGCTCCTTTGTTTGGATTTCCGGATCTAAAATAACGATAAAGATCAGGCCAAAAAAAGATAACGATTCAGCTCTATCAAGCAGAAAGAACCGCTGCTTGCGGCCAACCGGCGAATGTGGTAACCAAGGATGCAGGATCTGATGGAGGTTCACGATTCGCGGTATAGCTCAAGCGCGGTTCTTCCGGAAACGGGCGGCATGGATTCATTTCATTCAAGAACCGGAGGCGTGACGCCTCTCCTTGCGGTACTCGCCGGGAGGCACTCCGCTCCACTGCTTGAAAATACGGTTAAAGTTTTGGACGCTGGCATAGCCGATCTTCGCTGCGATTTCTTTGATCGGCATATCCGAGTGCTCCAGCCATTCGCGGGCTTTGCCCATCCGGAGATCGAGCACGAATTCGCTGAAGTTGACGCCGGACTCGTCCTTGAATATTTTGCTCAAATACGACACGGACAGCTGAAAATGATCGGCCGCTTTTTGCAGCGTCATCTCTTCGTCCATATATTGCCGAACATAATGCATCACCTCGCGGACCGTCTTCGTCTGCTTGGATACCGCTTCCTTGAGCAGCTGCTCCTTGACCGCCGGAAACAGCTCGTCCGCCAGCCACCGCTCCAGATCGGGCAGTGAACGAAGCTCATGCAGCTTGCGGTAGAAATCGATCCCTTCGGAATGCTGAAGGTCAATACCGGTCTGTTGCAGCATATAATCCAGCTCGCCCAGCATGTAGGAGAACAACCCTTTGGCCGTCTCGGGATTCATCTGCGACTTCGGCAGCTCGGAGACAAGCTGGGCCAGCAGCCGGCGCGAATCGTCGAGATTGCCGTGCAGCACGTGGTGCACGATCTTTTTCTGAATCTCGCCGGTCTCGCGGTTCAGTCTCATCAGCCGCTCGTCCGCCTGCTCGGCGGAAATCGTAATATCTTCGCCCAGCATAAACCGGTGGCTGAGCAGCGCCACGGCTTCGTCGTAGCCGCGGCCGATTTCCGTAAAGGCGGGCAGCGGATTGGCAACGGCGACACTGATCGCGAAGCGGAAATATTCCCGCACATGGCGTCTCGTATCGTCCGCACGCTGCTTCAGGAATGCCATCGCTTCCTCACCGTCCGAGTGCATGCCGACAAGCAGCACGACCTGGCCCGTTTTCGGCGTGAAGCCGGAGCAAAAAGGTACGCCCTGGAACGTCTCCTCCATCATTTTAAGCAGAGCGTAATGGATGAGCGCCCGGTCTTTCTCGCGGTAGGTGCGGTGAAATTCGGGGATATCGTCGGCTTCAGCCACACAGACGAACACCGAATCCCCGTCCAGCTTCAAATTCGCATGATCAGCGGCGATCGCCAGCTCGCGCTCCGACATTTCCCCGCGCAGCAGCTGCTGGAAAACACCCTGCTTCAGGTAGGGAGACTGCTCGCTGAGCTTGTAGCTGAGCTGCCGGTTCGTATCGGACAACTGCTCCATGAACGCTCCGATTACGGCGAGGCCGTCGCCCCGATTCTTTTCGTGGCGGCTACGTGGAACGAACCGTTCCGACAAGCGCTGAATCGGATCGTACATCCGCTTCGAGCCGACAGTGGCGACAGTCGCCCACAATAACACGACCACCCCAACTACAATCAGTGTCGTAAGCCGGATGCGATCGGACTGCGCTGTAAGCTGCTTCATGGGCGATATAGCGATATAGGTCCAGCTGTTCTGCGTCGACGTCTGAATTTTGTAGCGGATCCCTTCGATCTCCACCTGGTCGGACGGATCTTTACCGCCGTTTCGTCTTTCGTAGCGGATCACTTCGCTGAGCGTTTTGCCCATCTCCCCCTGCTCCGAGCTGATGACGATCCGGTTTTTTTCGTCGGCGACGAGCACCCGGCTGCCGTATCCATGTTCGACCGAGCCGACGAATTCCAGTATTTTCTCCGGCTTCACGTGAAGCACGAGAACGCCCTCATTGTAGTTGGATTGAATCGGGACCGGACGGAACAACAACAGGTCGGTTTGATCGTCGAACGTATTCGCCGGAACGAAAAAGGGCTCGTTTTCGCGCGGGTTCATTTTTTCGAGAATCGTCGTCAATCGGAACATGGCGGTCTGCTCCGAGGAATACTGGTTCGAATAGATAAAATTGTTGAAATGTTTATAAATTAGCGAGACGTTGCTGTATTCGACCGGCGAGGTGCTGCGGATCCGGCGGATCGTCTCGTTCATTTCAAGAGAGGCGCTCAAGTTATCGATTCCCGGACCGTCGCGTACCGACTTCTCAACCGCCAGATTCGTTGCGATATAAATCGATGAGGTTTGCAGACTTTTCGTAAATTGATTGAGCTGCACCTGCATCTGATTAAGCATATATTTATGGTTTTGGTTGACCTCGCTTTGGATGCTTCGCGAAGCGATATACGAGGAAAGCAAACCGACGATCAGAACGGGGATGATGCTTACAAACAGCGAATACAGAAGAAGCTTCCGCTGAAACGTGAACGTCACTTTGGCAAATTTTCCGGATTGCTTGCCGCTCATCCCCGCACCCCCTTGATCCATTATTTCTTAGATGTTTTTACCATCAAAATTAAAACGCTTACAGCAGCACCGGCACAAAGATGGGGCTGCTTGCTTGCCGTTGGCCGCTTGACCGGCGGAGCTCACCTGTACTCCGCTGCATCAAGCACCTGCCGTCCGCCAGCTTGTCACATACTTGTATTATACCTTCGGGAAGGCTGAACGTACAACTAATTTCGCCTTAATCGGTCCTTATTCGAGTTATTCCGACATCGATGGAAGGTTAGAAAAGGAGGACCGTGTGGCCCTCCTTCCGATAGGTTCTCGTTAACGGAGACGGATGACGCTTTCTCCCCATATCTCGCTTCCGTAAACCAACTGCAGCCGGTCGCCGTCAGCCAGCGCTCCGACTCCTGCCGGCGTACCGGTGAACAGAACGTCTCCGCGTCCGATGCCGTAATGCTCGGCGCAAAAGTCGACGATCGTCTGCATGTCGAAGATCATCTCGGTGATGTTCCCCTTCTGAACTTCTTTGCCGTTGATCCGAAGTCCGAACGGCTCGGAGCCAAACGAACTCACACCGGGAAACGGGCGGAAAGCCGATACCGGAGCGGAATTGCGGAACCCTTTGGCTGCCAGCCAAGGGTAACCTTTCTTCTTCAGCTCGCTCTGCACGTCGCGCAGCGTCAAATCGACGCCCAAAGCGACTCCGTCGATCAGCTCGTCCGCCGTCATTCCCGGCTCGTAGTCGCGGCCGATCCGGATGACGACCTCTGCCTCAAAATGTACCTCGCCGCGATTACCCGGCACTGCGATCTCGCTTCCATCCATAAGCGCCAAGGCATAGGTCGGCTTGGAGAACAGCATCGGCTGCTCGGGAACGGCGTTGCCCATCTCCGCGGCATGCAATCTGTAGTTTCTTCCTACGCAATAAATGTTGCTAATCTCGCTGAATGCACTCATCGGTCGTCTCCCCGTCAATCTTATTTCGTACTTATTATACCCTCTTTGTTAATTTGAGCCCCAAATGAAATATCGGTCAAACGCTTAAACAGCTTGACGGCCGCTTCTTCGGCCATCGGCTCGGGATTGGCCAGCTTCGTCAGCACCGGAACCGCCTGAAGCTCGCACCCTCCGTCCTTGGAGCAGGAGGCTTGCAATATAACGGTCTCCCACGTTACCGGGTCCTCGTTCATCGTAAATATAAAGTTGCCGAGGCTGTAGGCGATCCATTTTCCTTTGTAATTCTCGAAGCCTTGCAGCAC
The DNA here is from genome assembly GCF_036577605.1 of Paenibacillus sp. GYB004. NCBI lineage: Bacteria > Bacillati > Bacillota > Bacilli > Caryophanales > Paenibacillaceae > Paenibacillus > Paenibacillus sp. GYB004. The sequence goes on from NZ_JARBDB010000002.1 coordinate 160,237, forward strand.
ATGCGGGTGGCCGCCGATAATCAGATCGGCTCCGGCATCGATATACTGACGGGCGTAATCTTTCTGATACGCCTCCGGCATATCGTGACGCTCCAGCCCCCAATGCGCGACGACAACGACGAGGTCGGCTTCCTTCTTCGCTTTCTCGATCGTTTGCAGAGGGAGCGTCAGCGCATAGGTGTCAGCTACGCCCGGCGTATTTTTGCCTGCTTTCCAATCCGTTGACGGCACCACCTTGCTCAGACCGATAAATGCGATTTTCATCCCCTTTATCTCGATAATGACCGGCTTGAACGCTTCCGTAACGTTCCGTCCGGCTCCAAACCAGCGGATGCCGTTTTTGTCGAGATGGGAGAACGTATCGAGCAGCCCGGTCGTACCGTAATCGAGAATATGGTTGTTCGCCAAATTGACGAGATCGATACCCGCCTGCTTGAACGCGGGAAGCGCCGCAGGCGTCGAACGGTAAGCGTACTGCTTGATCTGCGCCGTCCCCCGCTCGGTAATCGGCGTCTCCAGGTTGGCGATCGTCAGATCGGCTTTTTCCAGATAGGACTGCACGTTCTTGTACGGGTAGTCGTAGCCGTTTCTTTTCAAGGTCGCTTCCACGTTGTCGGCAAAGATGACATCCCCGACGAACGTAAGCTGGACGCGGTTCGGATCGTCCTGGCCGGCTCCTGCCCCTGCTCCGGCGCTTCCGCTTGGTTCTGTCGTGCCCGTGCCGGGTGTTTTTCCCGAATCCGTCGGCGTGCCGCCGGCCGAACCGGTGTCGCCGGGTTTCGGCGTGCCGGTTGACGGTACGTTTGCGCCGCCCGGGTCAGGCTTGCCGGTGCCGCCCGCGGGTACGTCACCGCCGGACGACGACGTTCCCGGGTTGGCTGTTTGCCCCGGAGGAGTCGCCTCCTGTTTTTGAGCGCTGTTATAAGTGATCCAGAACAGGATCGCCAGCGTGAAAAAAGATACGATCAATACGGTAGTCGCCAGACGACGGCGTTTTTTATTTTTCGAATGACTGCGCTTACGTTGAAATTTCTCTTTCCGGGACGTTTGTTCCATATCGGCTCCTTTTCCCCTTTTCTATGAACCTATTATATCAGAAAGAAACGCGGCGTGGTCGGCTTGCGGGAAGATTGAAGGGGAACCGCGCGAATCGGATGGGCCGCCGCCACCGAGAACTTCTCCTTCCCCGGCATAAAAAAACAGGCCGGTCGTCATGACCAGCCTGCCAGCACAGGGTTTGCTTTCAGGCGAGGGTTGAGCCGATCCCCTCATCTTCCGCCGGAGCGCCTCGGGCCGGAATTCCGTTTCGGCTTGCCCCCGCCGCCGCGCGAATCTTTGCCCGGCGATCTGGCTGCGCCGCCGCCATAACCCGAAGAATGGCGGGATGATCCCGCGCCCTGGGACGACGATGGCCGGGAGCCGTACTGGTGAGACCGTTCGCCGCCGCTGGCGGTTGGAGCCGGTTTGCCGGAAAAAGGGCGCTCCTGCCTCGGTGCGTCCATCCGGCCCCCACTTGAAGCGGTCCGCCGCTGGCCTTGATCGGCCGCTCTCGACGGCGCGCCTCCTCTGCCGCCCCGATTCGAATTCGGGGCACGGCTGCCGGCTTCCCGGTCCGACGCGAACTGCCACCCGCTGCCCCGACGGCGCATCCCCTCCTCCTTGGCGCTGCCGCTCGGCTGATCCGCCTGCATCCGCTCAAGCGTTGATCCGATGCCTTGCTCGATTTCCCGGAGAAGCCCGGCATCCTTGGGCGAGGCAAGCGTAATCGCCATCCCTTTCTGTCCGGCGCGCCCGGTTCGCCCGATCCGGTGAATATAACTTTCGGCGTCGTGAGGGATGTCGTAGTTGAATACATGGGTTACGCCTTCGACATCAAGACCGCGCGCCGCTACATCGGTCGCCACCAGCAGCTGGAGACCGGCCTCGCGGAACCGTTTCATCACCGCCTCCCGCTTCGCCTGGGACAAGTCGCCGTGCAGCTCGTCGACATTTTGCCCTTCGGCGAGCAGCGCTTCGGTTAATTTTTTGGCGCGGATTTTGGTCCGGCAAAAAATAACGGCGAGATACGGCCGGTACAGCCGGAGCAGCTGAAGCAGCGTATCGCGCTTCGCCCGGTCGGTCGTCTCGACAACCAGTTGCCGGATCGAATCAAGCGTGACGGCGCGGCCCTGTACCCGGATATCGTCCGGACTTCGCATATACCGTTCGGCGAGCAGCCGGACCGATTCGGGAAACGTAGCGGAGAACAGCATCGTCTGCCGGTCGTCCGGCGTATGCCGGATCACTTCCTCCACTTCGGGCAGAAAACCCATATGCAGCATCTGATCGGCTTCGTCCAGCACAAACGTCCCGAGCCGCGATAAATCGATCGTGCCGCGTCGTATATGATCGAGCAGCCGCCCTGGCGTAGCGATGACCAGATCCGGAGCTTGACCGAGCTTATGCGCCTGAGCGATGACGTCCTGCCCCCCGTATACCGGCAGCACGGTCACTTGGACCGACGAAGCCAGCTTTCCCGCTTCCTCGGTGATCTGGATGGCAAGCTCGCGCGTCGGGGTAAGAATCAAGGCTTGCACCTCACCGGTGCCAGGCCGCATCATTTGCAGGAGCGGAAGCAAAAACGCAAACGTTTTGCCGGTCCCCGTCTGGGCTTGTACAATAACATCCTTCCCGGTTAAAGCGACGGGAATCGTCTTCTCCTGTACCGGAGTGGGCACGGCCAGCCCTTCTTTGCGCAGTGCTTCGTTAAGTCTTCCGGCTATGCCGAGCGACATAAAATTCATACTCAAAGCCAACTACCTCTTTTCCGGCGAATACAGTTTGTCCTTTGCAGGAGCGATGATTTAAGTATAGGGGAAACGGCATCCGCCGTCCAACTCCGGTGAGTACGTCGCTGTATAGCCGGCTGGACGCGCTTACCGGCTCGTTTTCGCCGACGAATAACCGCACCCGGGCCGGTGCGGAGCGGACCGCAGACCGACGCTCATGAGGCAACCCCCCAGCATGCAACGCCGCCTCCTCCCCGGCAGCTTGGAGCGGTGCGGAACTCCCGCTAGTCTCGGCTGCTGAACCCCCGTACTCCGACTTTGCTCAAAAATCGTTGACAATTTGGCTTTTGTGATATATCTTTAAATTAAGATTCTTAAATATGATAGTTGCGACGAGGAGCGGTTCATATGAGCGATTTCCCTGCATTGGTCAAATCAAGAAGATCGGCGATTAAATTCATTCCGGGCATCGAGTTGCCTGACAAAGAGCTGGAAGAGCTGTTCGCTCTGGTCAAGTTCGCCCCGTCCGCCTTCAATCTGCAGCATACGAGTTACATCGTCGTTCGGGACCCGGCGAGGAAGGAACGAATATATGAAGCGGCAAATAAGCAATATAAAGTTCATACGGCCTCCGCTGTTCTGGTCGTGCTCGGTAATACGCGCGCCCATCTGAATGTCGGTCCTATCAACGAAGGACTGCTCCACCTCGGCGTCATCGATCAGCGCGAGTACGACAGCACCGTGGAATCGACCGTTTCCTTCTATGAGCAGCGCGGCGCCACCTTCATGAGAGAGGAAGCCGTCCGCAGCGCAAGCTTGTCGGCGATGCTGTTCATGCTGGCCGCGAAGGACAAAGGCTGGGACACGTGCCCGATGATCGGATTCGAGCCGGATGCGGTAAGCGATATTTTAAACATACCGGATACTTGGGTGCCTGCCATGATGATCACGATCGGCAAGGAAGATCCTTCATCCCAAAGGCCGCGGGGCTACCGGAAACCGGTCGGGGAATTCGTCCGCTACGAGATGTTCGGGGCGGCAGACTCGCATTCCTAACACGATCCGCTGGTGGTATAATGAGTCTGCTAGGAACGTAAGCGACGATTATACCGCGAAAGGAGGCCGGAGGGATATGACTCCACCGAGAAACGAATCGCTGCAGCTGTACGTCGTCTTGTCCAGAGCATGCCAATGGGTAAACGCGCACGCCGACCGGGATATCCGGAGGCACGGCTTGAACCGGACCGAATTCGGCGTTCTGGAGCTGTTGTATCATAAGGGGCGCCAGCCGTTGCAGCAGATTGGCGGCAAAGTATTGATGACGAGCGGCAACATTACCTACGTTGTCGACAAGCTGGAGAAGAAGGAACTCGCCGAACGGGTAGCCTGTGCGGAAGACAGGCGGGTCTATTACGCGGAGATTACCGAGAAAGGAAAAGCGTTTATGGAGAACGCATTTCCGGAGCATACGAAAGCAATTGAGGAAGCTGTTTCCGGGTTGACGCCGGAAGAACAAAAGCTGGCATCCGAGCTGCTCAAAAAGCTGGGCCTGACCGCAGAAAATAGCTTCAAGTGAGCGTCCTGCTAGGCAGACCGGCAGACCGGCGGTCAGACAACCGTCCGGGGTAGCAACGGCAGTCGGCTAGCCATTTGGAACGCTTCGGTTTCCTGCATGACCCGATTTCCGAAGTCCGATTCGGCGTTTGACCTCCCAGCCGCAAGCGTCACGTACACAGCCCAGTTTGCTAGATACTTGCGGCATACTATTTTTTTGTACCCTTTTAACTTAAAATTAAGATTTTTAATAATATATAATTTCCTATCCGTCTTTGTCGAAGTGTGTTGTGTATGTGCCATTATTCTAGGTATGGAGGCTGATTCGCTATGAATATTCAACGTTTTTCACCCGCTCAGCAAGGAACCGGAGCATTTGACGGAGGTAAAATTATCGAGCAGAAGCCGATCGGATTTCCCGGTGAAGGCGGTGCCGTGAAACGTGTCGGTCCTCTCTTCTACTGGGCGTGGGCGTTTACGCCCGAGGATGGCTATATTCCCCCGCACCCGCATCAGGCCTTCGAGATTGTCACCTATGTGATCCAAGGCAAGGCTGTGCACGGAGACTCGCTGGGCACCAAGAGCACGATAGGGGCCGGCGGAGCGCAAGTGATGCAGACGGGATCGGGCGTCTCCCACGAGGAACGTTTTGTCGGACCGGATATGGAAGGATTTCAGATCTGGTTCGAGCCCGATCTTCGCCAAACACGTTACGATCAGCCGACCTATCGCCAATTCGAGCACGAGCAGTTCCCGGTTCAAGAACACGAGGGCGTCACCGTCAAAGAAGTCATCGGCGGGCAATCGCCGGTAGCGCTGAAGGTGGAAGCGCATATGCGGGATATTACGATACAGGCAGGCGGCGAATATGTGCTGGAGCTGGCGGCGGGACGTTCGATGGCGGTTCTGGCGATTCGCGGCACCGGATCTCTCGGTTCGGCCGATGACGAAGCGTCGGCGGCGCTGCATTCCAAAGATTTCGCCGTATTGGACGCTGGCGGGACGAGCGGCTCAACCGTTGTGAGAGCAGCGGCAGATGAAGCTCTGCGACTCGTCGCGATCGAGGTGCCTTCGGAAACCGATTATCCGCTGTATAACAAACGCTGATCGCACCGGATACCGGCTCTCTGTCGAAGCCGGCAACGAGCAGCCTCACATGCATAAGCTGCGAAAACCGGACTCCTAATCCAATACCCCGGTATGCTTTGCACTTCATAAATAAATGAGTCGGTATGCACGGATGTGCCGTCAGTCAAGGCAGGAGACGCTTGCGGACCTGCCCTGACTGCGTGTTCCGGCGGCGGAAAGCATAACCCGGGCGCTGGCGGCGGCAGAAAAAAACGGGATAAAGAGCTCTCGCGCCACGCATGGCACGAAAGCTGCTTTATCCCGTGTACGGTCCGGCCGTCACGGCCGACCCGGAAGATCCGCTCCTATACCGTCCGTGGAGCGGCCAAATATTCTTGAAGCAGCCGGTACAATTGAATGACCCGATCCAAATTTTTGCTGAACCGGAACGAAATCTTCCTCTCGCCCTGCCAATAAAAAATAAACAGATTGTTGTGCCGCCCGACGACGAGCTCTACATCCCACTTCGAATCGTTTAGCCGGTACTTGTCCCGGTTAAAAAAAAGCTTCGGCCCTTCCTTCGAACGATACATGCCGACAAAGTCGTTCCCCATCTTCAGGTAATACCCTTGCTCCGCCGATGCGTGCCGTTCCTCCATAATGATTCAGCTCCTTCGCCCAAGTGATGAAGAGCCGATACTGGTCCTGCTCCCGTTCCCCGACCCCTGGCATACAAAAAAATCCCCCAAAAGCGCAGACCTGCTTCGTAGCCCATCGCTGTTCCTTTGGAAGCTCCCGTTATCCATAAGAAATTGCTTGGCACAACTTCCTATATTACAAAAAACTCCGATCCAAATCGTTCGGCAGCTGGCTGGCTTGGCAAGGTCGATTCCGACCTGCTGCTTTAGCCCCTCTAGCTTTGCGTCGCCGGCTTTAGCCGGGTTTGCCGTTTGTCGGGAGGTAATCGAAGTTAGGTATGGTATGTATCGCGTCTTCCTTCTTAGAATAGGGGAGAAGCCCCTTCTTCGCATCCTCCTTTGTACCTATTTCCGGGAAAAACGCCCCGATTATTTACAATTTTCTTCTTTTTTTCGACAACTATTCCCGGTATATTCCATATGGTTACTATTTTTATCCTTTTTCGCGATGAATGGCTCTGCGCAAAATGAGTTTTTCCTGGGAGCCAGATGATTCAGTCCGCTAAAAAACGGACACGTTCCTCTCCAAAAAGAAAGGAATCGGGCGTTAACCCGATTCCCCGGCTTGCCCATCAGCCCTTAGATCCAAGCCCGGCTGACGATAACAAGCAAGATGAACAGTACCAGAATTACGCCTGTCGAAGTAAACAAGCCTCCAACTCCCGGGCCGCAACCGCATCCTGCACCGCCAACGTATCCCATGGTCAGTCCTCCTCGATATTTCATGATTGTGCGGCCGACATCCGTTGCAACCGGCCGGGCGGCCCGATTGACAGTCGAGATGAATGAACCACACGATCTACAATATGAGGAGGGGCGGGTAACGGACTGTACAGATGTCCCGGCGAACGTAATTTTTTATCAATACCGGTTTGCGGCACTCCGCTTACAGATCGTCCGGATTTTTGATGACAAGAACGGGGACTTTCGCATGCTGCACCACATAATGGCTGACACTGCCGAGGAACAGCTCCTTCAGCGTGCTGAGCCCTCTGCTGCCGATTACGATCAGATCCGCTTGCAGCTCTTCGGCGTAATCGAGCAGGGCGCGCGCCGGGTCTCCTTGAAGCAGCGCAGTCGCCGCATTCGGCAAATCCGTCGCTAGCTCTTTGGCTTCGTCCAGCGTTCTCTCCGAGTCGGACAACTCGTCCAGCTCCATGCGCACCGGCGCGGCGATCATCGCTTCGCCTACGACCAGGTTCGGATAATGGAATACATGGGCGATCGTAAGCCGCGAGCCCGGTATGCTGCGAACGAGCTCCTTTGCGCGCAAGAGCGCCGACTGGGCTTGCTCCGATCCGTCATATGCGACCAGTACATGTTGAAATGGCATATACAGCACCTCTTTTGTTGGATAGATCGTTCTTACTCCAGCGTACCACTCGTCATGTCCGGACACTGTGAGAAACATCACTATCGATTGCAGTACATCCTACATCTATACCCCAGTATGCCACGGTCGAAACAGTCACGCTTCATCCGCTCCGACTTAAGCCGTCCCCTGAATTCCGATTACAAGCTTGAATGTTTTCCGCGGTTTTCGGTCAAGCCGGACACACTCGGATGTATCCAGAATGAACACGCTTCTGCCGACCTTATGCCTGCTACCCAACTGGCACGGGCAAGGCGCCGCGGTCCCCGCAGTCGGATCAAGACGCCTCCGCATCCGCTCCCCGTACTCCATCATCGTTCATTACCGTTCATTACCATCCATCACTATTCATCACCGTCCATCACCACTCATCACGAATGATGCTTCCGCATGTCCGAGTGGAGCTTCTTCCAGCGCTTCTTCTCCTTCAGCTGCAGCGCCTTGTCCTCCTTGCGGGCCAAGTAGGCAAGCTCCCGCTGCAACTTCAAGTAGCTGTCGTAGCGGTCGGCCGGCAGCGCGCCGCTGCGGAGCGCTTCCTTCACCGCGCAGCCCGGCTCGTTGCCATGGCTGCAGTCGTCGAATCGGCACGCCGCCGTGAGCTCCTCGACGTCGCGGAACCCGTGGCCAAGCCCCTCGTCCGCATGCCACAGCTGCAGCTCGCGCATGCCCGGCGTGTCGATCAGCACGCCGCCGCCCGGCAGCGGCACGAGCTCGCGGTGCGTCGTCGTATGACGCCCCTTGTCGTCATCCTCGCGGATCTCCCTCACGTTCATGACCGCTTCGCCGTACAAGGCGTTGACGAGCGTCGACTTCCCAGCACCCGACGACCCGAGAAGAGCGACCGTCTGCCCTTCGCCGAAATACGGCGCGAGTCTGTCCAGCCCTTCCCCTTCGGCTGCGCTGATCGTACAGATCGGCACGCCCATCGCGACGTGCTCCGCCTCCGCCGCCTTCCCGCGCCTCTCGTCTTCACCGCACAGGTCCGCCTTCGTCAGCACGATGACCGGATTCGCTCCGCTCTCCCAAGCCAGAATCAGATACCTCTCCAGCCGCCTTACGTTAAAATCCTGGTTCAGCGCAGCAACCAGAAAAACCGTATCAACGTTAGCCGCCACGATCTGCTCATCTGTCACGAAGCCGGCCAGCTTCCGCGAAAATTTGCTCGTCCGCGGCAAGATCGAATGGATGATCGCCCGGTTGTCCGCTTCACGGTACCGGACCGTCACCCAGTCGCCTACGGCCGGGTAATCGCCGCGGCCCTGCGCCTGGTGTCTCAGCTTGCCGGCCACCTCCGCCAGCATATCCCCCCGTTCCGTGTAGATCCGGTACAGATGGGTATGCTCCAGCGCGACTCGGCCAAATCCGTCTCCCGGCTGCGCGGTCTCCCGAAACTGCCGTTCTCTATCAGCCGTCCAGCCCAAGCGGTTCATATTCGTATTCAACTTCATATTCAATGCGGATTCCTCCCGTAATGGACGGAAGCGGCATCCGCCACGTCATCAAGCGCGATACATGGTCGGTGCTTCCGCCGTATTGATCATTTCCGTTTCGTTTTTACCATCCAACTTGTTACCCGTATCCCCTACAAAGGCGCAACCGCCTTTTTCCGCAATCAGCATGAACATCTAACATCATCCTTCCATAAGGAGCTTGAATTCCAGACTAATCATTTTCGTTGTGGGAGAGAGCCACCGGTAACAGAATACCGTCTTGCCCCATTCCCTGTACCAAAAACAAAGAGCCGCCGTCGAAATCAGCAGCCCTCTCTATCATATTCCAGATCCGTCCCCCGTACACGGGACATCTTCGTTATATTCGTTTTTTCGCCGGGGACAGCACCTGCTCGGCGGGGGAAAATCCGTCACCCTTTGCCCCCGTACTCCTTCGGGGTCACTCCGCAAAACGCCTTGAACAGCTTGACGAAATAGCTCTTATTGTCATACCCGAGTCGGTCGGCCACCTCGCGAACCGTATAACGGGACAAATCGAGCAGTTCCTTCGCCTTCTCCATCTTCGTCCGGGTTACGAAATCGACGAACGTCTCATTCGTTTCCTTTTTGAACAGCCGGCTGAAATAGCTGGCATTCAGGTGCAGATGATCCGCCACCTCTTCCAGCGAAATTTTCCGGTGAATGTTCAGCTCGACGAACCGCTGCGCTTCGGCTATTTCCGCCCGCTGCGGCTGGCCGTAGATGGCCCCCATCCTGGATGCCGCCTCCCGCATCGCTTCGATCGTATAGCGGCTCAGACGGTCCAGCCGCTCGGCTTCGAGAAACGTCTGATGCAGCGCCTCCCGGGAGTAGGCGGAAGGGACATGCTCCATCGTTTTGAATTTCATATGCAGATCGAGCACCATCTTCAAAAACCATTCCTTCACCGCCTCGGGCGGATACCCGCCTTCCCGAATCCGGGCCGCCCAAGCGAGGACGACCGGCTCGATACGGTCCGTCTCCTGAAGCAGCACGACCTTGCGGCACTCATCCAGCGCCTGCGGGTACAAGGCGAATAGATCGTCCTGCGTAAACACGGGCTCCGCCCAGTCGGCGATAACGCCCTCCGGCAAATAAAAACGCGAAGTCCGCCCATCCGCCAGCCGCTGCATATCGGAGCGAAGCAGAAGCGGGTCGGAGGAAGCGATCCCCATCATGCAAGTGACGGACAGCTTCAAATACGATCCGAGCGCAGCCCTGATCCGTTTCAGCACCGATTCGACCCGGTACTTGCCGACCGTCCCCCCGCTTACGCCCGGGTCAGGCCCGAACAGCAGCAGCAGCTCGCGATGGGTGACGCGAAACGCGGCCACGTCTCCGCCGTAGCTGCGAAGCAGCTCTTCCGTTACGTTTTCTACGGCGAAGATGCAGTTGTCTTCCGAGACAAACCGCGCTTTCGCCTCCGGATAATTGTCGACGACGAGCAGCACCGGCAGGACGGGAGCGCTGCCGAGACGGATGCCGAACCCGGACGCAAGTTCGCGCCACCCGGCGATATCCGCGATCGGATGGTACAGCAGACTGCGGATGAACTGCTCCTTGCGAATCGAACGATTGTGAACGGACTGAACCTCCGAGGCGAGCCGTTTCCCCGCCCCCTCAGCAGCTTCCCGTTCCTCCAGCCGCTTCACGACAGTGCGCAGCAGCTCCTCGAGCGTAGCCGGGCTCACCGTTTCTTTCAGCACGTAATCGTCAACGCCGAGCTTGATCGCCTGCTGGGCGTATTTAAACTCATCGTGGCACGACAAGATGATGACGGACACGTCCGGCTTCAGCTTTTTTACCCGTTCCGTCAACTGCAAGCCGTCCATCTGCGGCATCCCGATATCGGTAATCAACAGATCCGGAGGCTCTGCGTTCACCGCATGCTCGTACGCCTTCGCCCCGTTCTCGAACGCGCCGGCCAGCCGCAGGCCCAGCTTGTCCCAAGGAATCGCGTGCCGCAAAAAATCGAGCACAGGCACATCGTCGTCAACGATTACCACGCTACGCGCCGGTTTCGGATTCGTCATCGGTATCGCTCTCCCCTCTCCGCTTCGCGGGAATGTGCAGCGTAAAACGCGTCCCTGCTCCCGGCCTGCTGTCGATATGGACCGAGAAGTCCGCGCCGTACAGCAGCTTCATCCGGTCTACCACGTTTTTCACGCCGATCCCCGTCAGCTCGGCGCCGCTCCGGGACGTATCGCCGGACGGGTGGTCCAGCTTCTCCCGAAGCTCCCGCAATCGTTCGGCGTCCATCCCTTTGCCGTCGTCCTCGATCCGGACCAGCAGCTGCTCGCCTGACAACCAGGCCATAATCCGGATCGTTCCTTTGTTATGCTCCAGTCCGTGCAGGAAGGCGTTCTCGATCAGCGGCTGCATAAAAAACCGCGGCACCGTCACCGGCAGCGATTCGGGCGACAGCGATACGTCCAGCTCGATCGTTTCGTTGTGACGGAAATTCATCAGCTTGACGTAATGCAGCACCGTATCCGCTTCTTCCCGCAGCGGGATCAGCTCATTGCTCCGGTTGATCGTCATCCGCAGCAGAACCGCCAGCGAGCTGATCAGCGCGGCGTTCTCCTCGTCGCCCTTCATCATGATCCGCATCCGGATCGAATTCAGCACGTTGAACAGGAAGTGCGGGTTGATCTGCGCCTGCAACATCTCAAGCTCCGCCTTCCGCTTCAGCGTCTGCTCCTCGCGCACCTGGACGATCATCTCCCCGATCCGGTCCAGCATCTGATCGAACGACCGGCCGAGCCGGCCGATCTCGTCGCTTCCGCTAATGTTCGAACGAACCTCCAGCTTGCCGGACTCGACCTGGGCCGCTACGCGTCCGAGGCGGATCATCGGTTGGGTCAGCCGGCTCATCAGCGTGATCAGGATCGCCAAAAAGGCGGTAAGCGAAACGAGCTGCACGATCAGATTCGTCCGCTGCACATTCGTCACTTTCCCGACGGCGTCGTCGTACGGCACCGTGCTGACCAGCTCCCAATCGGCGTACGCCAGCTTATGCCGGAACAGCAGCGACGTCTCCCCTTCGATGGTCGCCATCGCCGACTGCCCCTCCGCGGGCATCAGATGCAAGTACGACACCGGCTTGCCGATCCGCTCCACTTCGCGATGCGACAGCACAGTTCCCTTGGAATCGATGAGCGATATATCCTGCTTCGACACGTTCGAGCTGAACACTTGGCTGACGTGTTTCTCGCCCAGACTGACGATAATCGTCGCCAGCAGCTCCCCGTTATGGTTGCGAATCTGCCTCGCGATCGTAATGACATAAGGGTTCTCCGTCTTATCATACTGCAGATAATTGGCATGAATGCCGATCCAGAACGCATCGTAGCCGCTTCGTCCGGACAGCTCCGGATACCAGGCTTCCCGCTCGAACGAGCGCGGATCGTACTCCGTAGTCGGATAATTCGTATAAAAGGTGCCGTTCGGCATCACGATGCTCATATGCATCCGTTCGTTCGGAAACGAAATCGCTTCCAACTTTAACGCCATTTTTTTGACATTCGCCACTTGCGAGACGACGTCCATCGGGCTGCCCGCCTTATAAGCGTTCCAATTCTCCCTGACGATCGCCGATATGTCCGCGTCAAACTGCAAATAGTTTGTAATATAGATCATCTTGTTGACCAGGTTGGTCGCGTACCGGTCCACGACTCCAAGCGAATCGGCGACATTGGTCGCCGCCTGCTCCCGCAGCACGTCCCGGGTCAAGTACCGGGTCGCAAACAGCGTAAACAGAACGGGCACGATCAGGCATAGAATCGAGGTGACCAGCAGCTTGTGCCGAAGCGACATCTTCCATTTTCGAGTGATCCTGTTGATCCTGTTGCCGATCATGATGTGTGAACCCTCCAGGTGACTTCTATCTGACCAGTATATCAAACCTGCAAAGGAACGCCAGCACGACGACCGCCGAAACGCCGAGCAAGAGAGCGGACAACTCCGCTCTCTTGGGACAACCTTATTTCTTATTAGCGTTCACAAGCTTCTGCAGCCGTTCCTTGGCCGCCGCTATCGACTTGTCGATATCTTGCTGGCCGAGCAGCAGCTTCTCGACTTCCTCCTGGTACACTTTGTACACTTCCGCCTGATAAGGCAGCGCCGGAGGCAGGGTAACCGGCTTCGTATTATTTAGCACGTACAGCAGCGATTCTTTGTCGATATTTTCCGGACTTTTCGTCGATTGGATAATCGAATCCAGCAGCTTGCCGGAATCTTCCTTTTTCCAGGAGGTCATATATTTCTGCATAATCGACAAGCCTTCGGTGGAGAAAAACCGCATGAACTTATACGCTTCTTCTTTATGCTTGGACGTCGATGCGATAGCCAAATAGTTGGAGGACGACATCGCATGTCCCGCCGGGTCGGACTTTTCGTTGCGCGGCATCGGGGCGAATACAGTTTTGAACGTCGACGGGAACTGGTCGGTGCCGCCCACCTCTCCGATCATCCACGAGCCCATCGCCATCATGCTGACGTTCTGGTTGAAGTACAGCGGCCGGTACGCAAGCTTCTGCGAGATCGCATCGGCGTAAGGAATCGCCGACTTGTCCGCCATCTCGGAGCGCTGGCGGATTTCAAGCGATTTGCGGACGCCCGGATGATCCATATTCAGCGAGCCGTCGGACCAGACGATATCGTTTTTGCCAGGCTGGTTCCACATGCCCAGCAGGAAGAAGTCGGCCCAGGAATGATAATACGTGCCGTACCGCTTGGAAGCGCCTTCGCCTTTGGTCATCTTTTTCGCATAGTCCAAATAATCGTCCCAAGTCCAGTCGATCGTCGGCACCTTCAAGCCCGCTTCGTCCAGATGGTTTTTGTTCATAATGACGAACCATTGATTGAACGTTCCGGGAAGGGCGTAATATTTGCCGTCCAGCAGCGTGTCCGTTTTGTATTCGTCCGTGAATTTGAAGCCTTCCTTCTCGATAAAGCCGTTCAGCGGCTCCAGCATGCCGTTCGCCGCACGCTGCGAGTAGCTTCGCGCATCCGCCAGCAGGAACACGTCCAGCGGTTCGCCGGAAGCGGCCAGCAGGTCGATCTTCTTCGTCACTTCATCCGAGGTCGGCTCGGTCATGCCGACATAGTCGATTTTGATGCCCGGGTATTTCTCTTCGAACTTGGCGATGACGGGCGCCATCATCGTTTTGTCGAACGTTACGTTTTGCGCATGGAAGCGCACCGTTACCGGCGCTTTAGCTCCATTTGCCCCTTCGGACGAAGCGGAATTCGGCTCCTTATCGCCGCTGCTGCACGCAGCTACCGCTCCGGCTGCAACGACGGTCGTCATAACGGCAGCGAATCGTTTTTTCCACATGGTGCTTTCCCCCTGTTTGCTCATATCGCGGTTCTGTATGCATCATAGCATGGCTCGAATCCGGTTAAAGCCAACTCGTTTTACCCGTTTCGAAATATTTTTACCCTTTCACTCCGCCGAGCGAGATTCCTTCGATCACCTGCTTCTGCCCGACGATAAAGATGAGGAGCAGCGGCACGATCGCCGATACGGAAGCGGCCATCATCAGCGAGTAAAATTCGCCATAGGCGTCCGCAAACTTCTTGATCCCGAGCGGCAGCGTGAACAGGTCCGGACTTTTCAGGAAAATCAGCGGATTCTGGTAATCGTTCCACGTCCAGATGAAGCGCAGGATGCCGTAAGTGGCAATCGCCGGCTTCACCAGCGGAATGCCGATGCGGAAAAACGTCTTCCAGTGGCCGGCTCCGTCAATTTTGGCCGCTTCCATATACTCGTTGTTGATGCCCATAAAAAACTGGCGGAGCATAAACGTGCCAAGCACGCTGAAGCTGTTCAGCAGCACAAGTCCGAGATGCGTATCGAACAAGCCGAGCTGCCGGTAAAAAATAAATTGCGGAACGAGGATCGCCTGCGCCGGAATCATATACGTGGCAAGCACGATCATAAACATCGCGCCGCTGCCCGCGAAACGGATCTTGGCGAATGCATAGGCAGCCATGCACGAGACGAGCACCGACGTAGCCGTCGTAATCACCGTCACCTTGATCGAGTTCCAATAGTACAAATAAAACGGATATTGTCCGGCCCACACGTCGGTGTAGTTTTTGACCGCTTGAAACGTCTCCGGAATCCAACGGATCGGATATTGGAACACTTCGGTCTCCGGCTTCATCGACGAGGAGATCATCCAGGCGAAAGGCAGTAAGAACACGATACCGAACGCCAGCATGACGATCGTAACAAGCAGCTTGCGGATACTCAGTTGTCGGACCATGATGACTTCCCTCCTAGTAATTCACCCATTTGCGCTGCCCCCACCACTGCACCAGCGTAACCGCGAAAATAGCGAGGAACAGGAACAAAGCCATCGTGGATGCATAGCTCATTTTCAAATTAACGAACGCCGTCTCGTACAGATGATACACGACGACCGAGGTCGACCCGGCCGGACCTCCCTTGGTGAGCACCTGGATGAGATCGAATACTTTGAACGTTCCGATAATGCCTGTAATCATCAGGAAAAAGGTCGTCGGCGACAGCATCGGGAGCGTAATGAAGCGGAATTTGTGCCACGCCTTCGCCCCGTCGATATCGGCCGCTTCATAGAAGTCTTTCGGAATCGACTGCAAGCCCGCCGTGTAAATGATCAGGTTATATCCGATCGAGATCCAGACCATAATCATCATCACGCTCGGCAGCGCAAATTGAAGATCGGCGATCCATTTCGGCGGGGCCGCGATCCCGATCGAGCGCAGAAACTCGTTAACCGGCCCGAACGACGGATGAAACAGCACCTGCCAGACGATCGCGACGGCTACGACGCTCGAGATGTAGGGCATGAAGTAGATGACTTTGAACATGTCCTTGAAGTAGACGTACCGGTTAATGATGACCGCCAGCAACAACGATACGGCGAGCGAGATCGGTACGACGAGAATAAAGATCAGGTTATTTTTCAGCGATTTCCAAAAGATGTCGTCTGCAAACAATTTCTCGAAATTGGCGAAACCGACGAACTCGACTTTTTTGAACCCAAGCAAAAAGTTCCATTCGGTAAAGCTGAGCACGAACGATGCCAGGATCGGCATAATCATCAAGACGGTGACCCCGATCAGCATCGGCGCTATAAATACGTATCCCGTCAATGTTTCTTTCCACTGCTGCTTGCTGCGCTGCGGTTTTGTCCCCGCTTCTGCAACTGCGGCCGTCGGCTGTTGGTGCAACTTGTTCTCCCTCCCGTTCCTGCGGATGTTTCTCCTGCTGTCTGTACGTCCCATTGTATAAAAGAGGGCGGTTCGTCCGTAAGCAACGGCGATGACTGTTTTGAAAATATTTTTACTTTTGTACGATCGATTTTCCAGTAACCAAGCAAATCCCCAATTCTCTCCTAGGGACAGTCGAACGGTCACGGCAGAACATTATCACCCAACTAAGGAGGTTTTGGGCCTTGTATGCCCAATTCGTCGCTACAACGCGAGGGTTACGCGCTAGACTTAGCCCCGTGGCGTGTTGGCGAGGTGCTCAGGCGAGCGCGACGATCTACAGCATCCTAGACACGGCCAAAGAGAATCGGTTGCATCCGTTTTACTATCTGACCTATCTGATGGAGAAGCTGCCTCAGCTACCTGATCTAAAAGATCAAAAGGCGCTGGATGCTCTGCTTGGGTCTTCCTCGCTTCCCTTAACTTGCCGCGTGTTTAACACTACAAAATAGCTGACCCGAGTCCCGTCTGCTGGCCAGGTGGGGACTATTTCACGCTTACCTCCAACATGATTAGCGACTGGATGAAGGGCGTAAGGTATAAAGCCAAGTTTGTGATAAAAACGCATTGCTCTTGTATTCGTGTTATGGCATCCTAGCCTCAGAACTCGTACTTTTAGTTCATCTTTGCATCGCTTTTATATATCGTTTCAATAAGAAAGGCAGCTGCCCCTAGCCACGAAAATCAGGAGCGACGATGAAATTTCCAAGGTTGCACCATTGCTCCTCTTGCAGCCCAAAAACATTTGCATACCCTACCACATCCCCGTTATGAAGGACAACGGTAGGAATCCATCGAGTTAGGTGTTAGCGGATACTTCCCTGCTGGGCCATTACAACAATTCATCTGCACTTTGAGGAAAACAGCATATTATCGGTATATCATCAAGTTGTACTGGTCTGCACTTGAACATTGACCCCGTCATCCCCATGAATAGTTTTTATTTTTTTCCTAATTGGGGTAGTACCAGGGTAGCTGACACCACCCGCAAACGTATAGATTAAATTGGAAGCCAGTGCCGTTTAGTCGAGCGATGGATCGAAGAAGTCGAAGAAGAAGACAATCGACTACAAATGGGCGATGCCAGACGGTAACATGGTTGTGGAGCGCGTCCCAACCTTCTGGCTCCCATACATAGTTTGCTGCAAAGAGAGTGAATGTCCATCTCTGAATTGTAGTCGATAAAGGTTGCTTGTTTGACACTCTTTTTTTATTACTGTAAAATTCAAGGTGATTTAGAATGTTATTTGGTAGAAAGGGGGGGGGGGGGGATGAGCTTCCTTTTGGATACATTTTTGCTTCAGCTTCTTTCGATTTTCTTTTATGTAGTAGTAATTTATGCTTTAGTACGTTTTGTTAAAAAATATAAAAAACAAGAACAACGAATTACACATTTAGAAGCAGAAATAGCTAAGATCCAAGAAATAATTAATAAATAGTGGCTCAACCTCAAAATCAGTGCTTGATTATTGGCTTAACAGACGATGGCGGTTACATTCGATCAGAATGCCCGCTTTATAGCGACTGCGATTCCTTGTGAAATAATGGCGGCGTTGAAAGGCTTTAATGCGATTATGGCGGCCTTCTACGGTTGCGTTTGTCCATCGGCATTGATGGTAAATCACGATTTCTTCTTGCCAATTGCGCATGGTCTTTAGCGCACTTTGGACGGCAGCGTGGTCGATCTGATCGCCCTGCGTACACCAACGCTGGAATCCCAACTTGGCAGCAACATAGTTCGGCGAGCAATCATACCACGTCGTTAACGCTTCTTTCCATTCCCACACGCTGCGCAGCAGCGGGGAATACTTCAGCATCGCATCCAACTTCTTTCTGCTTTCTTCACTGTGCGATTCGGAAGGCGGATTTAGCAGACAGTGGTTCGCTTTCAGATACGCCTTGGCTCGCGGCGATAAGATGCCGGACGGTTCGCATGCCGTTGCTTCCCTTCCGAATGACCGCTTGGTCCGAAGCGCAGCATGGGCAGATTTACTTGTCGTCTACCGGCACAGCTTCTATGTGAACTTCATCGTGTTCAATGGATAACAGCTGGTGAATTTTTAGCTCTGGTACGTTGAACAGTTCGTTGATATACTGAATCTGCATCAATCTGCATCTGTCTATTCCTTTTGTTGTGGGTGGGGACTTACAACATTACAGGATTAGCAGATGTTTTTCCATTTTCATCTAAAATTCATTTCGTCAAGCACTGATTTTTGTTTTGAGCCTAAAGAGTTATGTAAAACTTAGATGGTTAGCAAATAAGAGTTACTACAATAAAGTATAAAATAAAAAGGATCGCCTTCTACCGTGCCAGAAGTCATGGTAGAAGGCGATCTTCTCGTATCAAACATCAGAAATTGGATTAGATTATGGAATGAGAACTTTAATTAACCATTGACTATTGAACGAACCGTAAAACTAATGTTTCCGCCACCAGCGCTTTTAATATCTACAGTTGTTTCAATGTCAAAGGTAGCAGTAGAACATATCCCCCAGCCTACTGGGCAAGTTACCGTATAAATATAATTCCCTGCAGACTTAACTACTCTAGCACTATTATCTACAATTGTAGCCGTTTGAGACGAAAAACCACCAGGGAACCATGATCTTGTACCTGTAGTATTTACCGTAGTTATAGTTGCACTAGTGCTATCGATTGTATATTTGGTTACGAGATGCATTTCACCGGTTTTAGTGATGCCCCAGATATCTTGCCTAGCATCATTTGTGAAACTTTGTCCAATACCCCCATTATACCATTGTTCTCCAGTGTCCTGTAGGACAGATAGTGTATTAACTTTGTTTTTTGCTTTCTCTGCCCCAGTCACAGTGTTACTTAGAACCATAAAGCTACCATCTTCCATAACATAAAATGTCTTAGACCCCTTCACAGAAGTGGTTATTTGATTTTTATTTTTTAATTTCTTTGGATTATAAACATCCAATCCACTAACATACTCACTTTTCAATTTCGGATTATCATGAAAAAACTTATCATATTTTTGAAATAGAGGAAGAGAACTTACCATGTCTTCCTTACCTTCACTTACTAAATCAAAAACTTGCTTGTGCAGTTTTTTTAACTCTGCTTTATCAAGTACTGGACTAGCTGTTTCAGCAGAAGCACTTAAAGGGAACACCAGTATTAAAGAGAGTACAAATGATAGTAGTAACTTCAAACTTTTCATCACTAAACCTCCATTTATGTTTATATATTCCATATCTAATCCAGATCATATTTTACAATAGACGTACTATAATGTAAACATTTAACTTCTTCTTCGTCGCTTATAGTTCGTTGTTAAGGTCTACTTAATAGTCCCATTGTCCATACTGCCAACCGTGGGACTTTCACGGGTTGACCCTAAAGGGTCGCAATTCTTATCTTCTGTTAGCTGATTGCGAATGAACTTTTCGATCACTTTCTTGTTTCGTCCCTTCGAGGCAAACACAAAATGGTATTTGCAGTTCCATTTCGTATGTGCTAGAGTGCTCTTGTCCATCTTCGTTCTCCTTTGAATCAATTTGTGCGGTTGCCAAACCGGCATTCAATTTTATTATGAAGTTCAAAAGATGGACTACTCATAGCCATAAGCTTTTCTGAACTCCCAGACAAACTGGGAGGATCTTATACAAAAGGATCCGAGGTTATCTCCCGGAATCCGGTTTTCGCTTTTGGCCTCCGCATAATGATGCCGGGAACCGCCGTACCGTCCCCGGACTCGGTTACTCGAACCGGAACGGGCGCATTATCGTTCTCGGGCCTCTTGCTCAACTGGGAATATGAAAGATCCCCCACCTCCACAACGTTCCGTTCTCCGACCGCAGCTGAATGAAATCTTTCTGCCGATACCGAAGCGAATCTAACCTCAGACGGATGATTCACCACTGTGGCGCGCAGTACCGTAGAACGGTTTCCCGTGCCAGCTGTCCGTTTCCGTTCGAGCCTCAAGCCCGCAAAGAGCGTCTGTCTTTAGTACGAGCAAATGGGCGCTGCCTGCCGAGATGGACGAAATGTCCGAAAGCGGTGAACCAACCGGCTCCGTCAAACAAACAAGCCGGATCTGCGCATACGCAGTCACGTCATCAGCGAAGGCGTCAACCGTGTGCCGAACCGCGCCATGCTGCGGGCCGTCGGCTTCCGGGACGAAGATTTCCGCAAGCCGATGATCGGCGTCGCCAGCACCTGGAGCGAAGTCACCCCGTGCAATATGCATATCGACGGACTCGCCGTCCATGCGAAGCAAGGAGTGCGCAATCATGGGGGAGCACCGCTGATCTTCAACACGATCACCGTATCCGACGGAATCTCGATGGGGCATGAGGGGATGCTGTTCTCGCTGCCGAGCCGGGAAATTATCGCGGATTCGATCGAGACGGTTACGAACGCGGAACGGTTTGACGGTCTGGTCGCGATTGGCGGCTGCGATAAGAATACGCCGGCCTGCCTGATGGCGATCGGCCGGCTGAACATTCCGGCCGTATACGTCTACGGCGGCACGATCCAGCCGGGCAAGCTGGACGGCCAGAGCGTGGACATCGTAACGGCGTTCGAGGCGGTCGGCGAATATCACGAAGGCCGGATCGACGAGGAGCGGCTCCATCAGGTCGAATGCAGCGTCTGTCCGGGCGCTGGCGCCTGCGGGGGCATGTACACCGCCAATACGATGGCGGCCGCGGCCGAAGCGCTCGGGATGAGCCTGCCCGGCTCGTCGTCCACTCCGGCGATCGCGCCGGACAAGGCGGCGGAGTGCGGCAGAGCCGGGCAAGCGGTCATCGCCCTGCTGGAGAACAACATACGGCCGCGCGACATTATGACGAAAAAGGCGTTCGAGAACGCGATTACGGTCGTGATGGCGCTTGGCGGTTCGACGAACGCCTTCCTGCATCTGCTCGCGATCGCTCACTCGGCCGGAGTCGGGCTGACGCTGGACGACTTCGAGCGCATCCGCCGCAAAGTTCCGCATCTGGCCGATCTGAAGCCGAGCGGTCGCTATGCGATGCAGGACTTGAACGAAGCCGGCGGCGTTCCCGGCGTCATGAAGCTGCTGCTGGCTCAAGGCTTGCTGCACGGCGACTGCCTGACCGTGACCGGACGTTCGCTCGCCGACAACTTGGCGGAGGCAGCGCCGCTGCACGAAGGGCAGACGATCATCCGGCCGTTCGACGAGCCGCTCAAGCCGGACGGTCCGCTCGTCGTGCTTCGCGGCAATCTGGCTCCGGACGGGGCCGTCGCCAAAATGTCCGGCATCCGCAGCTTGCGCTTCTCCGGTCCAGCGAAAGTATACGACAGCGAGGAGGCGGCGACCCGAGCCATTATGGACGGCGATATCCGCGAAGGGGACGTGCTCGTCATCCGGTATTGCGGGCCAAAGGGCGGCCCGGGCATGCCGGAGATGCTCTCGGTTACGGCGATGATCGTAGGCAAAGGGTTAGGAGGCAAAGTCGCCCTGCTGACGGACGGGCGGTTCTCGGGCGGCTCGCACGGCTTCGTCGTCGGACACGTCGCCCCCGAGGCGCAGGAGGGCGGTCCGATCGCGCTGCTGCACAGCGGGGATGTCGTTACGATCGACAGCGGCACCGAGGAACTGACGATGGAAGTTGCCGCCGAGGAGCTGGAGAAGCGGCGCAGCGGTTGGGTGAAGCCGCCTCTCAAGGCGTCCTCCGGCGTCTTGTTCAAGTACGCCCGTCTCGTATCGTCCGCATCCTTAGGAGCGGTTACGGATCTGGAGGAGTAACCCGCTTCCGGAAGCCGTCCCAACCGTGTCTGCATGATATGGGACGTCCCGATTCCAAACGAAAGGACCCCCAATTCCACGGTAAAGTGGAGGACGAGGTCCTTTTTCTAAAGGAAACCGGTTCTAGACCGGGGCTCCAGAACGCAAATTGACTTACCAGACAGACAACCCCAACTGCCCGGAACATGCCGGCCGTTCCCGCCAGCTGTAATTTCGGTCGGCTGCATGCTTACACGCCGATTTTACCAAACTCTTCGAATACGGCAACGGTATCGATAAAACTCCAGACGACGGCTCCGTCGGACACATTTCCGGACGTATGGGCCGGAGCGGTATTTCCGGTTGTACCGGCCTGGACCGCTTCGTACACTTTCCCCGCAGCCGTCCGACGTTCGCCAGCGGATACGGCTTGACCGCCCGCCCAAGCAATTGCTGCCGTATCGATGCCTTTGGCTATACATATACGACCCTCTCTTCCGCCGGATAACGGAGCGTCATAATAGATTTTATCTCCGTTTCTGACGGGAAGTCCCGTCGGCGCCTGTCCACCCACGAGCTTTCGCACCAGATTGATGTTTGAGAGACGGTTTGAGTTTTCTACTCCTTCCACATGATTTAGCTCCAGCAGCAGGTCGTTCCTTTTGCCGCTCACAGCTGTGCCATTTGGACGGGATACAGAATAGATCCCGTATGTGGAAGGACTAATCACTGGAGCGTACACTTCGTCTTTGTGCCATTCGGGCAACGTTTCGCTCGTTTGAACGACAGTCCAGCAATCTGCGTTCACACCCGGCTGTGTGCTGTCTGAGGACAGATGACGCTTCTTCGCCTCATACTTGATTCCTTTATGAATGACCCGATCGGCGACTGGGTATTTGCACACGACCGTATTGCTTGAGACGGAACCCGATACGTCGTCGATGTAAATATCCGCGAAAAAATTCGCCGCGACCCTATTGCCGGTACAGCTCACTCCCCGCAAATAGCGAACGTTCAAGCCGGCTCCGCCGCACAGCAGGACGGAGTTCGCGGAAACGACGAGACCGTGAGGCAAAAACCCGGCGTTGTAAGCCGCCCCCATACAAGCGATGCCGCTTCCCTCGGCTCCTTCTATGCTGTTGCCGGTAATCGCGACGTTGAGCCGCGTGCTCGCCCGGGTCACGAACACCTGCGTATAGCCGATCCCGACGCCCAGCGAGCTGGTCTTGAACGAATCCGGATTGCCGCTGTTGTCCAGCAGTTGCCTTTTCACACCTCTAATATTGTTCGAGGCTACGGTTATATCCGTATTCCATCTCGCGCCGACGCCCGTCGAGCTGATCAATATGCCGTATTCGTAGCAGCTTACGATGACGTTGCCGGTCGCATTCACGTGGGCGTGCGCGATGCCGATTCCTCCGCCGTAGACGAAGCCGCATTCCCGGATGTAGTTGCCGGTTACGCTCGTATTAAAGCCGTGCGTCTGGGCCAAATAAATCCCGTTTTTGCCGCACCGCTCGATATGATTGCCGGTCAAGGAAGCTTGACTGTGGTTGTTAACGACAATTCCGTTGCCTGGCGAATTCACGAGCCGGCAGTTCTGAATGCGGATCGTGCCCATCTCATGATCGGCATTGGCATATTTCCCGATAATGTAGATGTTCTGATAACCGAGCGCCCCCGCGTTGCTCCCCTGCCGGTAGACCGGATCGCTCATCACGCCTTGCATCTGCTCGTTTCCGTCGACGTGCAGGCCGATGATATCGATATCTTTGATCCCGTTCCCGAGTACGACGCTGTTCGAAGCAACTGCGGAGCTTGGAATAACGCCGTCGTCGCGCTTGAAGCCGCCTGGGCCAAGCAGCACAAAGCCGTCGTATACTTGGATGCCGTTTACCGTGTATAGGCGATCGAACACGATAACCGGACGTCTGCCCGCCTGTTGATCGGACCAAGCTTTGGCCGCATCCAGCACAGACTGGACGATGACCTGCTCGTTGCCTTGTCCGACCGCGCCGAAGCTTTCGGGGACAAACTCGTGCTCGCGTTCCTTCACCCTGACCCAGCAGCCGCTGCCGGACGGATTCGTCTCCCCGCTGCCGCTCAAGAATGAAGGCAGTCCAGCCTCCGTTCCATCCCAGCCGGCCGTCGGACTTATCACCGTTCCGCCGTTGTGGGCCGATTTGGGCATGGCCGGGTCCCAATACAGCAGCCCGCCCCCGGTGCCGCTGCCCTGACGGTATTCGATCAACGACACCTGCTGCCCGTCATGCGCCCCCGTATAGCCGATCAGACTCATCATGTCGTGAAAGCACAGAACGGGCTCCACAACACTGATTTTCAGCTTCTTCCTGGACTCCAAGTATACGCTTTCAATTACGGACGCATGAGACTCCATCGGTCTTCCGTATACGAATCCGACCGATGCGGCCCCCGCTGCTACTCCCAGTGATGCCAGCATCTGTCTGCGACTTATCCGATTGTCGGCCATCCAAACTCCTCCTCGGCTTTTTTCGATTATGGACCATCCTCCGCGATCATGCCGTCATCTCTTCCGTTTCGTTTCCGTACAACAAAGGCGCTCCCGCCGCAGCTCAGTCATTTTTGCAGCACGGCGGCAAGCCGCCGGTTATTTCTTTTTCTCATCGATTAATTTATTCGCCTTCTCCTCCGCATTGCGAAGCGCGCTGTTGATGTCGGCATTGCCGTTTAACACTTCGTTGCCCGCTCCGATCATTTCGAGAAGAGCCAGCCGGTTGAATTTGTTCGTGTAGGGCAGTTCAGCCATCTTATGCTTGTATACCGCCGCTGTATTCCGGCCTTTCAGGATGTCCAGCTTGGTGCCGAACGCCTTTTGGATATCGGGATCGGACAATACCGTCATTTTCCCGTTCTCCGACAACAGCGTCTGAGCCTCCTTGGACGACATCAGGTGCGCAACCGCCGCGAAGGCGTGGTCTTTGTGCTTGCTCGCCTTGGACACCATAAAGTACAGCGGCTTATTCGAGCCGGAGATGCCGGGCTTCTCCTTGAGCTGAGGCATGGAAGCGACGTCCCAGTTGATCTTCTGGCCTTTCTGCTCCGCCGTATCGAGCAGGTTCACCATAATATTGAAGCTTTGCATCAGCGACGCAAGCGTTTGCTTTTGATAGAAATCTTCGTTCGTCAGCTTCGTGTTGCCCGGAATGCTGTTGATTTCCTGCAGCAGGGCAAGCGACTTTTTCCATTCGTCGGATTGGAACGACGCTCTCCCCGTCTTCGGATCGAAAAGCGACAGTCCCCACTGGCTGCCGGTCATCAGCAAATTAATCGTCCGGAACGCGGAATATTGGGTACCGCCGTCCACCCTCGACAACCGTTTGAACACCGCGATCGCTTCGTCCCACGTCATATCGTCCGTCGGGTAAGGAATTCCGAACCTGTCGAACGCATCTTTGTTGTAAAACCACATCATCCGGTCCGAATAAACCGGGAGAGCAAGCAATTCGCCGCTTGTTCCGATCGATTTGCCTCCTTCGAGCACCTGCGGGTCCACCCGTTTCAAGTCGACGGAAAAACGGGCTGCATACGCGTTCAGATCCAGCGGAAAATCGTAATCCAGCAATCCCGCCAGATTCGGATGGTCGGTAAAGACGATATCCGGCGTGCTGCCGGCCGATATGAGATTGTCCAGCACATTGCCGCTGCCTTTCGTAAAGTCCAAATATTCCAGCGTGATGTTCGGGTATTTTTTGCGCAGCGGCTCTGCGAAGTATTTATCGAATTCCGCCTGCTGGAACGCCGTATTCCAGTTGTTCACCTTCAACGTTACCGGCTCGCTGCTCAGCTGCTTCTGGGCATCCGCTTCTCCCGCTTTCGCGGCCTCGCCCGGCAATCCGGCAGTCCCGGACGGTTCTGCAGAATTTCCCGAGCATCCGATGACGGACATTCCTAGCAATAGCAGCGCCAAACTTGATTGGATTGTACTAGCTTTTTTCATAGAAACCCCTCTTTCTTTTTGTTTATTTGTGAAATATTTCACTAAACTCTGGACGATAACTCGCTGCTTTCTCGCTGTCGCGGCCCGAGCCTGAGCACGGCAATCGGCAACTATTCGACGGCGCTTCGGAGGCTGTCTGCCTCCAACTTTCCGGCTGTGCAGGAATGACTTGCGGATTCGCTCTGTGCCGGCTTCCTCCTCTGTCCATTATTTCGTTTTCAGCACCCGGGTTCTCCCCTATAATAAACTTAACTTCATCCTTTTTTCTTTATCCAGAAAGACGATTCTTTTGCCAAATCGTACAGGGGGGCCGGCCGCGAAATGACTTTTCCAAAATATGATTTGCGCATTGAGCTGTCCATTCAGCAGATTGTCACTTTTTATTATATGGAGCTCCCCAAACATTTCTGGACGCCTGGAGAAAGTCACGACTTCTGGGAATTATGCTACGTCGATAAAGGACACTATGAAATTGTAAGAGGCACCGAACGGCTCGTTGTCGAGCAGGGGGATCTGCTCTTGTATGCGCCTAACGAATTCCATGCGGGACGGGCTGTAAACGATACGGCTCCGGCGATTATCATCGTCTCCTTCCACTGCGATTGTCCCGCCATGCGCTCGCTGGAAGGGAAGACGTTCCGTCTGGATGAGGACGAGAAGCAGCTGCTTTCCAGATTGGTGGAGGAAGGCTGCGAAGCCTTCGATCCTCCCGTCGACTCGCCCCGCATGCACCGGCCCTTCCAAAGAGCGTCAGCCGCCTTCGGCAGTGAGCAAATGATCAAAAATTTATTGGAAATTTTGCTCGTAGGGCTAATCCGCAAAGGCGAGATCCGGAGACCGCCGGCCGTACCGGAATCGATCTCCGCCGCCAACTACAACCACGCGCTCGTCGAACGGATTATCGACTATATGAAGGACCATATCGGAGAAAATCTGAATATCCATCAGCTATGCGCCGCCTTCGGCGTCGGCCGGACCCGGCTCATGACTCTGTTCAAGTCCGTCACCGACCTGGGGACGATGGCCTATTTCAACAAGCTGAAAATTGAACATTCCAAGTCGCTGATGCGGCAAAATGCGTTTACGATGACGGAATTGTCGGAGCGGCTCGGTTTTGCCAGCGTGCATCACTTCTCCAGAACGTTCAAGAAAGAAACCCTCATGACCCCGACCGAATACGCCCGCACGGTAAACGCAAGAGCGCTGCGCAGAGCTTCCGACGTCTATCCCGAATAGGGCCGGCCGGATCTTGCAGCAAAAGCGGCAAGACAAAACAGACGCTTCCATCCCCGCTCCAGGCGGTTTTATAAGCGTCTTAGCTGTTTAGCTCTCGGTTCAGTCTTTCATCTCATCCAGCCTTCCAGCATCTTCTCCAGCACCAGGCCCAGATTCGAGCGTCCCTCCTCGCTGCGAAACGGCTCATAATTGCGGAAGTAATCTGCATGACCGCCCAGTATCGTTACCGGAATTCGTTCTTCCGGGGCGTACTTGAGCGAATTCCAGCGCGGCATACCGACAGCGCCCATCTCCCAGCCTCCCCAGCTCCCGATCCGGGTGATCGGATCTTTCGCGGAACCGTTCGCCTTCGTCGCGTAGAGGTAACGGACCCGGTCGCGCATTACCCGCGGTATAGCGAAGCGCGGACAGCCGATCTGTACGATCCGTGTCTGGATCGCCGGCAGGCGCTCGTCCAGCAGCGAAGCGGCATGCACCGACGCCACTCCCCCGCCGCTATGGCCGATGAACAGTATGATGTCCGCCTCATCGCCGCTCCCGATTTCGCTCAGGATGCGGCTTCCCCCGATCGACCGTTCGTAATTCCCGGACCGGAGTGTCATATCCCGGTACACTTGGCGGATCTGCGGCAGCAGCGGACTGCTCCAGTCCCCGTAAGGAAAAAGCAGCCCGGCGCCGACCACGTCCAGCCTCGGCTCCCGCTCCAAGACGTCCACGACCGCCTTCAGCACTCCCTCCATGAAATTCGGAGATGTATACACGCCCGCCGCAGCGTACACCAACGCTTTACTTTTGTGCGGTATCGAAAGCTTGCGCATCGGCGATCCTTTCCAAAGCGCTCGGATGGGACGAGCGGAACCATTTGACGATCAGGGGGGGATCGACCTCGTCCAGCGTTGCCTTGGACAGCTTCTGCTGCATGCTGACCGCGCCACCGGCATGGCCGATCAGCTCCATCGCGTACCGGTCGGCTGCGCTTTCCGCCTGACGAGAGACGGCATTCGAGAAGGGCAGCGATACGAACGTCAGCACGGACATCAGCAGCAGTACGAGCGGCAGCACAGCGGCTTGACCCGGCTGGTGAATTCCCCATCGGCCGCCCCAGCTGCGGATGGCCAGCTTAAGCGCATAACTGCCGAGCCACAGCATAACCAGCGACGCTCCCACCGCTCCCAGTGCGCTCCATTCGAGATGGCGCATCACATAATGGCCGATCTCGTGCGCGACGATCTGCAGGATCTCCTCTTCATTCAACCGCTTCAGCATCGTATCCCAGATCACGATCCGCAGACTGGAGCCGATTCCGTCGACGTAGGCGTTCAGCGCGTTCGTTTTGGCCGACATATCGACCTCGTACACCCGTTCCGCCGGTATGCCCGCTTCGGACCCAAGCTCCATTATTTTCTGCTCAAGGACCGGATCGGACAACCGGGAGAACTGGTTGTACAGCGGGTCGATCACAACCGGCTGGATATACATCATAAACAGCGTGAACGGAATCGACAGCAGCCACAGCTTCAGCCACCAGCGTCCGCCTCTGCGGATAAACCAAAACGCGACGATGGCGACAAGCAGCGTAACGAGCGTATCGATTCCGGTCGCAACGAGTCGGTCGCGCATCCATCCTGCGAACGGCTGGGTCGAAATACCGTTGCTTCGCGACAGCATATAGCTCGTATAACCCAGCGGCAGTCTGGCAACGAATGCGATCGCGCTGACGAAAACGGCGATCACGGCGATCCGTGCTGCGAAGGGCAGCTTTTTGCGTTCCAGCATCCGCTCCCAGCGCGACGCGAAGCCGCCGAACAGCAGCACGAGATAGACGCCCCAAATCCACGGGTACGAGACGAAAAAGATCCAGTTCCGCTGGGCGGAATACGTTTCGCTGGACCGCAGTTCTTCCGCCGACATAAATGTAGCCGGATCGGCCGGAGTCCCCTTGTATATATCCGGCACCGTGTTGGCGGACGCATACCAGAGGTAGAAGCCGACAGCCACGGCATACAGGGCGAAAAGCGCGTAATACCAACGAATAAACTTGCCGGAATTTTTCAATGGCGATCGCCCTTTCCCGCAATTTTCCTAGGTACGCTAATCATAACATTCCTCGGGCCGAACCAACACATGCAGGATGCGAAAAAAAGACCGCTGACAACTCACTGGCAATCCCCCCGTTTGCCCAGTGTGATTTTTCATAACATCCACAGCACCGAATCCGGTGGCAGCGCATATTTTAACCATCGAGAACTGTGTGTTCGCGGATTGCGGCTCCCGCGGTAGGTATGGCGCCTATATTTGCTCGAAATAGCTGGTGGCGCTGATAGTTACTTATGGGGGCTGGTAGTTGGGTGTTCGGGTGCTCAGATGCTCGAGGACTCTTGATGGGGGCTCAGTTACTCAGGGGCTCGGGAACTCGGGGGCTCGGCTAATCTTTTCCCTTTCCACTTGGTTGTCCCTAATGAATCGACAGCCTCTTTAGGAGCTCTTATCTGGGCACAAGATGTTTAAATTGGCGATTTTCTTAAAAATAAGAGCTCCAAGCATCTGCTATTTTGGATAGTGGGGTCAAATGATGACATTTTAAAAGTCTCCAATAGCTCTTATTTCCGCGGACGGTGGTAGGGTTTGGTGCAATCGGATGATCGCGGCTTCGCCTGATCATGTCCGATTTATACCAATCCCTCTTTCGAAGCAATTCCTCGATGTCCGACCGCGTTTTAGCGGTAGGGTTTGGTGCAATCGGATGATCGCGGCTTCGCCTGATCATGTCCGATTTATAACCATTCCTGATCGATTCCTTAATCGATCATGATGAACGAAAGTGAGCACGGCGCATACGCCGAACCGGCCGTTTCGCCAGCCGAACAACCCCAAAACCCGGCGCGCCGCATCGCCTTTTCTCCATTATAGAAGAATCGTTCCCGCGTATTGACAGCTTCTACCTGCGGTGATACGATGCATCCATGCATTATCCCAACTATATTTATAGGATTAATTGGTCAACCAGACAGCCGGAGACGGAGCGCCCCAGAGGCGCATCATTCTGCACCTTGCCTTCAACTCGACGCACGCACCAAGCAAACTATAAAAAGGGAGTTTGAAACGAATGAAAAAACCGACCCTGCTGTCCGCCATCCTTGCCATCAGTTTATTGGGACTTACCGCCTGCGGAGGAGGAAACGCCGCGCCTAGCAGAAATTCATCCGCAGCCGGAGCCGACAAACCAGCCTCAACCGGCGCCAAGTCGTCCGTCGAGCTGCTGAACGTCTCCTACGACCCGACCCGTGAGCTGTATGTGGAGTACAATAAAGCGTTCGCTAAATATTGGGAAGACAAAGCCGGGCAAAAAGTAACGATCAAGCAGTCCCACGGCGGTTCCGGCAGCCAAGGCCGTTCGGTCATCGACGGCATCCAGGCTGACGTCGTTACGCTCGCACTCGCTTACGACATAGACGCCATTCAAGAGAAGGGCCTGATCAACGCCGACTGGCAGAAGCGGCTGAAGGATAACAGCTCGCCGTACACGTCCACCATCGTCTTCCTCGTCCGCAAAGGTAACCCGAAGGGCATCAACGACTGGAACGACCTGATCAAACCAGACGTCAGCGTCATCACGCCGAATCCGCTCACCTCCGGAGGAGCCCGCTGGAACTATTTGGCCGCATGGGGGTATGCGCTCAAAAACAATAACAACGACGAAAATGCGGCCAAAGATTTCGTAGCGAAGCTGTTCAAAAACGTTCCGGTTCTCGACTCCGGCGCACGCGGATCGACTACGACGTTCGTCGAACGCGGCATCGGCGACGTGCTGCTTGCCTGGGAGAACGAAGCGTTCCTGTCGCTTAAGGAATTCGGCTCCGACAAATTTGAGATCGTCGTGCCTTCGCTTAGCATCTTGGCGGAGCCGCCGGTTACGGTCGTCGATAAAGTCGTCGACAAAAAGGGCAGCCGCGAGGTCGCGCAAGCTTATCTCGACTATTTGTACTCCGAAGAGGGGCAGGAAATCGCCGCCAAAAACTTTTACCGCCCGCGCCTTGAATCCGTAGCCAAAAAGTACGAAAAGCAATTCCCGAAAATTAACCTTATTACGGTCGACGAAGTTTTCGGAGGGTGGCAAAAAGCCCAGAAAACCCATTTCGCTGACGGCGGCATCTTCAATCAGATCTACAAGCCGGCGAAGTAATTGGAAGCGGACATTACAAAACCGAAATAAGGTGACAGGAGTGACCTGAACCGATGGCCTCGATTCACAAGAAAAAACGTTCCGTACTGCCCGGCTTCGGCATCTCGATGGGCTTTACGATTTTATACTTGAGTCTGATCGTGCTCTTCCCTCTGTCCGGAATCGTGCTCAAATCGGCCGGACAGAGCTGGAGCAAGTTTTGGGAGACGGTGACCGATCCCAGAGTCGTCGCCTCCATCCAGATCAGCTTCAGCACCGCCTTTTACGCAGCGCTCGTAAACGCAGTGTTCGGCCTGATCGTAGCGTGGGTGCTGGTCCGCTACACGTTCCCGGGCAAACGTCTGATCGACGGGCTCGTGGATCTGCCCTTCGCCCTGCCGACGGCGGTAGCGGGTATCGCTCTGACTTCGATTTATGCGCCCAACGGCTTGCTCGGCAGCTTTTTCATGCAATACGGCATCAAAACCGCCTACTCGCAAATCGGTATCACGATCGCCCTGATTTTCATCGGCCTGCCATTCGTCGTGCGTACCGTTCAGCCGGTGCTGGAGGATCTGGAGAAGGACGTCGAGGAGGCGGCCGCCTCCCTCGGAGCTTCGCGCTGGCGGACCTTTCGCAGCATCATCTTCCCGGCCGTCCTCCCTTCGCTGCTGACCGGCTTCGCGCTGGCGTTCGCCCGTTCGATCGGCGAATACGGTTCGGTCGTGTTCATCTCCGGCAATATGCCGATGAAAACCGAGATCGCCCCGCTGCTCATCAGGACGAAGCTTGAACAGTACGATTATACCGGCGCCACTACAATCGCCCTCGTCATGCTGATCATTTCGTTCGTGCTGCTGCTGCTGATTAACTTGCTGCAATGGCGCGCCAGCAGACGTACGATCAACGTATAGGAGGAGGGAACCCCTATGGCCGGAACCGTTGCCGCATGCACCGCTTCGCCTTCGCCGGCAAGCCGTACCCGGACGGGAGCCACCAGCGAATCAGCCGTCGTCAAATGGACGTTAATCGCCATCGCACTCCTGTTCATCGTGCTCGTGCTTATATTGCCGCTCGTCACCGTCTTTACCCAAGCGTTCCGCAAAGGCGCCGAAGTATTCATCGCCTCGATCGTCGATCCGGAAGCATTGTCCGCCATCCGGCTGACGCTGGTTACCGCCGCGGTCGCCGTACCGCTGAACACCGTATTCGGAATCGCGGCGGCGTGGGCGATCGCCAAGTTCAGCTTTCGCGGCAAACAATTTCTGATTACATTAATCGACCTGCCGTTCGCCATCTCGCCCGTTATATCCGGCCTGATCTTCGTGCTGCTGTTCGGAGCGCAAGGCTGGTTCGGCCCGTTCTTCATCGATCGCGGCATCCCGATCATCTTCGCCCTGCCGGGCATCGTGCTGGCGACCATCTTCGTCACCTTCCCGTTCGTCGCCCGCGAGCTGATCCCGCTGATGCAGGCGCAAGGCAATCAGGAGGAGGAAGCCGCCGTTTCCTTGGGCGCAAGCGCCTGGACGCTGTTCTGGCGGGTCACGCTTCCGAATGTGAAATGGGGGTTGCTGTACGGCATCATCCTCTGTAACGCACGCGCCATGGGCGAGTTCGGCGCCGTCTCCGTCGTATCGGGACATATCCGGGGCGAGACGAACACGATTCCGCTCCATGTGGAGATTTTGTACAACGAATACCAATTCGCCGCCTCCTTCGCCGTCGCCTCGCTGCTCGTCCTGCTTGCGCTTCTTACGCTGGTCGTCAAAAGCATCGTCGAGTGGAAGCATCATCAGGCTGCAGCGGCAGGATTGTCCGGGCAGGCGAAGCTTCCGGGAGGGAATGAATGATGTATATCGAAGTGAAGGATCTTGTAAAAACGTTCGGCAGCTTCACCGCTTCGGACCGTATCAGCTTCGGGATCGGCAAAGGCAATCTGATCGGCCTGCTCGGACCGAGCGGCGGAGGCAAGACGACGATCCTGCGCATGCTGGCGGGCCTGGAGACGCCGGATTCGGGCGATATTTTCATCGACGGCAAACGGGTCAACGACGTCCCTCCCCAGCAGCGGGGCATCGGCTTCGTCTTTCAGAACTACGCCCTGTTCCGGCACATGTCCGTGTACGACAATATCGCCTTCGGCCTTACCGTGCAAAAAAAGCCGAAAGCCCATATCCGGCAGCGGGTATCCGAGCTGATCGAGCTGATCGGCCTGAAAGGGCTGGAGAACCGATATCCGAACCAGCTGTCCGGCGGCCAGCGCCAGCGTGTCGCTTTCGCCCGCGCCCTGGCGCCCGAGCCTCACCTGCTGCTGCTCGACGAACCGTTCGCCGCCATCGACGCCAAGGTGCGCAAGGAGCTGCGGTCCTGGCTGAGATCGACGATCGAGCGCATCGGGATTACAACGATATTCGTCACTCACGATCAGGACGAAGCGGTCGAAGTGGCCGACGAAATTATGATCGTAGGCGGAGGACGCCTGGAGCAGAAAGGATCACCGCTCGAAATTTACAAAAACCCGCAAACTCCGTTTGTCGCCGGCTTTATCGGGGAATCGAGCCAGCTGGACGATCCGTCCCGGCTGAAAGGGTTCGCGGAGCTTCCCGGTGCCAAAGCGATCATCCGCCCGGAGTTCGTCGAGGTGGGGACCCCCGGCGAGCTGTCGACTCCTTTGGCCGCGGAAACTGGAGTCGTGCGGGGCGTCTACTTTCGGGGCAGCAGCTGGCAGGTCGAGATAAGCCTGGGCGCCCAGTCTGTATTCGCTTACCGCTCTCTGGAGAAGGCCCCGCTTAAGACGGGGGACGAGGTGCTGGTGCTCATTCATAGGCTGATCTTGTTTAACGACCGGCACTCCCGGATCGTCGAGAACGCGATGAAGACCGATCCGATGCCGATTAACATTTAATAACGAGACGATAGAACCAACCGTTTGACCCGCTGTGCAAAAATACAAATGTTGGAGGGAATCGCGATGAGCAATCCGGTTCAATTGGACGACGTATGGACAGAACGCATACTCGGCAGCTTAGAAGGAATGGAATACGGAAGCGTGCAAATTATTGTGCACGACGGAAAGATCGTGCAGATTGAACGGACCGAACGCAAAAGGTTCGATGCTTTCGCGCAACCTCAAACCCGCGCGCGTCCCGAGAAGCTAAAAAAACGGAGTCAGTAAAAGGCCAGCCATTCCCTGGAACTGCTGCGAAGTTAGCCTTTCTGAAAACGGAGCAAAAGCTGCTAACCGGAGCCCCTTCCCGGTGTAAAACAGAATCGAAGGACGCCGCATGCTTCCGATCCGCCTTGCCGCATAGCTGCGAGAGGGTGGACGGAAGCTTTTTTTAACGGAAGCGGATCGCCCCCATTGCCTGCTTGCCCTGCAGAAATCCCATACTTTACAATAGCAGTAAACGGGGAATCCCAACAGGAAGAAAGGCAGGCGAGCGGAGTGAATCTGAAAGTTGTTTCCTTTAACATTTGTCACGGGCTGGGAATCGATGGACGGCAGGATTTGGAACGCACGACAGACGTTCTCCGGGACAGCGGAGCGGATGTAATCGGATTGCAGGAGGTCGACAAATATTATGGGGAGAGGAGCGGCTGGCAGGACCAGACCGCCTTGTTGGCGCGTTCTCTCGGGATGCACGCCGTATATGGCCCTAACCTGGATATGGACCCGCAGCCCGGCAGCGGAGG
Source organism: Paenibacillus sp. GYB004 (assembly GCF_036577605.1). Lineage (NCBI taxonomy): Bacteria > Bacillati > Bacillota > Bacilli > Caryophanales > Paenibacillaceae > Paenibacillus > Paenibacillus sp. GYB004. The sequence continues at coordinate 195,216 of NZ_JARBDB010000002.1, forward strand.
ACATCGCCGGCAATACGGCATCGCAATCTTAAGCCGTTATCCGATCGTATCGAGCCGCAACCACGTGCTGCCCCGGATCGACACGCCCGGCGGCTGGAACGAACCGCGCGGCTTGCTGGAAGCACGTCTTCAGGTTGGTAGCGAGACAGTGCGCGTGCTGAACACCCATCTGGGACTGTCCGACCAGGAACGGATCGCTCAGGCGTTGCGGCTCGTCGAGGTGTATTTGGCGGGCGGTCCGGAACGCTGCATCGTAACCGGAGATTTTAACGCGCTGCCGAACAGCCCGGAGCTCGCTCCACTGCTCGCCGTCCTGCGCGATACGTATGCGTCCGTTCATGGCGGCCGCCACGATCCGACGTTTCTGTCCGCCGCGGGCGGCGCTCCGGTTGCCATAAAGTGCATCGACTATATTTGGTGTTCTCCGGATCTCGTGCCTGTCGATGCTGCTGTGACCGCTTCGCTGGCATCCGACCATCTGCCGCTGGCGGCTTCCGTGACTATAGGCGGACCGGCACATTAGTACGGATGCCGCAGTCCATACCATGCTGCCCGAAATGGAGACTTTACCGTTTCATGCATAAGAAGTTGGGGTAATGTACATATTGATTGTGGCGCCCTTTCATTCGGACGGCCGTGTTTTGGTTTGACAACAAAGATGATATTAACTATACTTTAGTAAGTAACTTATTAATGAGAAAAAAGGAGGATGAAATCGTGAGTAATGTGAAATTGGCTATCGTCTATTACAGCTCCACCGGAACGAACTACAAGCTGGCCCAAGCGGCGGCGGAAGGAGCCAAGGAGATCGGAGCCGAGGTAAAACTCGTCCGTGTGCCGGAGACGGCTCCCGAGCAGGCGATCGCCTCCAACCCGGCGTGGAAGGCGCACGCGGAAGCGACCAAGGATGTGCCGGAAGTGACGCATGCGGACATCGAATGGGCGGACGCGATCATATTCAGCACGCCGACGCGTTTTGGCAACATGGCTTCGCAAATGAAGCAGTTTTTCGATACGACAGGCGGCTTATGGTTCCAAGGCAAGCTCGTCAACAAAGTCGTCTCCGCGATGACCAGCGCCAGCAACCCGCACGGCGGCCAGGAAGCGACCGTTCTGTCGCTGTATACGACGATGTATCACTGGGGGGCGATCGTCGCCGCTCCGGGCTATACCGATCCAATCACGTTCCAGGCCGGGGGCAACCCGTACGGAACTAGCGCCACAGCGGTGGACAGCGGCGAGATTCCGGACGCCGTCCTGCAGGCGGCGAGACATCAAGCCAAGCGTACGGTAACGGTAGCCGGCTGGGTAAAGGCCGGACAATCCAGCTAAGCTTATCCATAGCCGATATACAAGAAACCCCGCCTTCCTCCGGTCAGCCGGAACAGGCGGGGTTTGTTTTTTGGACTCCGGATCAAGTGGCAGGCGCCGGATGGAGTGACCGTCAGTCTCCCCCGCCGCCGCACCCCGAAGAGCACGAGGACGAGCTGCACGACGAGGAGCCCCCGGAACTGCCGGAGTCTCCGGACGAGCCGCCGTCCGAACCGCTGCCGGAATCGCCGGAATCGCCGGAATCGCCGGAATCGCCGGAATCGCCGGAGTCCCGGGAGTCGGAACGGTCGTCGCCGAACGTCCCGGAGCAGGATGACGAGCCGCACGAAGCCTGATTTTTCTTCTCCTCCTCCGGCAGCACATCCTCCATCTGCTCGGTATAACCCACCGGGTCGATAACCGAGAACATCACCATCGACGTTGCAAGCATCGTATAATCGGACGTATTCGAATGGTTCGCTCCGGACGTGTATTGGGCATTGCGCGTTACAGGTTTGCCGTACGGTTCGTTCCCATCTGCCATTTTTGCGTTACCGATCTGTTCCTTCAGTCTGCCGATCAGCAATCCGATCGTTTTCTCCGCATCCGGACTGACGTCCATCGAGGCGCGATTGAAACGGGACGAGGCAAGCTTGTCCGGCGATTGCCGCTCCACTTCCTCCAGAAGCTGCGCATCCAGCGGATAACGGAAAAATCCGCGCCAGATTTGCCCGCTGTATTCCGTTGGCACGAACAGCTGGCTGTACACCCAATCGAACCATGCCCGCTCTCCGGGCATCGGCGCCGCATCTCCGTGCGGCGCATGGTGAACGGTCCGTCCGTACCAGCTGTTGCAGAACGTCTCGTATTCGCGGGTAAACATCAGCATCTCATGCCAAATATCGTCTACTTCGCGGCTAAACATCGGCACTCCGCGCAGTACCGCATTCATCAGCAAATACCGTTTCAGCTCGAGAACTTTCCAGTCGTACTCCGCCTCGGTCATACGCGGATATTTATCGAGCACCCGCCGCTTGAGCTGTGGTACAAACAACGTCTGAAACGCCGACTCCAGCTCACGCGCCATAGACGTCAGCGGAATGTCCGAGGCCAGACCGAGATGAGCTGGCAAGACGCCGGTCCGATACTCTTTGCGGTTCGGCGGTGCGCTTTTGCGGGCAGGTCCCCCTCGTCTTCCAGCGGCCCGGGATTTGTTCTTGCCGGAAAGCCGGCTCATCAGAAACAACACGATCACGATGATTAGAGACGCTATAAAAATCAGTTCCATACGCTCTCTCTCCCTCCAGGCTGCTCTCTTCTTTACCTTTCAATATACCATGAAGCGGCACAGGCTGTATCGTAGAGCGCCTACTTTTTGTTATGATAGAAAGAGCAGCCGATTGTCCGGGCAACCGCCAACCTCGAAAAGGAGAGAACATCATGCGTTCCAACAAACTGCTTTTGCTTGTCATCGCTGAGCTTATTATTGCGATCGCCTTTGCCGTAACGTCTATACTCGTATTCCTATACCAGAAGGACGACCTGTGGATGCAGACGGTTCTGGTGCTGGGCGGAATCGCCGGCGTCTGGAACGGCTACTATCTGATCAAGCAGCGCCAAAGCCGGGTTACCCGCAGAAGAGGACCGGCCAAGCCAAGTCCGAAGCCGAAGCGTTAAGGCTGCTCCGGACCATGCTTGTATGAACGTTCAAATTCATTTCGAATGATCCGCTCCCGCCTAACCGCATGCCAAAAAGCACCCCCCGGGAATCACAACGGAGAAACGTAACGTTTGTCCGATGATTGCCGGGAGGTGCTTCGTAAGGCGCATAGTTGCCAGACGATCACGCCTTTATATATTTGAGCGCCTTCTCGATCGCTTCGTCTTCGGTCGGTGCCGTGACATAGCGGCCGTTAATGAAAATAAACGCCGCCCGCGAGCAAGGACCGCAATACGACTTGCAGCCCACTTTGATATCCGTATCCGGAGCAAGCTTCTGCAGCTTGGACAGCGTCGTCTTCATCTTCATATGTTTGCACTTGTCGCAAACGCGGATGTCATTGGCCATGATCCGTACCTCTTCCCGCTGTGCTTACGCACTCTGATCCAAAGCCAGAGCAGCATGCTTGCTCTGGAGTCAAACCTGGTTTAAAGTCCGGCATGTGATCAATGATCGCCGTGGTTGCCCTTGTTCGGATTCGTGATGACAAACCCTTCGTTCGGCAAGTACAAATAGTCGATTCTGACGCCATCGAGCATCTGCTCGCTTTTTTCCAGCACGACATCGATGCCCTTATCCGTGGCGACAATGATGTCTTCATCTGTAGGCTCGTCCAGTCCAAGAGCGTAGTGGACATGGTTGCTATGCGTAAAGTCGACCTTAACCCGCACCTTTAGCCCCTTGTTTTCTTCCAGATCCAGTTCCTTCAAAAGCACCTTCGCCGCGCTTCTTGTTATTTTGACGTTCATTGATCCCACTCCTTTTGCGTGACGTGACGTGTTCCACCTTCAAAATGATACCACGTTTTCCCGGCATCGTCTAACTTTTGTGGACTTCCATTTCGCAAACCGATAAAATGATGAAAAGCCCATCCCATTTCGAGGTGAACCCATGCTTTCGTTTTATCGGAAATATTACAAGACCGCATTCGACATCGGTCTGATGGTGTTGACCATCTATTTGTTCATGCTCGCCTTCAGCTACTTGTACCGGATCGCGACGCCGATCTTTTTGGCCTTCGCCATCTTCGTCGTCATCGAGCCGTTTGCGCGGTTTTTGAACCGCAGAGGACTGAAGAAGTCGATCGCCACCTCGATATCTACGCTTGTGTTCGTCGTCGTCATCCTTGGCGTCGTCATCGGAGCCGGAGCAATCTTCACCACCCAAATTTATCAGCTTATTCAAAAGATACCGGTATACGCCACCATTCTTCAGCAGGAGATCGTCAACAATATGGGCTTCTGGCAGTCGAAGCTGGAAACGATTCCGGACGACTGGCTGCTCCAGGTGAAGGAATATTCGACCGTCATCACTGAAAAAGGAGCGAAGCTCGCAACCGCGTTTCTCGGCGGACTGTTTAATCTGCTGACTTCGTTCTCGTCATTTTTGTTCAATTTTGCGATCGGGATCATCCTCGCCTATTTTTTGAGCATCGAGATCGAGACGTGGAAGCGGTTCGCCACGGACAAAACTCCGCGCACGTTCAAGACAGCGTTTTTCTTTCTCAAAGAAAACGTATTGAAAGGGATCGTCACCTATATTAAGTCGCAGATGCTGCTGATCTCGCTGACCTTCGTCATTATCTTTATCGCGCTGCTCGTGCTCGGCGTCAAGAACGCTTTCTCGATCGCGCTGCTGTCGGCCATCTTCGACGTCCTGCCGCTGCTGGGTGTATCGACGGTGTTTATCCCTTGGATCGTCTATTTATTTGTAATCGGCAATGTAAAGCTGGCTGTCATTCTCTCGATACTGCTTGCTATCGTGGTCGGAACGCGACAAATTCTGGAACCAAAAATAACCGGCGACTCTCTTGGGGTATCGGCCTTTACGATGCTGTCGTTTATGATCGTCTCGCTGTCCCTGTTCGGCGTAGCCGGCGTTATTTTATCCCCGATCCTGATCATTCTCGTCAAAGCGCTGTACGACCAAGGTTATTTGCGCAGATGGATTCGGCTCCCGGAGGAGGAATACGACAAAAAGGTGCAAAAGTGAGGCCGTCAGCGGATTCCGAACTTCCGCTCGGCCCGGCCGGCGAAATAGTTCATCGCAATCAACGTAACCGCGATATCGTCCAGCGGAAGAAACGGCATCGCATCCGGAAGCACCCAATACAGCAGCACCGGAACGCCGAACAGCAGCTTCTCTCCGGCGGGCACGTCCTTCGAGACGAGCAGCCGGTAGACGCGTCTGGCTACCGTGCTCCAATGTTTGTAAGACAACAGCTTGCGGATCATGCCGGTTCCTCCCTTCCGCTAGTGGCTAGTATATCGCGCTTATGTGTGACGAAATAAGGAGAATGAAACGAAATGCCTGTAATTGCGCTAGTCGCCGGAGATTTGCTTGTCCTGTTCATCTTCGTCCTGCTAGGCAGGGAAGATCACGATATGTCTTTCTCGCTGTCCGCTTCGCTGGAAACGGCGGTGCCCTTCGTGATCGGCTGGATCGCCGCGCTTGCCATCGCCCGGACGTACCGGCTCAGCTCGATCGCCTCCGTACGCAAAGCAATCGGCTGGGCGCTGCTCACCTGCCTGATCGCCGTTCCGATCGGGCTTGCCCTCCGGTCCGTCTGGCTCGGACGTCTGCCTGGCGGATCGTTCGCCATCGTAGCGTTCCCATTGGTTGCCGGTTTTATGACCGTATGGAGAGTGATCTGCGTCTGGCTCTTCTCCTTGTTTTTACCCAGTCGGCGGTTCAAGTAACAGACAGCCGCGATCCCCTCCTTCACCGGAGGGGATTTTTTTCGCTTACAGGCGGGTCAGCTGCCATACAACCGGCGATATTTTCATTTCCTCGCCAAGCCATTCCTGAGCGATCGCCTGGAACAGGCCGGGATTGCCGCTGCAAAAGAAACGGTGTACCGGCAAATCGCCGTTCTCGGCCAACTGCCCTCTGTGATACAAAATCGCGCTGATCTCGCGGGCCGTCTCGTCGGCCGAGCTGATAAGCGATACGTCCGGACCGACCACATCCGATATCGCCTCCGACAAATACGGGTAATGCGTACAGCCTAAAATCAAACAATCCATGTCGCTTTGCCGCATAGGCCGGAGCGATTGCTCCACCACCAGCTTCGCCTCCTCGGAACGGAACATCCGGTTCTCCACGAGAGGTACGAGCCTGGGACATGCCAGACAGACGACCCGGATCGACGGATTTATCGACTGGAGAGCTTGCTGATAAGCTCCGCTGCGAATCGTATTTTCCGTTCCGATCACACCGATCGTTCCGTTTCTCGTCGATTTGATAGCCGCGCGTGCACCCGGATAAATGACACCGACGACAGGGATCGATACCATCGAGCGGATTTTGTGCAGCGCGATGGCGGTTGCCGTATTACATGCGATAACAATCATTTTCGGACCGAACTGAAGTAGATAATCTACGATTTGCCGGGTGAACTCCAACACTTCTTCCGAATCTCTGGGGCCGTACGGCGCTCTCGCCGTATCGCCGAAGTATAGTATGTTTTCCATCGGAAGCTGCCGCATGACTTCTTTCGCGACCGTCAGCCCTCCGACCCCGGAATCCAATATCGCGATCGCTTGTTGCACTAGGTTCGCTTCCTTTACTTCGATGTGTAAGGCTTACATGTTACAATATGAGCTCCCCTTCCAAAACGTACCACTCCCGCTGCCCATGAAAGAGCCTGCTTTGCTCCCATCTAACCGATACGGCCCTCCCCCCGGCTCCCGCTTCACAAGGAAAGGCCCGGGGCTTTCGCCCCGGGCCTCGCTCCCTGCGTTTGTATCGGTTGCCTATTTCTGCAGCTCATCCAACGTTCCGAATTTGTAGCCGTCTTTTTTGATTGCCTTCAAAATCCGGTCCATCGCTTCGATATTTTCTTTGGAAGCCTGGTGCATCAAAATAATATTGCCGTCATGCACATTGCCGGTCACGTCGTTGAACGCATCCTCCGCCCCGTTCTTGCGCGGTTCCCAGTCTTTCATCGCCGTCGACCAGAAGTAGGACGTATACCCCAGATCGGACATTAGCGTCAACAGGTGCATACTGTATTTGCCGTAAGGGAAGCGGAAAAACTTCACCGGCTCCTGACCGGTGATGTCCTTATACAGCTTCTCGTAATCGGCCACTTCCTTTTTGACCTGATCGTCGGTCAGCGTAGTAAAATCCTTATGCGTAATTGAATGATTCCCGACCGTATGGCCTTCCTCAAGCAGCAGCTTGATATAATCCGGATTGTTCTTCAGGTTGTAGCCGGTGACGAAAAACGTCGCTTTGACTTCATTGTCCTTCAAGCTTTTGAGCAGCGTCTCGTAATCGAGCAGCTCTCCCCCGACGTCAATCGTCAAATATACCGTATTTTCTTTGCCGATCCATACGGCTTTCTGCTCCGGCTTCAGCTGCTTCGTTTCCGCCGGAAATCCCGGGACCTCGCCCTTTTTCTTTTTCATGTAATACCAGGACACCGCTTTTTGGTCCGCAGCGGTCGGCTTGACCGGTTCTTTGGGCGGCTCGGTTTTCGGAGGCTCCGCCTTCGGCTGCTCCGCTTGGGGCTGTTCCGGTTTCGGCTGTTCGGCCGCCGGTTGGCCGGTCTTCGGAGGTTCCGGCTTTAAGGCTGCTTTCGGCTCTTCGGCTGGCTTATCGCCTTGGGTGACCGGAGGCGCAGCGTTCCCTCCAGTGGACGGAGCGGCCGGCGTCTCGCCTTTTTTCCCCGGGTCGGACGCGACAGGAGTTTTGCCGCCTTCCTGCTGGCTCTCGGACGGGTCGGGAGAAGCCCCCTGCGGCCCGTTCCCCGCCGAATCGGAGCAGCCGGACAGCAGCGTCCCGGCTACGAGAGCCGCGGTTAAGATCGAGCTGATTGTGCGCATTCAGGTTCCCTCCTCGCTCTGTCTAACGTATTCGACAAGCATTCTCCGGTTTCCTTGTCAGACGGTCTGAAATCTCCAGCCTGAAATCAAATCCCCGAAACGTATCCGCATTCGGCTTCGCTGCCGATTCGGCGTCACGGGGACTCGGGTAAAGCAGTCTTAAGCGCGGCGGGCGCGGTCGATGCGCCACATGGCGATCTGGATGGCGGAGATGAGCACAAACCCGGTCAGGGCGAGGAACGGGATCGTCACAAAGCCGAACCAGTTAATATACTCCGCATCGCAAGGAACGATGCCGCACGAGAAGGAATTCGACTTGATCCAGTCCGTCTTCTCCATCAGGTAATGGTACAGCGAGATGCAGGCGCCGAGCAGGGTCATCGGCAGCACATACATGTACACCTGCTGTTTGCGGGCCGCCGCTATTCCCAATATGATAACTTGCGGGTACATCAGAATGCGCTGATACCAGCATAGCTTACAGGGCATGTACCCTTTCACCTCGGAGAAGTACAAACTGCCGAGCATCGCCACAAGAGCGATCGCCCAAGACAGATGGAGGCCGTTTTCGGCCCAAAATTTGCGCATGCTGCAAGAACTCCTTTTTGTCGGTTCCGGCGCTTTTGCCAGTTGGAACGTTCTTCGCCCGCCTGCAAAAACGGATGAACCTTGAGTTTAAGCGATCATTTCGATAGGATAGGGTCAACCGGGTGCTTCCCGGCGCCCATAACCATTATAGTGGAAATTGTTTTATTCGGAAAGGTGAGCTGACTCCTGACACCTACGAACGATTGCGACCTCCCGACCGTCCGACAGCCGGACGAAACGCGGCCCTCTGCCGGAAGCGTTCGCTCCCGAAAAACCGAGCGTTCTCTGTAATCTAAGGGAAACCTCAATAATTTTCGACATCAATCGACATAATTTTCAACTCTTTTTTTAATGAAACCCTACTAGCTTCTTACGGACATGAGTCAGAAAAACCAGCATTAGCAAGCATTTCCTATCTCACTTTACAAATTGCAGCACCTGGACGTGAGACTAATCTCCTATATAGGTTTTGTAACTTTTGTCGTAAAATATATAGACGACATCCATTAAGATTTTCGGAGCTGACGCAATGATGCAAAAAATTCCGGTGACTCGTGACGGCAAAAGAGGCTCAGACATCATCACGATTCCGTCCAGCGATATAGTAAAAATCGATAAGATCCGGAATCGGGATTACGTCGTTCATACGAAAACTGATCAATTCTACCTCGATCTTTCGCTGGAAAGCATCGAAGAATGGCTGTTCGAGGACGGGTTTCGGCTGATTGACACAACCAATGTCGTCAATATGAACCATGTCGTGGAGTACGATTCCAAAAAGGGGACCGTGTATTTCGATCATCGCTCGGCGCAAGAGTCCAAGGTCGCATCTGCCGCAAGGATACATAAAGAACACGTCGAGAATATGATGGAGATGCTCCGGCTCGCCAAGCTGAGCAAAGCAGAGGAGGGACTTCGCGACAATTCGTTCGAAGAACGAATGCGGGATATTGCCGAATCGCATGATGACGACCGTTTCGTCCGGTCGTATTCGACGATCCGCGCTGTCGTCGAACGGGAGAAAGCCGAACGAAAGATCAGGCATATGGCGTATCACGACGCTTTGACCGACCTGCCCAACCGTCTTCTGTTTCACGAACGGCTAAACGAGGCGTTTCATCGCTCCGAGAAAACCGGCACCATTCTGGCCGTTCTATTTATCGATCTGGACCGGATTAAAGTCATCAACGATACGCTCGGTCATCATATCGGCGACGAGCTTCTCAAATATTGGGCGGACAAGCTGAAGGCGAACAAACGGCCCCAGGATACGGTAGCCCGCTTCGGCGGCGACGAATTCATCGTGCTGCTCACCGATATTACGAGCATTAACGAAGTGCTGACGTTCGCCGGCTTTATTCCGCAACTGTTCAGCGAACCGTTTACTTACGGGGAGCACGATCTGTACGTCACTTCCAGCATCGGTATCAGCGTATACCCGAGCGACGGCACCGACGCGGATACTTTGATCAAAAACGCCGATACCGCTATGTACCGCGCCAAGGAAAAAGGCGGCAACACGTTCCAGCTGTACCGCTCCGAGATGAACATCCGCTCGCTCGAGCGTCTCAATATGGAGATCGATTTGCGGCGGGCGATGGAACGCAGAGAGATTACGGTTTATTACCAGCCGATCGTCGATCTCGGGTCGGGCCGGATCTACGGCATGGAGGCGCTCGTCCGGTGGAAGCACCCGATACGGGGCATGATTTCTCCAGCCGAGTTCATCCCGCTGGCCGAAGAGACCGGATTGATCGTTCCGATCGGCAACTGGGTGCTGAAGGAGGCGTGCCGCCAGAACGGAGAATGGATCGCGCAGGGGCTGCCTCCGCTCGTAGTGGCGGTTAATATTTCGGTCAACCAGTTTCAGCAGCCCGGGTTTATCCAACTGATCAAAGGAACGCTGGAGTCGACCGGTCTGGACCCGAAGCTGCTCTGTCTGGAGATAACCGAAAACGTCGCCATGAAAAACGTCAACTACATCGTGGAGACGATCGACAAGCTGCGGGAACTGGGCGTCCGGATCTCGATAGACGATTTCGGCACCGGTTATTCCTCGCTCAGCTACCTGAAACGGTTCCGCGTCCATACGTTGAAGATCGACCAGTCGTTTATCCAGGAACTGACAACCGATGAGGAAAATGCCGCCATCGTCACGGCGCTCATCGCTATGTCGCACAAGATGAAAATTAAGGCGCTCGCCGAAGGTGTAGAGACCAAGGCGCAGCTCGAATTTTTGCGGCGGTACGGGTGCGACGAGATCCAGGGGTACTTGTTCAGCACGCCGTTGCCCGTGTCCGACTTCGAGCATTTGATCCGGGTAAACCGCAACTTATCCGAGGTTTTACGATAAGGCCGTCCACTTGCGAATGTTCGCACTTTAGGCGGAGTACGGGACGGGTGAAACTTTTTCCCGTTTCGTTCGTTTAAAGTAACGAATAACTTCGCTGGTACAACGTCAGAACTCCTAGCAGGATACGAATGCCGCTGTGCAGACGTATCCCGTCTGATCTGTACTTCGTGGAAAGGATGCGCGAATGGAAACGAGAAACGCCGCCAGTCCGGCCGCTAGAGGCGCCGCGCCGCTCCCTCCGAGGAGAAAGAAACCGAAACGGCGCAAGGTCAACTGGCTTGGACGGTTTATGCTTTCCTTTTTTTTCGCTTCGTTGCTGTTTGGCGGCTGGTTTTTCCTGACTCCTTCCGGAACCCAATTCCGTTATATGATGGCTGACACGCTGATCACGACCCAGCACCGGCATTGGGCCAAATATTTGATCGGCCAGGAAGGACTGGAGCGTCAAGTCGCCAGCTATACGAAGCAGTTCGATGAAATGTCCGATCTTAAAAGCACGCTGCCGGTCTTCGTCCCGACTCCCGTGGAGCTGGAGCAGCAGGACAAGCCGATCTTCGACATCGAACCGATCGAAGGACCCAAGTTTAAAGGATATCTGGTCAAAGTATACGATCCCAAAAAGATTCGTCTCGCCGTCCCCGAGAAAATCGGCAAAGGCGAAAAAGTATCGAGCATGGTGAAGCGCACCGGTGCCGCTCTCGGTATTAACGCAGGCGGTTTCGTCGATCCGGAGTGGAAAGGGAACGGCTTCCAGCCTACGGGCATCGTTATCTCGGGCGGCAAAATCTTCTACAACGACGGCGCTATGAATACGCCGACCTCGATCGTCGGCATCGACAAGAACGGCCGCATGATCGCCGGCAATCACAAGCCTTCGGATATGCTGGCGATGGGCGTTCAGGAGGCCGTGACGTTTAAGCCGCAATTTATCGTCGACGGCAAAGGGCTGATCAAGGACCAGGCTAGCGGCTGGGGGATCGCCCCGAGAACGTGTATGGCGCAAACCGCGGACGGTACAATATTGTTCGCGATTATCGACGGGCGGCAAACCCACAGCATCGGCGCAACGCTGTATGACGTGCAGCAAATTTTCCTGGAGCACGGAGCGGTCATCGCCGCGAATCTGGACGGCGGCTCGTCCACCGTGCTGGTCAAGGAAGACGAGATCATTAACAAACCGGCGAGCCCTTACGGCGAACGCTACTTGCCAACCGCCTTCCTCGTCTTCGATCATCCCGAGAAAGCGCAAATCCGCAACGTCTGGGAAGGGCTCGACATCAGCAAGATCGATCCGTCCAAATGGTGATCCGAATGTGGTGGAACGCAGCATGCCGTTCCCCGCACAAAAGGCTGTCCCTCAGGTCCATACTGCGGACCTCGGGGACAGCCTTTTCAGTCATGCCTTCCACCCGGCCGGGGCGGCTTGGGGCAGACTCGTTATTTGATGGTGCTGCGTCCGAGCACTTCGGCGTCGGCCGGCATCATTTCCTCTTCCGCCACGGCGACTTCCTTACGCGCATCTTTCCACGCTTTCACTTCGTCGGATACGGATTCGACGACTTCCTTCGCCTTTTGTACCCATTCGCCGGTTTGCTCCGTTACCTGTTTGGCGATCTCCTGGGTTTTCACCCCGACCGTATCGGCCAATTCTTTCGTCTTCACGCCGACTGTACCGGCCAGCTCCTGCGTTTTCTCGGATACTTTGTGCGCCTGATCGGACAAATCTGCACGAAGCTCCTTGCCGGATTTTGGAGCGAACAGCAGCGCCGTAACAGCTCCAAGCACTCCTCCTACGACTGCACCGATCAAAAAGTCTTTCCCTCTTCCGTTTTGTTCAGACATCATTCCCAACCCTTTCGTTCGGATTTTTGGGCAGTTGTTCGACAGAACGCTTGCGGGATTGCCACTTCCGCCACAATTGCAGACCGAGTGTCGCCCATTCCATCACCTCGGCTACCTGATTGCGCTCCCGGTTCACCCGATCCCCGGCGCGCCTGACGGAATCGGAGACCGTAGCCGACACCTGCTTGACGGATGCCGACACTTGCGAGACGGATTCCCCTACTTGACCGATGGATCGAAACAAGGTGTCCACAGACTTCATCTTGCCTTGTACATCATCGGTAATTTGTTGGGTCGTGTGCATCAGCTTGACGGTTTCCTGGCTGATCGCGTCTACTTTCGCGTCGATGTGCGCAAGCGTTTCGGTCACTTGTTCCAAGGAAGCTTTCGCAGATATCAAGGTCTTGATTAAAAAATAGACGAGCACGATAAAAGCGGCGGCGATACAAGCTACACTGATTTGAATGATCAAAACGCTACACACCTCCTCTTTATAGCAAGACGCCTCTGGACGAATGCCCAGTTCATACTTCTATTATAAGTCTACCCGGCACCATTTGACACAGTTTCCATGAAAAAAAAGTGAAAATCGTGCGTCTATTTCTAAAAAACACCATAAAGAGGTATAAAAAATGTTCTTATAGAAGTTGAACTAATGAAAAATGATCTCCATTTTGTTTCCGAAAAATGGGTTTAAGTTTCAAACATCTCCCTCTGGGAGTTTGGAATGTGTCTCGGATTGGATTGGCCTTCAGATTGTTGACACTCCAAACTTGTCTTCCGAAGCCCATTTTCCGGTGAAAACTCTAATGTTGTAGATAAGAAAATCGTCCGGAACGTCCGGACGGTCCTTTGACGTACAAACCCATATGTTAGCGCGCGGAAGGGAATGGGCACCTTCGCTCCAGCCGCTCGTCCTCAGTCGGGTTGTCTTGTTTAGACTTGGCCGTAACAACATTGAGGACCGAGTGTGATTTTGGCGGGTTCGTGCCTAATTCACACCCAGTGTGATTTTGGCGGGTTCATGCCTAATTCACACCCAGTGTGATTTTGGCGGGTTCATGCCTAATTCACACCCAGTGTGATTTTGGCGGGTTCGTGCCTAATTCACACCCAGTGTGATTTTGGCGGGTTCGTGCCTAATTCACACCCAGTGTGATTTTGGCGGGTTCGTGCCAAATTCACACCCAGTGTGATTTTGGCGGGTTCGTGCCTAATTCACACCCAGTGTGATTTGGCTAGCATCTTCGTCTTCATGCGGTAGCATCGCTAACGAACCCAGTATTCCTTATCAGAGCCGAAAGCGGACGTTTGAATTCTAACGAACTCTTGGATTGTTATTCCCGCAAATCGGATCGTTTTTTTCCACTTTCGGTTTAATAACGATCCCCGGATTCGTTACGTCTGAAATAACGTCGTTTTTCGGCCATAAGCACGATCCGATTCGTTAGTCATCGGACCTGAGTATACGTTCACTACCGCCAAGGAAGGCCCCCCTTCCCTTCCCTTCCATTCAGCACGGTAAAGAACTTAAACTCTTACTGGCAGAGCAAAAAAGGACTGCCCAGTCCGGCGGCGGCACACACCGGACATCGGGGCACTCCTCTCCCGCCTTATTCGGACTCGCGAATCTGCTCTTTCACCCGGCGATACGCTTCTTCGAAGGTCGCGGCGCGTATGTGCGTCTTCTGCTCCGGCAGAAGGCCGGCCCCGGCATGCTCGTAGCGGGGATCGTAGTAAGCGGTAAGCAGCAATGCGACGGCGTCGGAGAAGCGGTCCTCGCGGATGCTTCGCTCGATCTCTGCAGCGTCCGGCGTATGAATTCTCCGCTTAATGTAACGGAACGCATCCAGCACCTCGTCCTTGTGCAGATGCGGTTCGTATTCGCTCACGATATAGCGGACGCGCGCTTCCGGCGGCAGCTCGAGAACGAGCTGCCGTCCGCGGTCTTTCGCCTCGGCAAGAAACGGAGGAAGACATACTTTTCCGATCCGTTTGCTCTCCGCTTCCATCAGAACGTAGGGCGAACTTTTCAACTGCTCCAGCCGGAGCGCCAGCAGCGCCTCGAACGTTTTCTGGTTGTTCGGCTTCACTCCGATTTGCCCGAATATCGATCCCCGGTGACCCGCCATACGCTCGAGATCGATCACCGGGTAGCCTTCCTTCTCCAGTTGCCGCAAGATGGCGGTCTTGGCGCAGCCCGTATTGCCGTTTAATACGACCGCCTTCTGGGTGAACTCGTACGACTCCAGCGTCTCTACGACCCAGCGGCGGAACGCCCGGTATCCTCCGCTCAGCCGGTATACCCGGATATCCATCAGCGACAACAGCGTCGCGGTAGTCCGGCTGCGCATGCCTCCCCTCCAGCAGAAAACCGCTTTCCGGCCGGGAATGGCGGCGAACTCGCGGATAAAGCCGGGCAGCTTGGCGGAGATGATCTCAAGTCCGCGGTCTTTGGCCGCCTGAATGCTGACCTGCTTGTACAGCGTACCGATCTCGGCGCGCTCTTGATCGTCGAAAAACGGGATATTCAGACTGCCCGGAATCGTCGAGTCCTCATATTCCTGGGGCGACCGCACGTCCACCAGCACCAGCTCGCGGCTGGCCTGGAGCTCCAGCAGCCTGTCTATCGTGATGTCTTCCATCGCTGCCGTCAACCTCGCTTTACCTCGCTTCGGGACTCGTCCAGCACCCGGATCGTGCCCGGGTGATCGGCAACGGCCTCGCCGATCGCCGCCGCTTCCACGCCGGCCGCAAGCAGAGCTTCCAGCAGCTGCTTCGCCTCATTTGCCGGCACGGCAATCAGCAAGCCGCCAGAAGTGACGGCATCGGCCAAAATCCATTGCCCGATCTCGTCGATTGAGTCCGCGAACATCACACTGTCCTGGACGTGCGCGAAATTGTTTTTCGTGCCTCCCGGCACGAATCCAGCTTCGGCGAGCTCCCGCACGCGCGGCAGCACCGGCACGTCCGGCCGGTACAGGCGCAAGCCGACGCCGCTTCCCTTGGCCATCTCCATCGCATGTCCGAGCAGTCCGAATCCGGTCACGTCGGTGCAGGCGTTGACGCTGAACGGCTCCATCGTTTCCGCCGCCGTTTTGTTCAGCGTCGTCATCACTTGCGTTACCCGCTTCATCTCGGCTTCCGACAGCTGGTCCTTCTTGATCGATGTCGTCAGGATGCCGACTCCGATCGGCTTCGTCAGCAGCAGCGTGTCACCCGGCTTGGCGCCGGCGTTCGTGCGGATTTTCCCGGGATGAATCGTCCCGGTAACGGCCATGCCGAACTTCGGTTCGTTGTCGTCGATCGAATGACCACCGACCAGCGTCGCTCCCGCTTCCTTCACCTTGTCCCCGGCTCCGCGGAGAATGTCAGTCAATATCGACTTGTCCAGCTTGTGGATCGGAAAGGCAACGATATTCAGCACGGTCAGTGGCTTGCCGCCCATCGCGTATACGTCGCTGAGCGCGTTAGCCGCGGCAACCTGCCCGAAGTCGTAAGGATCGTCCACGATCGGCGTGAAAAAGTCGACCGTCTGTACGATCGCGAGATCGTCGGTCAGCCGGTATACGCCGGCATCGTCGCTCGTATCGAGACCGACCAGCAGGTCGGCGTTCGGCACGCCCGGAGGCAGGCCGCGCAGCACCTGGGACAGATCGGCGGGGCCGATCTTGCAACCGCAGCCTCCTTTCGAAGACAGCGAGGTTAATTTGATTCGTTCAGCCGCTTGCGATTGCGATTGCGCTTGATTGTCACTCATCGGAATCTCCCTTTCGTTCTTCTCGTACAATCGTTCACTAATCCTGAGAGTAGCATACCTTCGCTCCGATGAAAAGGCGGACCGGTTAGACGTCCGGGCACGGCCAAGCTATAATAGACACATAAAGCTACACCATTAAGTTGAAAGAGGGTCTATCGATGGAACGCGAACAAGGGTTGTCCGAAATAAATCGCACGCGCATCATCACGATCATCCGCGGCGTGCGCGAATCCGACGCGGAACGCATTGCCGACTCGCTGCTGGCCGGAGGCGTCACCGTAATAGAGATTACGCTGAACACGCCGGGAGCTCCGGATATGATCCGCCGCCTGCAGCAGTCGCACGGCGACCGGATGTATATCGGGGCCGGCACGGTGCTCGATACCGGCGATTTGCAGACGGCGCTTGACGCCGGAGCGTCGTTTATCGTTACGCCGAATACGGACGAAGACGTTATCCGCCGCTGCGCAGAAGCGGGAATCCCGATCTTCCCGGGCGCTATGACGCCGACGGAAATCGTTCGCGCCTGGAAAGCCGGGGCGACCGCCGTGAAAGTATTCCCGAGCGCCAGCCTGGGGCTGGGATACATCAAGGAGCTGCAAGGCCCGCTGAAGCATATTCCGATGATGGCGGTCGGCGGAGTCGATACGGACAACATCGCCGACTTCATCCGCGCCGGCTGCTACGGGGTAGGCATCGGCAGCTACGTCGTCAACCTCCAGGAGATCGCCGCAGGCAACTTCGACTGGGTAACGAGCCGCGCAGCCAGCCTGATCGAGAAAACGGCGCCGTTCGCCGAAGAGAAGTAGAAGTAACCGATCCCCCGCGTTTTCCGGTCCGTGCCTGATCAGAGTGAAAGAATAAAGGGGACAAACCACCCCCGCATAAACCACTCTTGTTCGGTTCTCTCTTGCTCATAAGCGGCGGCACAAGGTTCAAATGGCTGGGATGAACGGCCTGCGGCATGGTGACCATTTTGAAGAGAAGCGGGCTGTCCGAAAGTCACTTTGCGACTCTAGTGAGCCCCGCTCCAATCCGATCAGCCTTGAGAACAAGGACCTCAGTCCCCACTTTACCGTGGAATCTGAGGTCTTTTCATTTGGAGATCAAGACGTTTCCACCATGTCATTCTGATCATCAATAAAGGTCTCCTGCGAGGCTGTCGATTCATTGTGTAGAAGTGTAAGCAGGCCGTTCCAAGTGAAAAGTTACCTTCTTCTGCTCAAACAGGTTGTCCGGATTCCCTTGATTAAATAAGGATTGTAAGGTAGGGGATTCCAGACAAAACTCGCCAGTTCTCTCTTGCCCATGACCATGACCAGGACATAGGATGAAGCTGCAGCCCTCTGTGCGCCCCTTGTTGAGCTCCTAACTTCCCACAGCCTTTAAGACAAGCAAAAATGAGGCTGTCCAAAGTCATACTGCGATTCTATGAGCCCGCTCCGAACCGATTGCCTTGAGAACAAGGAGAAAAAGGACCTCAACCTCCACTTCGCCGTGGAATATGGGTCCTTATTGTTTGGAATTTGGGCGTTCCCGTGTCATACGAAACTTAACTGGAACAGCTCCATTTCCCGTTCGGGCTATTTTCATTAAGAGCCGGCGAATCCATGACAATTACAATGCTGCATGCGTCAGTCCCGCTCTTCCTTAGGCTCTTTAATGTGATACGTGCACTTGCCCCCGCCCTTGGCCAAACATTCGGTTCGCTCCACCTTCGTATCGAGCAAATCTTCGAACAGCTGCTGCTCGCAGTCGCACGCTTCCTCGTAACGGTTCGCCACCTGGGAGATCGGGCAGTTGAACTCCTTCAGCACGAAGCCGTCGTCCGTCCGCTCCCATTCGACCATATATCCGTTCGCATTCTGAATATCGGCGAGCTTCGCTACCCGCTCCTCCAGAGGTTTGCCCTCCATCCCGGACTCATACTTCATCTGCAGCTTTTCTTTCCGTCTGCCGAACAGCTTGCCGACCCCGCCGCCGTCCGTTCCCCCATCCAGCTCTCCAAGAAGATCCAGCGTCAGCGTGTGATAATTTTTCGGAAACAAGTCTTCCGCCGCCTCGGTCAAACGGTAGATGTTCATCGGCCGGCCCATACTTTGGCGTACGATCCGCGAATCGATATACCCGTCCCGCTCCAGCGTATTCAGATGACGGCGCACGGCCATTTCGGTAATCCCCAGCCGCTTCGCCATCTCGCCTACGCCTAGAGGTCCGCTCGTCTTGAGCATTTTGACGATCGTTTTTCTTGTGGAGGAATCTTGCTCCATGTCCATTTCGTCACACCCCTGGCAATTGCGAATCGTTATCATTGCTTACCGTCATTTTAACGTATTTGCAGACATAAGTAAATTAACAAACAACATTGTTTACTAAATAGGCGGCGCATCCCCAAAAATCGTATTATTTCCCGCCGGGAGTGTAGAAGCCGAGGTCAAAACCGCTTATTCCAACAGTAAGTCGGGGGATTTACATTTTGCGGTTGAAGGAAGATCCCGATGTGCGTAAAATGATCCGTGAATACGCGGAGCCCATCAAGACGGCTCTTCAACCAAATGGCGCTGCTAAAACGGCATTTCTATCCGGCTGGACCGGAGGGGCGGTGCCGAAAATGCCGTATCTCGTATGGCGGATTCCATACTGAAAAGGAGCGGGAACATGAGATCGTTTTTTATTTTAACGGATTTGGAAGGTCCGGCAGGAGTGGACAGCTTTACCCAGACCCGGCCGGGTGACGGTTATCCCGAGCGGATCGAAGAAGCCAAGAAGCTGTTGGCGCGCGAAGTGAACGCCTGCATCGAAGGGATTCGCCTCGTGTATCCGGATTCGCGCATCGATGTATGGGACGGCCACGGCCCTGGCGGACTACTGGCCGAAGATTTGGTCGGCGGCAACTATTTGCGGGAAGGTCAGCCTTACAAACGTCTGGAGGGCTACGACGCGCTGCTGTTCGTCGGCCAGCATGCGATGGCCGGAACGTATAACGCGCCGCTGAATCATACATACTCCTCGAAGACGGTGGCGTATTACCGGCTTAACGGAGTGCTTATCGGGGAATTCGCGGCTAGAGCGCTGATCGCTGGTAGGCAGGGCGTGCCGACGATCTTCCTCTCCGGGGACGATAAAGCTGCGCTCGAAGCTTGTCTGTTCGTGCCGGAGATCGAGACGGCCGTCGTCAAGCGGGGACTGGGAATCGAAGCGGCCGAGCATCTGGACGGCGCGGAAGCTTGCCATCTCATCCGGGAGAGCGCAGCCGAAGCGGTGCGGCGGCTGGACGAGATTCGTCCGTTTACCGGCATCGCCGGCCCCTATACGCTGGAAATCGGATATTTGGCTCCGCAGTCGAAGGATCGGCAAGGCGAAGGGATCGAGTGGATTAACGACCGCACCGTCCGCATCAGCCGCGGAGATGTTCGGGATTTGCCTTTGTAAGCGGCATCGCAGCACGCAGGACTACGCAGCAGCATGCAAAAACGGGCCCATTTCTGCAGGGCCCGTTTCTTTATACACTTCCCTATCCCGCGTCAAGCCAGCTCTTTGGCAATAAACGCTTTCACCGATTCGCCGAACGGCTCCAAAATGCCGGGCAGCTGGCGCACCAGCGGGTGCAGGCTGTCCCGTTTCAGGCTGACGTACTCCTGCACGAGCGGCTTTCTCAGCTTCACCAGCTCGTAGAGAGGCTCGAACTGCCGCTCTCCGAATACACCCTCCACACGCAGGATGTCGATAATATCCTCGTAGCTGCTCGCATCCCGCATCAAAAATCCGTCGATCAGCAGGCTGCCGACATCCGTAACCAGCTCGATAGCCAGATGCAGCAGACGCTCCTGGGCTAGCGCCAAAATCGGATCAGGACTCTCCTCCCGCCACAACACTCCGATCCGCTCGGCCGCTTCCGCAAGCGACGGAATAATCGCCAGTCTTTCTTCGATTTGCTCATGATTTACGTAATACATGGCTCTCCTACTTTCCGCTCCGTTTACGTTTGTTCCACTTGGCCCATATAATGGTTACGACGAAAGTAAGCGCGACGACGAGCACGACAAACGACGCTTCGCCGACGTCCTTCATTTCCACTTTCGCTTCCAACAGCATATTCAAGTTTGTCACCTTCCCACGGGTTGAACCTTCCGCTCCCGCTGACAGGCAAAAGCGGTATGTCCCTATCAGTTTAGCTCCGACGATTCGCACCGTCAAGAAAACCGCATAACCGCCATAAAAGCGCCATTTTCGGCACGGCTCCGTATACCTCGCGCCCCGGAGTTATGGTAATATGAGGAAGTGTTATCCTTAATTCTCCTTTTTAACTAGCAAATATACCTTTTTCAACAAATATCGTGTATAGTAATAGTGTAAACTTTTCATATAGCTGGATGATCAGGAAGCGAGGATTGGAAGTTGACTGGAGTTTGGGTACTGCTTGGACTGTTGACTGCAGCCATTATCGGTATATTCATTTATGCGCTGAATAAAGGCTATTCCCGGAAATGGGACGATGAAGAAGAGCAATCTTGACATTCATGTCGTACATATCGCCATATACGGCTGCCTGCGACCTAGAACAGGAAAGAAACTGTTACGGAGGAAAATGCGATGGAAATCCCCGTCCTTAGGAAAAAAAATGAACATGAAACCGAGCTCTATCTGCTGAATCTGAACGACGTGCTGTATATCAATATCGAGAAGCGCAACATCGTGTACCATACGGCCGAGGAGAAATATTACCATCTTTCTACCCTTTCCGAGCTGTACGACCACTTTTTCGACCGCGGATTCGATCTGCTCGACAAAACGAATCTGGTCAATCTGAACAAAATCAAAAAGATGGACGGCAAGCAGGGTAAAATTTACTTCGAGGAAAATCCGTCTGACGACAGCAAGTACGCCACTGTTGCCTTTATTAAACAAAAGCTGTTCCAGAACGTGATCTCCCGGGCGATCGCCAACAATACGAATACCAGTCTCGAATATACCTCCAAGCCGGCTGGCAGCGAAGGGTTCCGCATGATGGCCCGCACGTCGGAAGAGTAGACTTCATATATAGCTTTCCCTGCAAAAAAAGAACCATTCCTAGGAACGGTTCTTTTAGTTGCTTTCCGCGATCGGCAGTGTTACGGACAACATTCCTACCGGTTGCGAGTTTTCCTTGACGATTTCCAGTTGCTTGAAACACCGGCTCAACACGACTAGCTTCTCTTCCGCTTCGTTTTTGGTGAGGGGCGAGCCGAGCTTTTTCCCTTTATAGCTTATGTAGTATGGCATAGGTGGTTGGCCTCCTTTTCAGCTTCACCTGCGTAAGTTCAAACGTCTCCCTATATTCTATACGTGAAAAAACAAAAAAATGTTACGGTAGGACAATAAATTCTCCCCTTTCCTCCCGGCGGTCAAATCGGTTTTATTCTTTAAACATACCTGAATACCTGCCCATTCAGCGAAATTGCAGGACAGAGGAGACCCTTATTTCGGATCTTCCTCTTGCTCTATACCCTTTTCCCTTAGCACTTGAATCAGCTTGCGAAGCCGGCCCGGCAGCGGGAAACCGAGCTTGCCGCAATTTTCCGTAATCGAGAGCAGTTCATTCGAGATGTAGAAGTACATGAACCCGACCATGAACAGGTCGGTGCCGAGCAGCAGGTCGAACCGGTGGCCCACCGTAACGATGATAAGCATCAGCCCTTTTTTCCATATCCCCCAGAAGCCTTTCGTACTGCATAACCCTTCGCCCGACTTGATCGAAGCGGCGACGCCGGTAACGTAATCCAGCGCGATCAGCAGCAAGAATATGTTGACCAGTTCGCTCCATCCGCCGAACATATAAGTAACGGCAGCTCCCACTATCCCTACTGTCGCATTGATCGAAGCTTGCATCGGTCCCTGCATAGCTGCCCCCTCCCTTTTCTAGCATTTTATGCGAAGCTGCTAGAAAGGTGACAAGCCATCCGTGGATTGTGCTTCTTGCCCTGTTTCGGCTCGCTTTTCGGGCGGAACAAAAACTCTAACGGACACAGCGGCCGTTTTTGCGGTGAATTTCGATCCATTTGATTTCTAACGGACATAGATGCAACTATTTGATGAAAGGTGTCACTTTTGGAGGTAGTTTGGAGTAAATAAGCGCTGTGGTGACCGTTACATTTTCAAAAACTGTTTTTTAGCGAAATAGCCTCCACCATGCCCGTTAGAGCATTCCGCACCGCGCGCGACTCCCGGCGCCCGACACACGTCGGCTGTCCAACCTCGTGGTTTAGTTTACGCTGAAGATCGTAACATTCCGCTCTTCTAAGAAAAGCTGCTAAACGGAACCTTTTCCACGATGAATAACCCTGCGCTAGAGGCAGCTTTTCTGATACAGAAACTCGCAGTTCGCTTGTATAATCGAAGTTTTGAAGCATTACCTCATTAGCAAACATAAACTTTCTGGCAAACAAATAGCCCGCCTTTCGGCGAGCTTAGTATGGAGCTGCGTCATTATTCCGTCTGCCTTGGAAACCGCTCTCATCTCCCGTTATTCGTATCGGGCAGGGACCGCTCGCTTAGCAGAACCTCGCTCCATTCTTCCGGGGTATTCGTATTGACGGCGAATTTCGTGTCGATGCCCCTTCCCTCAAACTCGAAATCGTGCACCGGCTCCCCGCGGACCCGTTCGAGCAGGCCGGTTACCCGGTAAGCTTCCTCGGCCAGAAGCGCGGCCGCCTGTTCGGCGCATCTGCGGTTGTATACGGCATGCAGCGGCTGAAGCCGCCCGTCGACATGAGGGATGGCCGCATCCGCCTCGGCCAGCTGAAGCCTTTCCAGCAGCAGACCCGCCGCATCCGGACTGACATACGGCATATCGCAGCCGACGATCCATACGTTATCGTTGCGGGTAAGGGACAAGGCTGCGTGGATTCCCCCGAGCGGCCCCTTGCCGGGATAAAAATCGGTAATGATGCGGACGCTGCGGTCTACAACAGGCAGAAACCGCTTCGGATCGTTGGTCACGACAATCAGTTCCGGACAAATGGTGCTCATGGCTGCGATTTGCCGTTCGATCAGCGTTTGCCCGCCGAGATCCAGCAGCGCTTTGTGTTTTCCGCCCATTCTGCGATTTTCCCCGCCGGCCAAAATGACACCGGTCAACATGGGCGCTCCTCCTTTCGCTTCCGAAATTGTGTATCCGGTCTCCATTATACGACGGGAGGATCGCTCCGGACTGTTACATCGGTCACACTTCGGACGAACTATAGTGACATACGTCACAACACAAAAGGGCGGATTCGAGTATAATAACGATAGAAGCATGACTGGAACTGGGAGGGGTTGACCTCATGAATACGAATCGCTCGACCGAATACGCCGGCTCCAACGCCGTCAATAGCTCCTGCTTTTCACCGGAGAGCATGGACAAATTAAAAAGCATTATGTATGAACTAAAAGTGGAAGCAGGCTCTTGCGTGTATTGGGAAGGAGACCTTGCCGACAAACTTTATTATATCAAGAAGGGCAAAGTCAAATGCACGAAAACGAACGAGGACGGCAAAGAATTCGTGTTGTATTTGTTCCGCGAGGGCGATTTTATGGGACAGCTCGACCCGTATTCCGATTCGCGCCAATCGTTTACCGCCAATGCGACCGAGTCTTGCCTGATCGGCGTCATCCAGAAGTCGGACCTGGAAGCTTTGCTGTGGCAGCAGGGGGATCTGGCGCTTGAGTTTATGAAATGGATGGGCCTCATGCACCGGACGACCCAGACGAAATTCCGCGATCTGATGCTGTACGGCAAACCCGGCGCTTTATGCTCGACGATGATCCGGCTCGCCAATACGTTCGGCAAAATGACACCGGAAGGCATCCTGATCACCGAGAAAATGACCAACACCGACTTGGCCGACTATATCGGCGCCGCGCGGGAAAGCGTCAACCGGATGCTCGGCGACTGGAAGCGCGAAGGCATTATCGATCAGCGGGACGGACATCTGCTTATCAAAAACTTGGCCCACCTGCAGGATCTGTGTCATTGCGAGTTATGCCCGAAAGACATCTGCCGCCTGTAATCTACCGTCTCTGCGAGTCTAGCGGCACGTCATGGAACGTACTCTGCGGCATCTAATTTTTGCCTGTCCGCTGCGCCCAACACCGCCCGTTTCATCGTGCTGATGCGACGAAGCGGTTTTTTTTGCATGCACTGGACAAATAAAGTGTGACGCGGGTAGAGCAATCTTCTTGTTTTTTTGTTAAAATAGTAGTCAGGTAATTATTCGGACGCTCTCATGCCGAACTACTTCCACGTATGAATCAAGGAGGATCACTGCAATGTCCAAGCCAAAAATGAGATCGGACATGATCAAAAAAGGATTCGACCGCGCTCCGCACCGCAGTTTGCTGCGTGCAGCCGGCGTCAAAGAAGAAGATTTTAACAAACCGTTTATCGCGGTGTGCAACTCGTACATCGACATCGTTCCGGGTCATGTCCACCTGCAGGAATTCGGTAAAATCGTTAAAGAAGCGATTCGCGAAGCAGGCGGCGTTCCGTTCGAATTTAATACGATCGGCGTCGACGACGGTATCGCCATGGGTCATATCGGGATGCGCTACTCGCTGCCAAGCCGCGAGATTATCGCCGATTCGCTGGAAACGGTCGTCTCCGCGCACTGGTTCGACGGCATGGTCTGTATCCCGAACTGCGACAAAATTACGCCGGGCATGATGATGGGCGCCCTTCGCGTGAACATCCCGACCGTATTCGTCAGCGGCGGACCGATGAAAGCCGGTAAAACAAGCGATGGACGCTCGATCTCGCTGTCTTCCGTATTCGAAGGCGTCGGCGCTTACCAGGCCGGCAAGATCGACGAGAAAGGGCTGCAGGAGCTGGAGCAATACGGCTGCCCGACTTGCGGTTCCTGCTCCGGTATGTTCACGGCCAACTCGATGAACTGTCTGGCCGAAGGCCTTGGCCTCGCCCTTCCGGGCAACGGTACGATTCTGGCAGTCGCCGAGGAGCGTAAAGAATTCGTCAAGCGTTCCGCTAAACAGCTGATGGAACTGATCGAAAAAGATATTAAACCTCGCGATATCGTCACGATCGAAGCGATCGACAATGCGTTTGCGCTTGATATGGCGATGGGCGGTTCGACGAACACCGTTCTTCATACGCTGGCGCTTGCCCATGAAGCCGGCTTCGAATACCCGATCGAGCGGATCAATGAAGTCGCATCGCGCGTTCCGCACTTGGCGAAAATTGCTCCGGCGTCCGACTACCATATCGAGGACGTTCACAATGCGGGCGGCGTCAGCGCCATCTTGAACGAACTGTTCAAAAAGCCGGGCGCCCTGAACGGCGACCGGATTACCGTCACCGGCAAAACGCTGCGCGAAAACGTGGCCGGCTGCGACATTCTCGATACCGACGTCATCCATACGATCGACAACCCGCACAGCGAGCAAGGCGGTCTGGCCGTGTTGTTCGGCAATCTCGCTCCAAACGGCTCGATCATCAAAGTCGGCGCTGTCGACAAATCGGTAGGCGGACGTCACGTCGGACCGGCGATCTGCTTCGATTCGCAGGAAGATGCGCTGTCCGGGATCGCTAACGGCAAAGTGAAAGAAGGCCATGTCGTCGTTATTCGCTACGAAGGACCGAAAGGCGGCCCCGGCATGCCGGAAATGCTCGCTCCGACGTCGCAAATCGTCGGCATGGGTCTCGGCGCCAAAGTCGGCCTGATCACCGACGGCCGTTTCTCCGGCGCTTCCCGCGGCATCAGCATCGGCCACATCTCGCCGGAAGCCGCTGAAGGCGGACCGATCGCCTTCGTCGAGGACGGCGACATCATCGAGCTCGATCTCGTCAACCGCAAAATCGAGCTGCAGATCAGCGACGAGGAAATGGAACGCCGCAAAGCCAACTGGAAAGGCTTTGAGCCGAAGGTCAAAACCGGCTATCTGGCGCGTTATTCCAAGCTCGTTACTTCCGCCAGCACCGGCGGGGTTATGAAGGTTTAATGGCCGATTTTTCGCTAGAAAAAAGGACCGCAACTCCACTTCACTGTGGAAGTTGTGGTCCTTTTATTTTGGAAATTGGGAAGTCCCCCTGTCTGACGAACATTTCTGAGAAAGCCCCTTCCCTTCGACTCCGCCGATCACGTCGTGCATCTCCTTATGCGTACGGTAGCGTCATGGTACAGGCTCTAGGGCTCTAGCACAAGGGAAGAGTCAAGAGTCTTTGGCAGCCTCTATTTTCGGCATATGGGGACTACGGAGGCGAATAGAGGCGGTTGCCCCCTGATTTAAACCAACTGGCGGGGTCCGCTCCCTTTTTGGCGAATATTAGCTGCTCCAAACCGCTCTTATTTCCCCATCCAAGCGGGTTTTGGACAAAATACGAGCTACAAACCGCCTTATCCGGTTCCTCCCTTATAGGAAACGGGGACGCTTCATGTCACGTGAACACTTTTGCGACAGCGCTGAAGGCGTGCCGGTCGCACCCGGCTGCTACCTGCCGCTGCACTTGTTTCCGCTTCAGCAATTATTACTTGCTTTTTCCTCTGGACACTAAGCAGCTTTCATCCTTTGCTGCGGTTGCGGACTTTCAGGCTCGTCTCCCGTTTCCCCGGCGTTTCGAACGTATGTATGTGTACACCCTTCCAGCGGCTCCCGATCACTTCATCAGGCTTAACAACCGGCACAACTTGCCGAAAAAAAACATACCGCGAAATTGTTCCTCGCTCATTCGGTCCAGATACGCCAAAGACTTACCGGCAATCTCACGAGCACCTTCCAGATCGTTAAGGTCCAGCCGGCTGATCGCTTGTTTCAGGCTGACCAGCTCCGGCGAATAAATAGCGTTGCGCAAGGCGCCAAGCAGCATTATTTTGCGTAATTGAGAGCGGCCGAATATTCGATAGCCGTTATGCGGATCGCGTGACGATGCAATCAGTCCCTCCTTCTCCCAATAACGGATCGCCGAGCCGGCAATTAAGGTTGCTGCAGATACCTCGCCGATCGTCATCCGCTCCTGCACCCCATTCGCTTCTTCCGCCCCGTTATGCACCTGATCCTCCAGCATCTGAAGGTTTCTCCCGGCCTGCTGCTTATCGTGATGAAGCTGGGCTTGACTGACCGTTATACACCACCGCGCAGAGCTTGCATCGCGGAGCTGAACATGTTTTACGACTTCGGAAGCAACCTCCATGCCAAACCCCGGCGACATCGCTTGCAGACATTCGAAATAAGCCAAGTGTTCCTCCGTATACATCCGGTGACCACCCGCAGAGCGCAAGGCAGGCGGAACAAGTCCCTTCGCCTCGTAATTTCTCAATGCGCTTGTACTTAGGTTTAATTTCTCCGCAATATCGATCGGTCTCATCATCCCGCGGCACGCTCCCCGTTCGACAAAAATTGAAGTTGCTTGCAAGTTTTCAATTCACGATCCCCTGTATAACAGGATCAAATAACCTGGAACTTACAATTAGCATCCATGTTATACAATAGAGAAGTGAAGTGTCAAAAAGATGTATCAAAAGGAGCACATTACCCAAATAATGCTCAATAAGGAGGCCATCCTTCATGCCGGAAACAGAGTTCGAACGACAGGTCCGCAACCTCATAAGCAAAGGCTACCCAAGCATCGCCGGATTAAGCGATGACGAGTTCCGGAAGCAGCTGGAGCCTCTACAGGAACGTCTTCCTCATCTCGAGTACATCGAAGCCGGGTCCCCGCACAGCAGCATTCCGTTCGTCATCGTCATCCGTAACGATTGGGTCGACAGCGAGAAGGCGATTCAGCTTGTGCAGCGCCAAGGCAAATCCGGTTTCAGCGTTTTGGATTTCGACGATATTAACCGTTTTAAGCCGATTGAAGATATTCGGCTTCCTTCCGGTTCGGCGTACCTGATCGTCGATATCGATACCGGCCGGGAAACGCTTAATGTCACCCCGAATGATGCGATCCAAACGATTACCGGGCAAAACCGCTCCCCGCTCACCTTGGAGGAAGGCATCGCGCTGATTACCCATTACCCGGATGTGCTGATGAAAAATAACGGCTTCTCGCTGCTGGGCTCCCGGGGCAGCGACCGCAGAGTCACGGCTCTCTGGATCAGCGGCGGCAAACCGAAGCTCGGCTGGTGCTGGGCCGGCAATCCGCATACGTGGCTCGGCTCCGCTTCGTGCCGCTATCGGGCGGGAGCGGAGAACGGCGGGCAGGCTTGATGATTTGATGATCCATGGTCCAGGTCGGGTTTTACGTTCGCTAAGATTTACGCCAAACCTTGTAGCGTCAGGTTGCCCCCTCCTCCGCGCTTATTCGCGGTCCGGCAGATCCACGTGCTCCGCTTGCGCTCGTGCAGGAATGGTGAAGGCAAACCGCGTGCCTTTCCCTTCCTCGCTTTCGATCTGAATATCCGAACCGTACAAAGCTTTAAGCCGCTGACTGATGTTCCACAGACCGACTCCTTTTTTCTCAACATCCGGATTTAATACATCCTCCCGTTTCTGCGGACTCATCCCGCATCCGTCGTCCTCGATTACAAAGCTGACCCGCCCGTCCGCTCCCGGCGTGACCGAGATCCGGACGGTTCCTCCCCGCCAGTTGGACATAAGGCCATGACGGATCGCATTTTCGACCAAAGGCTGCAAAATAAGCGGAGGAATCCGGATCTTCCGATCCGCGTCAAGTTCGTACACCACATGGAGCCGGGTGCCGAAACGCGCCTTTTCGACATGGACGTACGCCTCCACCAGCTCCATCTCGCCTCCCAGCGTCGTCATCGCATCCAACTGCTTGTAATCGAAGCTGCTTCTCATATATTGCGCCAGCTGCAGTGTCAGGTGCTCCGCCTTCTCCGGCTCGTTCATGCATAAGATCGCGATCGAATTTAGCGCATTGTACAGAAAATCAGCACCGGCAGCTCGAAGGGATTCATTTCAATCTCCCCCGTTCAGCTCGACCAGCTTTTTCGTAATGCTTATCCCGAGGCCCGTACCGTCATGAACCGGCGTCTCCGAAGAGGCCGCCTGCGCGTATGCATGAAAGATTCGGCTGCGACCGCAGCGTCATACCGCAATAAAGACTATTCCTCAAAGCTTGCAGCATCGCTCCAAAGTTCAGACCTGACCTACCTCCGAAAAACCGGCCAATTTCAACCAGTTCCTGCATGCATTTCGAGGAGCAGCAACTCTCGGATGCCTGATGAATAGACGAAAATCCAGAAGCTGGCACCTTCTTTTCCCGTACCGGACCGCCTATTCCTTTAATATTTAAACAAATTGTGAACACTCCAAAATTCATGTTGCATTCCCCCGGGCAGCTGTTGTATACTAAAAAAGTCGCTTACGAGGGGCCTTAGCTCAGCTGGGAGAGCGCATCGCTGGCAGCGATGAGGTCAGGGGTTCGATCCCCCTAGGCTCCATAAATCAAAACACGGATCATTGGATCCGTGTTTTTCTTTTGTTCCAAAGGCCGAGTGAACCCCTGATAAGGGTTCAGACCGCGTACAAAGAGCGAAGCGAAACTCCAGGGTCCCTGCAAAGTATTCGGAATATGCCTCAAAGTTTGGCTTCGCTTTGTGGAGTTTCGATTTCCATCCCCCTCCAGAATCACAGTAATAAGCAACTCAACTTTCGCAGCTTCAAAATGACGGAAATCCCTTATGGATAAAGGAAAATCCTAAAAAATAATAGGGTCTTTACAGAATTACTTGCCCGTGTGTTCGACCATACGACAGGATGTTTTGTCGAAGGCTTCAACATGCTGACGTTAGGCTGGTCCGATGGGTTTAGCTTTGCACCGGTTGACTTTGTCATGCTGTCTTCAACCAACATCAAAAATCGTTTTTGCGAGATGGAGGAAGGAATTAGCAAACGCTGTCAAAGTTACAAGCGGCGCCTTGAAGCGTTCTCTCGCAAACCGGATGCTGTTGTCGATCTTATTAACCGTGCAATTTCTGCCGGCTTCAGCGCTGACTTCGTGCTAATGGACAGCTGGTTTACCCAAGCGCCACTACTTCGTGAATTGATGGGTAAAGGCCTGCATCTCATCGGTATGATCAAGGATATGAAGCAGCGCTATCTGCTGGGAGGCAAGCGTCTCAATCTGCAGGGACTATATGCGATGCTGCCCAAAAATAACGGCGCCGAGATTCTGGGTTCCGTCATCGTCAAGACCGCTTGCGGCCTCCCCGTGAAACTGGTTTTTGTGCAAAATCGCAACAAGCGCCGTGAGTGGCTGGCCGTGCTAAGTACAGACGTTACCCTTCAAGATGCTGAGATTATACGAGTTTATGGCATGAGATGGAGCATTGAAACGTTTTTTAAGTTTACCAAGTCGTATCTCAAACTGGGAATCGAGCTGCGAAAGTTGAGTAAGTAATAAACAGAAAACCACGTCCATAGGACGTGGTTTTCTGTTATACCACATGTTCAATATACTTCCTTCAAAAGCCCATAAACTTCATCTATCGTCAGGCCAAAGGATTTGTAATAGGAAGTATCAATAACCATCTGATTCAAGATCATTTCATTGCGTTTTTGAAGCATCTCATCGGGTGAGAGATCAGCGACAAAACATCCTTTGCCGGTTACGGTATAAATCAAACCATGCCGTTCGAGTTCTTCCCATGCTTTTTTGACGGTAATGATACTAACTCGAAGCTCCGTAGCCGCTTGTCGTATGGGTGGCAAACTATATCCATTCTCTAGTTCACCCTTGAGAATTTGTGCGCTGATTTGTTCAAATAGCTGCTGATAAATGGGTTTATCAGATGTGTTCGAAATCGCTATGTTCATTATATTTCCACTTTCTCAAACCGTTTATTGGCAATATGATAAGCGATTATCGTAAATATCGCAAATATCGTGAAGCCCGTAATCAGAATAGAAAGTTGAATGGCCAAATTGTCAGCACCCGTTCCTTTGAGAAGATCAAACACAAACGAATTTTGTATCCCGAGCCACTCTGCACCCCCGGCAAACAGTATAGCAGCTGCAATGGCTACAAACGCTGGAGCACCGTATTTATACGCCGTCTTGTAATACATGGAGATAAAAATAATGTTGAAAATGGCCAGCATGACGAAACAAAGTCCCCAGAAACCAAAGGAGGGTGCGAAGAAAATGTATTTCAGATTTGGATACAGACGTAGCGTCATTACGCCATAGAGCATGGCAACAACAATATGAATCAGCTCTAGGATTACAATAACAGACACCCTTGCTCTTACAATATCTTTTTTGGTTACAGGCATCATACTTGAAAATATTAAATCATTCTGATTTTTATAGCCTGCAAACATGTTTGGTATCGTAATAAAACAAAAGTAAAGGATGACAAGGAAATATAACCATCCGGGAATTAGCATTAAAGCGCCTGTCAATAAAGGCATAATATAAAAGAAAGGACTTACGCCTAACTTTAATTCTTTCATTAATAAGTTATACATAGATATCCTCCTTCTTCGAGCAGTAAATCATGATCTCCTCCAGATTCGGTACGGATGATTTAATATCTGTCGATGGATCAAAGTCTTTTGTATGGATTAAGCCTGTGAAGCCAAAAGAATTTGTTTTGTAGGCGATTAGTTCGTTTTTGACCCGATCCAGTTGCTCCTTCTTACCATTCAACAAGCGATACGTATCGATAAATTCTTCCTTTTCCGCACTGTTGATAATTTGTCCGTTATGGATATAGGTAATATAATCTGCACATTTTTCCAAGTCTGAAGTGATGTGAGTTGAAAAAAGGATGCTGATCTCGCCATCTTGCACCAGCTCCTGAAAAATATCCAGCAGATTGTCTCTGGCAATCGGATCAAGTCCGCTTGTCGGTTCATCCAGAATAAGAAGCTTGGCGCCGTGAGATAAGGCTAGGGCCAAGCTGTATTTTACTTTCATGCCGGTTGATAATTCGGCTATTTTTTTGTCTTCAATTAAGTTAAATTTTTTCAAATATTTATAATAGGTTTCATCATCCCAATTCGAATAGAACCTTTTGATCACATTCGTTAACGTTTTGATTTTGCTGCGTGTATAAAAGTTGATATCTCCAAATGCAGAGCCAATGTTTTGTTTCAATTCAACTTCATGCTCGGCCATGTTCTTGCCCAAAATATGAATTTCGCCGCTGTCCATACGTATCAAATTCAAAATGGATTTGATGGTGGTTGTTTTTCCCGCACCATTGGCTCCGATAAATCCCATAATATAACCCTTTTCCAGTTGAAAAGATATGTTTTTTAATTGAAAATGTTCATATTTTTTATTTACATTTTTGATATCTAATGCCAGCATATCGTCTCCTCCATTTCCAAACTGTGTATATCGTGCATACACAATATATCACCGAGACTATTCTTATGTCAATCTCTTTTATCAAATCCATATCTACTCCATATCTATCGTTTTTGTCGATTTTCAGATGATCTTATCGAATTTGAGAGAAATTTGAGAGAGCCGTCAGGTAGAATACATGGGAACTGATTAAGTCACTCATGATCAGGGTATGGATGAAAAAATCCGAAAGCATTAACAATTGAAGCTTGGTAAATGGTTCAAATTCAACAATTCGTGAGAGGCGAGTGAACAAACAACATGATCAGACGCAGTATATCTTTATTAACGGTATTATTTCTGTTAACGGGAATCATCCCTGCCTTTGCAGCAGTAACTAATCCTCTTGGCAATTGGAGTCTGCGGAGTCCGATGCCAACGTACCAAACTCTGAATAGTGTTGTATACGGCAACGGTATGTATGTGGCTGTGGGCGATATGGGGACGATTGTGACTTCCCCTGACGGCGTGAGCTGGACAAATCGGTCCCCCGTCAGCACAAGCACCCTTTATGGCGTTACCTACAATTCCGGAAAATATGTGGCGGTAGGAGTCAGCGGCACGATCCTGACCTCCACGGACGGTGTAACCTGGACACGCCAAACATCGAACCAGTCAACAACGATTTATAGTGTCACCTACGGCAGCGGCAAGTTTGTAGCGGTAGGCGCTAATGGAATGGCGCTAACCTCTACGGACGGGGTGAGTTGGAACAGTCATTCTTCGGGTACTACCGAGTGGTATACGACCGTCTCCTACGGCAACGGCAAGTTTACTGCGGCAGGAGGACGAACGATTGTAACCTCCAGTGACGGAGAGAACTGGACCAGCAGCTCATCCGGGGCAAGCTCCAGTACTTATTTATATGGCACTGCCTATGGGAACGGCAAATATGTGGCGGTAGGCGACAAAGGTACAATAGCGACCTCCACCAACGGAACCAGTTGGACAAGCACCGCCTCGGTCAATGGGATTAATACTACATTTAAGAGCGTCATCTATATAAACGGTCAGTTTGTGGTGGTAGGATTCAATGGCACGGTTATGACCTCCTTGGACGGTATAAGCTGGAATACCGTCTCATCCAACCAAAGCTATAGCTTTTATGCCGTCACCTTTAACAATGGTATGTATGTCTCTGTGGGATACGTGGGGACGATTCGAACCTCCAGCGATGGAACGAACTGGACTAGTCGTACAGAAGGCACTCTAAATACATTGAATGCCGTCGCCTACGACAACGGCAAGTATGTGGCGGTGGGAGCCGGTGGAGCCGTGATGACCTCCGATGACGGAGTGAGCTGGAATAGCAGCGCATCAGGTACGATCAACAATTTAAAAGGCGCCGCCTACGGCAACGGCAGCTATGCAGCGGTGGGCAGTCTCGGGACGATAATCGCCTCCAGTGACGGAGCCAGCTGGACAAGTGTCGCGTCCAATACGACGAACGAATTGAATAGCGTAGCCTTCGGCAGCGATAAGTATGTGGCGGTTGGGAACAGTGGTACGATTCTGACCTCCGATGATGCGGGGACCTGGACAAGCGTCACATCCGGCGTCACGAATTCACTTCGGGGGATAGCCTTTGGCAGCGGCAAATATGTGGCGGTCGGGGACTCAGGAACGATAGTGACTTCCAGCGATGGAGCAGTCTGGACGAAAGTAACGATCAGCACTACGAATTCATTTACTAGCATCACATACGGCAACGGTATGTATGTGGCAGTGGGTTATTCCGGAGTCATTATGACCTCGAGTGACGGGGAAAATTGGACGCTTGCCACATCGGGTACTTCATTCAGTATTAGCAGCGTGGCCTACGCAAACGGCTTGTATGTAGCCGTAGGAGCGGCGGGACTTGTACTGACCTCCGGCGACGGAGTTACTTGGACAATCGGCAATTCGGGAGCCCCAGCTTATATGACGGGCGTGGCCGGCGGCAGCGGCATGTTTGTGGAGGTCGGTGGCAACGGCATGATTTTGGCAGCTGAAACGGTACTGAATGCACAGAATAACCGGATCATCGCCAGCAAGAATAGTACCGCTGAGGGAGATCAGGTCGAGCTGACCGCTATAGGAGACCGGCAGCTGGCGGCAGGCTTGGAGCCAGGATCCGAAAAATATATCCCGACAGTCTGGACATCTACGGAGAGTGGCCAAACAGGAACGTTCAGTTTATCCGGTGCTAGTTACAAATCGACTTATACCCCGCTGGCAGCGGGCGATTATACGGTTACAGCGACTTTCTTAAAGCAGACATGGGACGGAAACAGCTGGGTGGGTACCGCAACTACAGACGCGAAAACGACAACCGTCACGGTGAACGTACGGGTCGGTGCACAATCTCCAATCATCGGCACACAGCCAGAGAACCAAACGGTGTATGTCGGAGACGTCGTGAGCTTGAACGTAGGAGCTGCCGTAACCGACGGAGGATCGCTCAGCTATCAGTGGTACGGCAATACGACCAACAGCACGGTCGGCGGCACGGCCATCGGCGGTGCAACAAGCTCATCGTATACAGTGCCGACGAACGGAGCGGGCACGACGTACTACTATGCGGTAATAACGAACACGAACAACAGCGTCACAGGCAGCAAGACGGCAGCATCAACGAGCAGCGTGGCCGTAGTAACGGTGAACGGCACATCGGTCTATTCCATTGCCCCGATTGCCGATCAAACGGCCGTTCCACTTGTGGAGGGTTACGCGCCGGGTTCGCCGGAAACATTATCCATCGAGATAACTAATACCGGCACAGGCCATTTAACCCATTTGACAGCAGCGCTTAACGGTGCAAACGCTAACGATTTTGTGATCACGCAGCCCAATCCGACATTAAACAGCGGTTCGCCGGCTACAAGCTTTACGGTTAAAGCCAAAAACGGCCTGACTGCGGGCACTTATACGGCAATGGTAACGGTGTCGGCAGACCAGATGACGGATGTGACATTTACAGTTACCCAGGTGGTGAGCTTGCCAAACGCTACGCATCCGCTAAACCTTACGGCTTCCGGAGGGGATCGTCAGATTGCATTAAATTGGAACACGGTTTCCGGAGCGACTTATTATAACCTGTTCATGTCGACGGTCTCGAATCCAGCTAGCTATACATCCATTGCTACCGTGAGTGGCTCTACCTACAACGTGCATAACCTGACTAACGGCACAACTTATTACTTTATCGCGAAAGCAGGCAATCTGGGAGGCTGGATCGCGGAATCCAATCAGGCATACGCGACACCGGCAACCGCTCCGGAGCTGCCGTCAGACGACACCGGCAACAGTGGCACCCAGACGCCGTCCGTGCCTGCAACACCGCCGACAACGGATAACACGAAAGCCAATGTCGACGTGCTCGTAAACGGTAAATTAGAGAAGGCGGGAACCGCATCCACGACCAGACGGAACGATCAAACCGTAACTACGATAACCATTGATCCGAAAAAGCTGAATGACAGGCTGGCGCAGGAAGGACAAAGTGCGGTGGTAACGATTCCGGTAAACGCCAAATCCGATGTAATCGTTGGGGAACTGAACGGCCGAATGATTAAAAACATGGAAAACAAGCAGGCCGTACTAGAGATCAAAACGGATCGGGCAACGTATACGTTGCCTGCCCGGCAGATCCATATTGATTCTATCTCCAAACAAATGGGCAATTCAATCGACTTGCAGGATATTCAGATCCAGATCGAAATTGGGGCACCTGCAGCGGAGTTGGTGAGGATCGTGGAGAATGCGGCAGACCAAGGTTCGTTTACATGGGTTGTACCGCCAATAGATTTTACGGTGAAAGCTGTACACAAGGGAGTAACAATCGCAGCTTCGAAGTTTAATGCCTACGTGGAACGAACCATTACGATTCCAGACGATGTCGATCCGACTAAAATTACAACGGGAGTCGTTATCGAACCGGACGGAACGGTACGTCATGTACCGACGAAGATCGTTGTACGAGACGGCAACTATTATGCGATAGTGAACAGCTTGACCAACAGCCTATACTCCGTCGTGTGGAATAAGGTGGAGTTTCAAGATGTAAGGAACCATTGGGCGAAACATGCGGTAAACGATATGGGGTCGCGAATGGTCATCAGCGGTATCAGCAGGGACGAGTTCAGCCCCGATCGCGACATTACCCGCGCTGAATTTGCGGCCATCATCGTTCGCGGCTTGGGATTAAAGCCGGAGACCCAAGGATCGCCGTTCGCAGATGTGCAAACGACGGACTGGTACAGCGGCGTAATCCATACCGCCTACGAGTATAAGCTGATCAATGGCTTTGAGGACAAAACGTTCCGCCCGAATGACAAGATCACACGGGAGCAAGCGATGGTGATTCTGGCTAAGGCGATGACCATCACCGATCTTAAAGCAAAACTTCCTGCAAGTGCAGCAGAACGTACGCTCCTTGCCTATCAGGATGCGTCGGATGCATCCGCTTGGGCGCTTGGCAGCATTGCCGACAGTATTCAAGCGGGAATCGTGTCCGGAAGAAACGCTGCTGAACTGGCGCCCAAAGCGTATATTACGAGAGCTGAAGTAGCGACCATCGTACAAAGACTGCTCCAACAATCGGATTTAATTTAAGTTGTTTTTCTAAGCTGTAACTAGATCGTTCGGGCTATTCTGCAACAGTAGCGCATGCTGCTGCAGGATAGCCTTGTTTTTTAGATATCGGATTTGAAGAATACAGATCAGAGAATATAGAAAATAAGTCCTTTCCCTCGGCGGCAGTCTCACCGTAGAATCGCCGGATGGCCTAAAATGTTCCAGCATATAGGCAAAATGCTCCTCATCCTCGTCAGAAACAATCGGAACTACCGTCTGTCAACTGGAAACAATAAGGAGGAACCGGATGAACCAAGAACCGTTAAGGAGAGAAATCGAATCGAATCGAATCGAATCGAATCGAATCGAATCTGGAGAGGAAAGTCGCATCCGATCCGAAGCTCCATAATGTTTGCTTTAGCCGGTCAATCCTTCTGACAGCTTTGCGCTTATTGACGGTAAAAGACAACGGTTATTATAATTTAGTTATGACCATTCCAATTGTAACAACGAAATTATATATCCCTCCTTTCCGGCCTAATGCGGTAATCCGCCCGCGGCTGATCGAGCGGCTGAACGACGGCTTGCGCCGCAAACTGACCGTCGTCTCCGCCTCCGCCGGCTACGGCAAAACGACGCTCGTCAGCGGCTGGGCCGCCGGTTGCGGACGCCCTGTCGCCTGGCTGTCGTTGGACGAAGGTGACAACGACCCGGCCCGGTTTCTGACCGGTCTCTTCGCTGCCTTGCAGACGATATCGAGGCATAGCGGAGACAGCGTTTTCGCCATGCTTCCATCCCCCCAGCCGCCTCCAATCGAAGCGGCAATTAACGCGCTGCTTCATGAAATTAATGCGAACCCGGAACCTTTCATTCTCGTCCTTGACGATTATCACGTCATTCAGGCCGATCCGGTTCACCGTACGCTCTCCTTGCTGCTTGACCATATGCCGTCACACCTGCATCTGGTCATCGCCACTCGCGAGGAGCCGCGTCTCCCCCTTCCCCGGCTGCGCGTGCGCGACCAACTGACGGATTTGCGGGCCGAAGATTTGCGTTTTACTTATGCCGAAGCTTCCGAATTTCTCGGCGGCGTCATGGGGCAACCTCTCTCTTCAACTGACGTCGCCCTCCTGGAGTCGCGTACAGAAGGCTGGATTGCAGGACTGCAGCTGGCGGCCCTGTCCATGAAGGAACATAGCGACGTCTCCGGCTTCATCCGTTCGTTCACCGGCAGCCACCGTTACGTCCTGGATTATCTGGTTGAAGAAGTGCTTCAGCGGTTGCCCGAAGACGTTCTTACTTTTTTACTGCACTCATCCATTTTGGACCGGTTATGCGGTCCGCTTTGCGATGCCGTCGTTGGCGATCAGGTCCCAAGCCGGCCCCCCTTTTCCCTTTCCGCCTCCGGACAAGACATGCTAGACGATCTCGAACGCGCCAATCTGTTCATTGTCCGTCTGGACGAGGAGCGGCGCTGGTACCGTTATCACCATCTGTTCGCCGAGCTGCTGCGAAAACGGCTGCAGCATAACCCCTCTCAGACCATAGAAACCCTGCATATACGGGCAAGCATATGGTATGAGAACAACGGCTTGGCCCTTGAAGCATTCCGTCACGCCGCAGCTGCGAACGATATCGGACGTGCAGCCCGGCTGGCGGAGGGCGGCGGCATGCCGTTGCTTTTTCGGGGAGCGGTCGCTCCGGTGAAGGATTGGCTGGACACTTTACCCGCAAAGGAACTGGACGCCAGGCCTTCGTTGTGGGTGATGTACGCCTCCGCGATGCTGATGACAGGCCAAATGAGCGGCGTCGAGCCGAAGCTGCTGGCCGCCGAGAAGGCGCTCCATCACGACGGGCAGGACGATAAAACCCGAGATCTGATCGGACATATCGCCTCCATACGCGCTACACAAGCCGTCAGCAGGCACCAGGCGGACACGATTCTCGCCGAGTCGCGCCGCGCGCTGGACTATTTGCACCCGGACAACCTGCCTGTCCGCACGGCGACGACCTGGTCGCTCGGGTATGCTTACCAGTTGAAGGGGGATCGCGCTGCCGCAAGCAACGCCTATATGGAGGCGTTATCGGCCAGCAGGCAGATCGGTCATCTCATCGTAACCATCATGGCTTCCCTTGGCCTGGGGGCCGTGCAGGAGGCGGAGAACAGGCTGGATCTGGCGGCTGAGACGTATCGGAACGTTCTGAAGCTGGCGGGTAATCCCGCGTTTCCGGCGGCATGCGAAGCGCATCTGGGCTTAGCGCGAATAACTTATGAATGGAACGACCTGGAGGCTGCAGTGGAACACGGGCGGCAGAGCGTCCGGCTGGCACAGCAGCTGGAGCGGACGGACCGGGCCGTTGCAGGCGAATTGTTTCTCGCCAAGCTGAAGCTTGCCCAGGGAGACATACGAGGAGCAGCCGGTTGTATCGCGACTGCCGATCACTTCGCCCGCAGCCACAACTTCGTGAATCAGTTGCCTGCAATTGCCGCTGCTCAAATCCTTGTCCTGCTTCGTCAAGGCAATCTGACGGCAGCCGCTCATCTGGCGCAGAAACACGAGCTTCCCATCAGCGGGGCAAGGGTACATTTGGCCCAAGGGAATACGTCCGCAGCGCTGGCGGTATTGGAGCCATGGCTCCGGCAGTCGGAGGCGAATAAGCTGGTGGAAGAACGCGAGCGGCTTCAAGCGTTGATTTTGCTGGCGGTTACCCTGTATGCGCATAACGAGACCGCAAGAGCCGTACAAGCTCTAAGGGATGCTATATTTGCAGCAACGGCAGGCGGTTTTGTGCGTATTTTTGCCGATGAAGGGGTTGTGATGTATCGTTTATTACGCGAAGCGGCTGGACAGGGAATTATGGCAGACTCTTTGAACAAGCTGCTAACCGTGATGGAAGCCGAAGACCGGAGTAGCGGGACCGGGCCTCCTCATAGGCCGATCTTATCCGGGAAGGGGTTGATCGAGCCGCTTAGCGGGCGGGAGCTTGAGGTTTTGCGACTGATCGCCAAAGGGCTGTCCAATGCTGAGATCAGCGGGCGGCTGTTCCTCTCCCTTAGCACAGTGAAGGGACATAACCGGAATATTTTTGATAAATTGCAGGTCAAGCGGCGCACCGAAGCGGTTGCTTATGCTCGGCAATTAGGTTTGCTGTAAGCTTGATTCCTGGAACGATACCACTAAAACCTGCTTCAAACCATACTTTAGTATCTTCAAGACAACTCCATGTACAGCTATACTCCTTACAAGACGACATGTGTAGGAGGAAGCCCATGAAAGCGATGGTATGCACCAAATACGGATCCCCGGACGTTCTGCAGCTCCGGGAGGTCGCTATGCCCGTCCCCAAAGATAAGGAAGTGCGGGTCAAAATTCACGCGACCACCGTAACCTCAGGAGATTGCCGAATCCGAAGCTTCAACAGCCCCGCCTTATACTGGATTCCGATGCGGATCGTACTGGGCTTGAGCAAACCGCGAAACCCGATTCTCGGAGTAGAGCTGGCCGGAGAAGTCGAAGCCGTCGGCAAAGCGGTTACAAGGTTCAAGAAAGGCGATCAGGTTTACGCGATAAGCGGATTCGCTTGCGGTGCCAATGCCGAATACATTTGTCTGCCGGACAACGGCAATCTGTTCCTTAAGCCGGCCAATGCCACCTATGAAGAAGCTGCAGCCCTTCCGTTCGGGGGAACCACGGCGCTGCATTTTTTTCGCAAAGGCCGCATTCGCCAAGGACAGCGGGTTCTGATCTATGGCGCTTCCGGATCGGTGGGAACCTCAGCGGTACAACTTGCCAAGTATTTCGGGACAGATGTTACGGGCGTATGCAGTACGTCGAATCTGGAATTGGTGAAATCGCTTGGAGCCGATCAGGTCATCGATTATACTCACGAACCGTTTACGGATCGGGGAGACCGGTACGATATTATTTTCGACGCCGTCGGCAAAATCTCGAAATCGTCCTGCAAAAACATGCTGAAGCCTGGCGGGAGGTTCCTGACTGTCGATGGTCAAGGTATAGCAAAAATACTTACGGAGGATTTAATACTCCTCAAGGAGCTGTTCGAGGCAGGCGGCATCCGTTCGGTCATCGATCGATTCTATTCCCTCGAGCAGTTGCCCGAAGCTCACCGGTATGTTGAGGCAGGACACAAAAAAGGAAACGTAGTGATCCGGGTGAGCCGCGGTAACCACTAGACGGAATCGCTAACATCTCAGCTTGTAAAAAAATCGCTCTGCCTTTCTTCGCGAAGGGGCAGGGCGATTTCTATAATTGGGGTATTCCTATTCGACGATTATGGCTTATCCGGCATGGCTCTATCGCTTTTACCAAGCGATTCGGATCAAGCAACTCCGACATCTTACGAGTCAACTCCGTTTCTTTTCATTATACCATGGCTGATGGAGGATTCTACAGGTTGACCGCTGGCTGCAAGTGAATAATTAGGCGGGACTTGGATGCCTCAGAGCCGGATAAATCCAAGACGCTTTGCAGAAACTTTATTCGTAATCCATCTCACGCGTACAACGTATAAGGAGGTTGGGGTCATTAAAAAATATATTATCATCGCCGCCCTTTTAACCGTTACAGCCTGCGGGAATCATACGGTCACCAAAAAACAGGCGGCTCCCGATTCGATTAAGCTCGAGTCCAGGTCGCATCAGGCTTCACCGTCGCCAAATTTAACGCAAGCATCCTCCCTCTCCACGGCGGATGGCGAAAATCCGTCGATTACGATGAAGCAGATTCCCTACGACGGTACAGGCTGGATGGACTGGCTCAATCGGATCAGCCAACCGGTCCCTCAGCAATACCCGGTGAATCCGCCGGTCAATCAGCCGGTGCAGCAATATCCGGCAAACCCGCCGGCGAGCGTGCCTGCGAATCCCAGCACTCCGGCGAATCCGGCAGCTCCTCAGCCGTCGGCCGATCCATCCCAGTATGCTTTGCAAGTGCTGGAGCTGGTGAATAAGGAAAGATCGAATGCCGGCTTGAATCCCTTGGCTATGGACGACAATCTGACGAAAGTCGCGATGGCCAAAGCTCAAGACATGTACAACAACAATTATTTTGACCATCAGTCTCCGACTTACGGGTCCCCGTTCGATATGATGAGGGCGTATGGCATCACTTACAACTCGGCAGGCGAAAATATCGCCAAAGGCCAGACAAGCCCGGCCGAAGTCATGAATCAATGGATGAACAGCCCCGGCCATCGCGCCAACATCTTAAACACCAGCTTCACCAAAATCGGGATCGCTTTTTACAATAACGAATGGGTTCAAGAATTTACAGGTTAAGTGTAGGATGCCCATTAGCGCAAAAAACACGCTGAATCAGCGTGTTTTTTGTACGGTCTTTACCGAAGACCGGTACACCATGACCTTGCTTCAAATGGCCAGCGCCGCCCTGCTTCGGATAACTCCCTTATGGACCAGACGGCTCCGAAAGAGACGGATCGCAAATCGGCCCATTTGGGCTTGCTAATGGTGTGGCTCGGGGACC
Organism: Paenibacillus sp. GYB004; assembly: GCF_036577605.1. NCBI lineage: Bacteria > Bacillati > Bacillota > Bacilli > Caryophanales > Paenibacillaceae > Paenibacillus > Paenibacillus sp. GYB004. Next base: position 237,973 of record NZ_JARBDB010000002.1, read on the forward strand.
ATGTGTTAGATGCGATGGATGTGGAGCTATCGCCACTGGGCATTACCGAGAGCAAACTGGACCTACTTCTGCTGCTTACGCTATATAACGGCAGAGAACGCGTCACCCCCTCTTCCCTTGCCGACAGGCTGGGTATTCGGCGCGCTTCCGTGACGGCGCTGCTGGATTGGCTGGAGAAGAGAAAGTGGGTTGCCCGCGAGCAAAGTGAACTGGATCGTCGCATGATCCATGTCAGCATCACGCCGGAGGGCCGGCAACTGGTTCATCAAGCTTTGCCCGTCTTCTGGTCCACCTGCGCCTCGCTTGTAAGCGATATGACCCCCGAGGAACAAAAGACAGCAGAACTCATACTGAACAAGCTGAATGAGCGGATAGAAAAAAGGCTGGGCGTGGGCAGGTAATTTTTTTGCGAATATAGTTAGATTATCTAATCACCTTACAAGTACAAGCTTATATGTAACTATCCCCCTGCTATCGACATTTGCAGACACTTTCTTGATATCCCTGACGCAAGCGGCGGCTACAGGCAGCGTATTCTCGATGGGGTCTGCACCCTATTCGCCGATTTTAGAAGGCCCAAATCGCTCTTTTTTCCCCATCCACACGGATTTTGGACAAAATAAAAGCTGCGAACCGCTCTTATCCGGCTGCATCCTGCCCGGCAAGCAGGATGGCAGGACTGAGCGGCCGCGAACATCCTGCCGATTCATCCCCGGTTCGTTCCTCCGATCCCGGACCGAAGCCGAAGGCATTCCTTACGGACTCGCAAGCAGGTCCTCCGGGATATCCAGTCCGGCCTTTTCGGCCTCCCGAATATGATATTCCGCCAAAGATTCATCCGCTTCCTCATTCCCGCTCCTATAGATTCGGGCCAGCTCGATATGAGCGGTCGGGTAATCCCGCTCCAGAGCGACCTGGAAATACCGGATGGCCGAATCCGTATTTTTCGTTATGCCTATCCCTTGGCTGCAGCAAATTCCCATATTAAAAGCCCCCACCCCGCAGCCGTCCTCGTAAGCGAGACGGTAGTAGGAAACGGCCTTCTCGGCATCTCCGCGCCGCTCATGGATATAGCCGAGCCTAATGTAATTCGGAGTTTCCAGCGCTTCCCCTTGCTCATAATGGCCGAGCGCCTTGCCGAGATCGTGCGGGACCAGCAGTCCGTCAAAATAAAGGTCGGCCAAGTTGTTATGGGCGTACGGATTGTTCCGCTCCGCAGCCTCGCCAAGCCAGTGCAGCGCCTGATCGATATCCGTCGCTGTGCCGACGCCGTCCAGGTAGCAGACGCCCAGGCCGTTCATCGCATCGACGTCGCCCGCCTCGGCACCCTTTTCATACCAGTAAAAAGCTTTGTCGCCGTCGGCATACCCTTCTGTCGAATAATACGTGCTGCCGAGATTGTTCATCGAGGGGCCGTACCCTTTCTCCGCCGCGATCGTATCGTACAGAATCGCTCGCTCGAAATCGCCCCTTTCATATGCATCCTGAGCCTGGTTGTACAGTTCATGCGTCGGGTTCTCATCCGCAGCATCGCCCCCCGGGTCGTCCGAATAAGCATACGCGAGCAGGAGCTTGAGAACGTCCGTTTCAAAATAACGGCTGTAATATTCGTCTTCCGCTTCCTCTCTCACCGCCAGTCGGTCGGCACTCGTCAGTCCTTCCGGGCTCACGACATACACGTCCGGGCCTGCAATGGCGTAGGCGCTGGCTTCCTCCAGCATTCTCCGCTCCACATAATCGAATTCGAAGCCGCTCCTCCAGTGGTCATGCGAATCTGCGATGCCCCACCGTCCATTCCGCCGCAAGGCGAAAACATGCCCGTACAGCCAACAGACCGCCTCGTAGTCGTCCAAAGGAAACAGCCAGGACGGATGATCGGGGTCGCCGTTAAATACGCCTGTTTTCCCGTCCTTGCGCGCCAGCACCAGGTTTCTTGCCCCTCCTTCCCGATCGGCGGCCTGCAGATCAATAAGCGCATCGTACCCGTAAGGAAGCAGAAACGTTTCCTGCTTGATGCCGAGGAGACCGTATTGTTTCCCTTTGCGTACGATGAGCATGTTCGGGAAATCGGTTTGCCGGTTTAATTTATCGAAGCCCGATGCTAGAAGAGTGCCGTTTTTGCTGTACAAGGAGCTGCAGTTTACATTCGTATGCGGTTTTACTAGGAGAAGCCCGTCGCCGACCGGTTCCAGGGCGCTAACCGGAAATTGGCCGACGTAGGTAAATTGCTCGTTGAAGATGTGCCGGCCGGGTTGACCCTTTACGGCGGTATGGTAATAACCGAAGCCGTTCTCGAACGGTTCGTCATAGGTTATAGGAACGATGACGGAGCCGCTGCTGTCCAGCACGCCCCACTTCCCGTCCTGCTGCGCCGCAAAATAACCGCTGTAATCAATGGCTTCCAGCTGGTCATACCGGGGGTTGGCGACCAGGCCGCCGCTGGCGTTTATCAGGCCGAAACGGCCGCCGCGTTTGACAATGGCGGAGCTGCAGCCGTATTCGAAGTTGGAAGCATCCTCCCATTCAAGAGGGATCGTGACGACTCCGGATTTGTTCACATAGCCGAACTTGCCGTCTTTGGAGACGACGGCGACGCCTTCGGGGCCGAAATCGGCAAACACGTCGAATTGCGGTTGGAGCAAGATGCTGCCGTCCTTGTCCTTCAGTCCCCGCAAGCCGTTCTCCTCGAAAATGTCCACATCGGCTTCCTCTTCAAACGGCAGCCAGATGCATCCCCAGCCGTAGTCGTAGCCTTTATAGTTGAGCAGCTCGGCAAATGAGCGGAAGCCGGGGCTGACGCCCATCATATCGCCATAACGGAGCAGGGAAAGATCGTTCTGCTCCATCGCGTTTTGAATCATCGCATTGTTATGGGCAATTTCGGCCATCCAAGCTTTCGCCTGTTCGGCGTGAGGGATCTCGTCCATATTAAACACATCCCAGGCGTCGAGGTGAAAATAAGGCTGCTCCAGCCGATCCAAATAATCGAACAAACGGTATTTGGCTTCCGCAAAAGCTTCATGATCGCCGATAAGCCCGTCCTGCTTCTCCAGAAAGCTGTAAAAAGCTTTCAGATGCTCGATGCCGACCCGGGCATTGTAATAAAGCCCGGCATTGTCAGGCTCCGTATGATTATTATAGTTGTTGCCGGATATAAACCCGCCTTCGACCAGAAGCGGCTGCAGCAACAGGGGCAGCTCATAGCCCCATTCCATCATCATCGTATCGCTGTCCTTTGCTTGAGCGGGTTCGCTGACATTGTATAAGTAGACTCTATGCGACATGGCCGTCGATGCTCCTTCTGTATCGTTTTGCAAGTAAACGGAAGTCTTGTACTGCATTATAGCAGTTGTTCTTTCCCGCCTGTATGATCCTCTGGTAGGAATCAACCCGCGATTTCTGCGACTTTCGTTTCGAGCCCTTAGTTAATGCCGCAGTAACGTTATATGGAAAACCGTATCGTTTTTGTGACAACGCTCCGCATTCATTGACCTCGGCTCCGAGTTTGTTGATAATATAGGGGACAATCTATCGTTCGACTTGGGTTATCACGATATATACGGAAGTACCCGGCCTGCGCAAGCGGGTATTATCTTCAAGGGATTGGGGTCTTGCAGGTGAGATACAGCAATCTGGAGCAATGCATCATCGACTTGGAAAATCACGGACATCTGGTTCGCATCCGCGAGGAAGTGGACCCTCATCTGGAGATGGCGGCCATCCATCTGAAAGTGTACGCGGCGGGCGGTCCCGCGCTGTTATTCGAACATGTAAAAGGCTCGAAGTATCGCGCCGTATCCAATCTGTTCGGTACGATCGAGCGCAGTAAATTCATCTTCCGCGAGACGTTCGAATCGACTCAAAACGTCATCGGGGTGCGCAACGATCCGATCAAGGCTCTGAAAAATCCGTTTAATTACATCGGAACGGGCTTGTCGGCCCTGAAGGCGCTGCCGATCAAGCAGTCCGGCGGTCTTCCGCCCGGATTTCAGGAAATTCGCATCTCCGATATGCCGCTGATCAAGCATTGGAAGGAAGACGGCGGAGCTTTCGTTACCCTGCCTCAAGTGTATTCCGAGGACCCGGAGAAGCCGGGCATTATGAACTCCAATCTGGGGATGTACCGGGTGCAGCTCAGCGGCAACGATTACGAGCTGGACAAGGAAGTCGGCGTCCACTACCAGATTCACCGCGGCATCGGCATTCACCAGGATAAGGCGAACAAGCTCGGCCAGCCGCTGAAAGTAAGCTGCTTTATCGGCGGACCGCCCGCCCATACGTTGTCGGCGGTTATGCCGCTGCCCGAAGGGATGAGCGAGCTGACGTTCGCCGGACTTCTCGCCGGACGCCATTTCCGCTACAGCTATGTCGACGGGTATTGCATCAGCCATGACGCCGATTTTGTCATCACGGGAGAGATCCATCCCGGGGAGACGAAGCCGGAGGGGCCGTTCGGCGATCATCTCGGCTATTACAGCTTGACCCACCCGTTCCCCGTCATGAGGGTGCACAAAGTATACGCGAAGCAAAATGCGATCTTTCCCTTTACCGTCGTCGGCCGTCCTCCCCAGGAGGACACTTCGTTCGGCGAGCTTATTCACGAGCTGACGGGCGGAGCGATCAAGCAGGAGATTCCGGGGGTCAAGGAAGTTCACGCCATCGATGCGGCCGGCGTGCATCCGCTTCTGTTCGCGATCGGCAGCGAGCGTTATACGCCTTATGAGCAGGTGAAGCGGCCGGCCGAGCTGCTCACGATCGCCAACCGGATTCTCGGAACGGGCCAGCTCAGCCTCGCGAAATATTTGTTCATCGCAGCTGAAGAGAAGCGGACGTTAAGCACGCATCATATCGAGGATTTTTTGACGTATATCTTGGAGCGGATCGATCTTCATCGCGACATCCATTTCCAAACGAATACGACGATCGACACGCTCGATTACTCGGGGACCGGCTTAAATACCGGAAGCAAGGTCGTATTCGCTGCGGTTGGCGATCCGATCCGGACGTTGTGCAGGGAGGTGCCGGACGCACTGCACGGACTGCGGGATTATGAGCCTGCCCGCCTGATCATGCCCGGCATCGTGGCCGTCAAAGGCCCGGCGTTTACAAGCTACGCGAACGTGGAGCAGGATATCAAGAAGCTGATCGAGTCGATTCGCGACATAAGCGCGCTCTCCTCTTGCCCGATGATCATTTTGTGCGACGACAGCCACTTTATGAGCGCGTCGATCGACAATTTCCTCTGGGCGACGTTCACGCGCAGCAATCCGTCCCACGATATTCACGGGGTGAACGGCTATTACGAGCACAAGCATTGGGGCTGCGACAATGTCATTATCGACGCCCGGGCGAAACCGCATCAAGCTCCCCCGCTCGTGCCTGATCCGGAAGTCGAGACGAACATCCGGCGTTTCTTTGCGCAGGGCGGCAGTTTAAGCGGGGTTCCGATCTCGTAAGCGGCGCCGGGGAGATAAAGTAAGCAAAAAGGACTGATCTTGCGGCAGTCCTTTTTGCTTTTTTTTGTTGATCAGCAGCTTCGTTTGCCTCTTTCGCCGAAGGAATCGTCTTCTAAGCAAGCATATATCGGATCAATCCCGATAGCGCAAAGCCGAACAAAACTGTACCCGCTCCGATGCCCGTTATCGCACTGTTCGCCACCTGCAGCTTCCGGGACAGAAACGGGGATATGAACGACACCGCGACGAGGAGCGCCGCCAGGGCGTACAAGCTGGGATCGGCAAACACGCCCGATAAGCCAATAAAATGAATGCCTACGATAAAAGCGATCCAGGGGGCAACGTAATTGTTTTGCTTCAGCCTGATTAGCGCAAACGCCCCGACCCCTGCCACTGCAAATTCGACATATACTGTAACCAAATATGTGCCGAATGCCGCCGAGTCCGACAAGGCGGAAGGCGCATTCCAATTCGTCACGCTTAAGTAGACGCCGGCGAGGCATACGAGCAGGGCGGCGCCTGAAGCGATGCCGATATATTTGCGCCAGCCGGGTTTCGGATCTTCTTGCGCCCAGCCGAACCAGCAAAAGCTGAACAACCCGAACACCGAAGCATACATCATATAGTCCCGTACATATTCCATATAACTCCTCCTATCGCTTGGCGCTCAGCATGAAACCTCTCCGAACGGAGAGTCGCTGCTCCGATCCTTATTCACGAGCTGAAGCGGCCGTTCGCAATCCGTCTCAACTTGACGACGATCGCCCTCCGCTCCGTTTCACTTCCTCTATAATCGCCTTGACCCCCTCCTCGATCCGCTCCGGCTGGGCGCGCGAAACGCTGATCCGCAAAAATTTATCCCGCTCCGGATAATCGGACAAATAAAACCCTTTACCCGGTTCCACCCGGATGTTCCTCGCCTCCAGACGTTTCATCAGACGCTCCATATTAACCGTCTGCGGCAGCATAAACGGGATATAAACTCCCGATCGGATATCCCCCGCCCGAATCAGCCCGTCGGTATTATGCCGTTCAAGCGCCTCATTCAGCAAACGTATCCGCGCCGCGTATTGGCTGATGATTTTGTGCTTGTGCCGCTCGTACATGCCGTTTTTGATATACACCTCAAGCGCGGCCTGGGACAACAGCGAAGTGTCGGCATACCGTTTGTGCTTGCGGAACGTCTCCAGCAACTGACGCGGCATAACGGCGGCTCCCAGCCGCAAGCCCGGGAAGATGATTTTCGAGAAGCTTTTCAGATAGATGACGCGTGACGCGCTGTCGTACGAATAGATCGGCTCGAACCCCCGTTCCTCGCCCAAGTCGGCCATGTAATCGTCTTCCACCACGTATACGTCGTATTTGGCGGCCAGCGCCGCGATTGCTTTTCTCTCCTCCGTGCTGTAAGAGGTGCCCAGCGGATTGTGATATCTCGGCATTGTATACAAAAATTTGATGCCGCCGCTCTTGAATACCTCCTCCAGCTCGCGCAGATGGATGCCGGTCGTCGAACGGGCGATCCCTCTGACCGGCAAACCTTCCGTCTCCAAAAACCGCAAGTACAGATCGTAACCCGGCTGTTCGACCAGTATGGTTTCGTTCCCGTTCGGAAACGGCATTTTCGCCAAAATCTCAAGCGCGGCCTGCACGCCCGAAGTAATCATAATCTGATCCGGACCCGCAAACACCTGATCGCCGGCAAGATGAGAAACGAGCGTCTGTCGAAGCTTCTCCAGCCCGTTCAAATCCCCGTAGGTAAACAGGTTGTACTTGTAAGTATCGATCGCTTTGTTCAGGCAATGCTGAAAGTCCAAATACGGAAACAGATTCAGATCCGGCGAAGCCGAAGCGAAATCGATCGTCTGATCTTCGTTACGGGCGTCCCGGTCGGGCTGCCGCTCGACTACATAATAGCCGCTCTGGGAGATCGAATAAATCGCATGGCGCTTCTCCAGCTCCGAGTACGCCCGCAAGATCGTACTGACACTGCAGCCGTATTCTTTCGCGGCATCTCGTACGGAGGGGAGCTTTTCGCCGGAGCGGTACTGCCCTTCCATCAATTTCTGCTCCAGATCGGATAGAATGGACATATATTTTTTCACGCGGTCCTCCTGTTGTCAGCATTGGAAAATGGTCCTCACAAGTATATTATACAAAACTGCGCGTGCTGTACCGTAACACTTTTGACAAAAAGCTATTGTTCCGGCTCTCAACATCGCTTACCTTGTAAGTAATTGCTGCAGAGGAGGAACGGACATGAGTGAGCTGACTTCATTATTTCGCAAACGAATCGGATTATCCGGCGACGAGCCGATCGCCTGGGACTCGCTGCCAAGCGTCCTGGCTCAAATGGCGAAAACGATCCCGTTCGAAAATTTCGGTATTATTCGCAACCGAATCAACGACATTAGCGAACGGAATTTAATTCAAAAAATCATTTTCAATCGCGAAGGCGGCCTCTGTTACGAGCTGAATCCGCTGTTGTATCTCGTCTTGGTCGATAACGGCTTTGATGCCGTCCTGACACGCGGGGTCGTATATAATCATGCGTCCCGGACGTACATGTCCCTCGGAAGAACGCACGTAACGATCCTGATCGCTCATCAGGGAGAGACATACCTGGCGGACACGGGCTTCGGAGGAAATCTCCCCCTAACGCCCGTTCCATTATCCGGGGAAACCGTCTCTTCCCGCAATGGGCAGTTTCGCATCCGGCACCGGCCTACCGACCACGGAGACTACACGTTCGAGATGAAGCTGAAGCATAAAGATACCGATTGGAGAATCGGGTACGCCTTCGATTCGAAGCGGCCGGCAGCCGGCCTGTCGGAGTTTAACGAGATTCAGACGATCATCGCCGGGCACGAAGAATCGCCTTTTAACAAAAACCGGTTGATCACCAGGCTTACCGACAGCGGCAATGTTACCTTGACCGATCAGACGTTTACCGAGTGGCGCGACGGGTTCGTCACCAAAGAAGAAATGAACCGGGAGGCATTCTCGGAGCGGTTGAAGCAGTTTTTTGAGATACTGGATTGAACAGTGTTATAATTTGGATATAAGGCCGCTGCACAAAGCAAATCATGGAGGGCGATTTCCGGATGAAACCGCGAATATCTGTACTAACGCTGGGAGTAGACGATTTGGAACGGGCTGTGAGGTTTTACCGCGACGGCCTCGGGCTGCCGACACCGGGTATCGTCGGCACGGAGTTTGAACACGGGGCGGTAGCGTTTTTCGACTTGCAGGCGGGCGTGAAGCTTGCCGTCTGGAATCGCCAAGATCTCGCCCACGAGGCAAAAGTTCCGCTCGCTCCGCCAAGCTCGGGCGAATTCACGATCGGCCACAATGTAGGCAGTATCGAAGAAGTGGACGCGGTCATGGAACAAGCCCGTGCTGCCGGGGCCATAATAACCGATCCTGCCCACCATACGTTCTGGGGCGGATACTCCGGCCATTTCCTCGACCCGGACGGCCATTTATGGGAAGTCGTCTGGAATCCGGCATGGGAGATCGCAGACGAATCTTAGCTTTGAACTAATGAAAGTTAGCAGACGTGCACGAATCTTCAGATCGATCATAAGGAGGGATTTTACCGATGGAAATCGGCAACTTTACCCCGAAAGGCTACCAAAGCGTAACTCCATACTTTCATGTGCGCGACGCCGGGAAGCTGATTGATTTTCTCGCCCATACGTTTCAAGGGGAACCACTGCATCGTCATTCCGACGATAACGGGTTCCTGATCCATTCGGAGGTTCGCATCGGCGATACGATCGTTGAAGTATCGGAAGCCAAGGGCGAGTATCCGGCCCGTCCCAATACGCTTCATGTATTTGTCAAGGACACGGACGCCTGTTACCGGAGAGCGCTGGACGCCGGAGCCAAGTCGCTCTACGAACCGGCGGACATGCCGTACGGGGAACGAAGCGCGGGAGTGGAAGATCCTTTCGGCAACTATTGGTACATCGCTACTTTTACCAAAGGAAGCGGCTCCGGCTACTATTAGGCTTGCGCTCGGATAGGGGCGAAAAAAGCCCGGCGAATCAGATGTCGGTAACCGCCGGGCTTTTTCCACGCGTCAAGCATTTCTCAAAATCATCCACCAGTTGCGGTCGATTTTTGCTCTGTTTGATCCAGTCGATCCGTTCCGGACAAGCCCGCAGCTTATTCGTTGTTAGCGTATACGGATTTCAGCGACTCGATCTTCCGTTGCATGTATTCCACCGCTTCGGCCGGCTCCACGATTCTCGCATCCGCCCCAAGCCTCCATATGTGATCCGCATAAAAGCGCATGTTTTCCGGCGAGATTCGGATCAATGCCTTACCGCCTCCGTCTGCCTGCACCACCAGAGAAGGGCCGAACCATTCGTCCGACTCCAGCTGCCGCACACCGTTTCTCGTTAGACTTACCGTAAACGGGATTTTATTCGCATCGACGTTCTCCGGACGATTCCACAAATCCCACTGGTCCGCCTCTTCCCGCCATTCCATCGATTCGTTCAGAACGGCCGAACGGATCCGGTCCGCTCGGAACAGTCTGACTTCCTCTCGCAGAAAGCAATAAGCCGGGCAATACCAATAGCCGCCGCTAGCATACAGGCCGATAGGCTGAATATTGCGCTCCTTCACGCCTTGACTGGAGCTGTACCCGATCGTCACGACGCAGCGGATCATGATCGCCTGAAGCAGCGTCCTGAGACATTCCGGGATCATCGTCCGGCTGGGACTTAGGATTGCCACCTTCTGTTTCAAACGGTCGATCCGCTCTCTTACATCGACCGGCAAGTAGTGATAGAACTTATGGAGCGCGGATTCGGCCCCTTCGTCGAAGGGGAGAGCGCTGAGATTGTTCAACGACTGGCAGGCAACGAACATGGCGACGGCCTCGCCTTCGGTGAAGGCGATCGGCGGAAGTATCCGCTCCTGAAGCAGCCTGTATCCGCCACCACGGCCTTGGACGGAGTATACCGGGACGCCGAGTTCGCTCAGCTCCTGCAAATCTCGTGTAATCGTCCGCGCGGACAAGCCGAATTCGTCCGCCAACTGCTGAACGGTAAATGACTTAAGGGCATTGACCCGCATAATGAGCTGCACAAGCCGCTGCGATTTTAACACGAGCCTCCTCTCCCCTTTCCGTTTTATTTTTATTGTAACATGCAAATAAGACAAGATCTGTCTTATTTAAATGATACAGTGTTCATAAAGTACAACGCACCACCAGTAGCGATAAGCGGAGGGAAAATGATACTTATGAAGCAAGAACGGGTACAAGAGATGATCGGATTCGTATTTATACATGGCGCAGGTTTGGAGGGACGGGTATGGGAGCAAGTAACGGACGGACTCGGCTTCCCCGCTTTGCTGGCCGACTTCCCGCTTCGGGACAAAAATTACGAATGTAGACGCCGGCTTAAGCTGCAAGATTATGTAAGGCATATCCGGGATCAGGTGCTGGAGTGGAACGCAGATCGGATCGTACTTGTGGCTCATTCGCTCGGCGGAGTTCTCGCCCTTCAGCTTGCCGCTGAATTATCCGAACGGCTGGCGGGATTTGTGGCCGTTTCGGCGGCGATTCCGAAGCAGGGCGGATCGTTTCTGTCGACACTGCCGCTCCCCCAAAGAATCCTATTGCCGCTCCTGCTGAGCACAGCAGGCACCAAGCCGCCGGCGTCCGTCATCCGCAGCGGTTTATGCAGCGATCTGTCCGCAGAACAAGCCGAGGACATCTTTCGAGGGTTCGTGCCGGAATCGGTCCGCGTTTATACGGATCGGATCGATGCCTCCGCTCCGGAGGCGCCTAAGCTGTATATCCGGCTGAAAAAAGATAAAGAGTTCGGTCTGCCCCTGCAAAATAAAATGATAACCAACCTCTCGCCGCAGCACGTGTACGATTTGGACGCCGGGCACTTGCCGATGCTGAGTCAACCGGACCAGCTGCGCGCGATGCTGCAGCACTTTATGACCGAGGCGGTAAACCCGCTTTCAAGCCAAAAGAGATAATGAATCTAGCAACATGTTCCACCAAATGTTGAAGTTAGCTTTCCTCGTTTCCGGTATGATATAATGTGCTTTCGTAATAGAATTGCCTATATACCGTCATCTTTGATTCTTTGGGAGGCACGATTCATGAAAGGAAATCTTTGGAGCAAGTGGAGCCGCATGGCGGCGACCGGTTTGTTGGGAGTTACCGTTATGCTGGGCGGCACCGCCCTCACCGTGAAAGCGGAGCAGCCGGCCGTCCCGACGCCGTCGATCAGCGCCTGGTCTGTCCCTACCCTGAACGAAGGGGAGAAATACGGAATTTATCCGCTTAATTGGTACTATGACGGATCGTTTCAACAACCGATCGACGCCGCCAAGTTCAAATCGCTGATCGAAGCTACGGCAGCCAAGCTGGACCAGATCGGCCTTAAGAAAAAAGAAGCCCCGCTCTCTCTATCGATCGATTCGGCATCGATTACTAGAGACACGGTGACCCGCTCGATCTACGGGCTGTTGACCCAGTACGAGCTGCCGGCCGCTTTCGGAACCGGTGACGCCGATCCGATCGCCTACTTGCAGAGAAACGGCATCGTGGAAGGTACCGGCGAAGGACTTGAGCTCGATCAGCCGTGTACAGTCGAGCAAGCGGTCGTGCTGGCCACCCGGTTGGTGGAATTCAGCTACGATACGGCAGAAGAAGGCGCGAAAGGCGTGTTCTGGAAAGTAACGAACAACAAAAACACCTTGTATCTGCTAGGTTCGGTCCACCTTGGCATTCCGGAAATGTATCCGCTCGAGAAAAAGATCAGGGACGCGTTCGATACGTCGGACGACCTGTGGGTGGAAGCCGATACGCTGACCGGCGACATGACCGTTTTCACCAATCAAATGATGTACGATGACGGTACGACGATCAAGGATCACGTCTCGAAAGAAACGTACGAAAAGCTGCAGCAAGTATTGAAAAAGATCGGCATTCCGGAGCAAGCGTTCGACGGTTTCAAGCCTTTCGCCGTCAGCACCAATCTGTCGACATTTACCTTGTTCGAAAAGCTCGAGCAAGCCGAAGCGGCAGCGGCCAGCGGCATCGATCATTATTTCCTCGTTAAAGCGCTGTTGTCGAATAAACCGATCTACGAGCTGGAAAGCATCCAATTCCAGGCGGATGTATTCGCCTCGCTGACTCCCGAAGCTCAGGAGAAAGACTTGAACACACTGCTTGACACTTTGCTTGTTGATGGCGGCAAAGAATCGGCCGCTTCCTTTAAGCAATTGCAGCTGGATTGGGCGGACGGCGATGCGAAAGCCGTTGCAGACGGACTGATCCGCGGCGGATTGATGGAAGGCGAGCTGAACAAGAAACTGATCGGCGAACGCGACAAAAAGATGGCTGAAAAGCTCGCCGGGCTGCTGGAGCAAGACGGGGAACATACATCGTTCGTTATCGTCGGTTCCGCTCACTATGTCGTGAAAGATATGGTCATCGACCAGTTGAAAGCAAAAGGCTACGACGTGCAGCCGGTTCAATAACCGGAAGTGAGTACCATATCACCCGGCCGGGGCCGGCCGCTATAACAACCCGGGACAAGAACACTTTGCTCAAAAAGTGCCTGCTCCCGGGTTCTTTGCTGTATCGGAGCGATTTTTCGTTTTATTTCTCCCATGAGCCCGTCCGGGCCGCATGGAGCGCTTCGGCGAGTCTTGCGAACAAAAAGCCGCCGGTCGGCTGCTTTCGCAACGGAAACGGCGGCTTTTGGCCCAGCCCGGGCCTATTAAAGATAAGCTTCCAAACGAAAGCTTTTACGCGATGAATGACCCTTGCGGGAGAGGGAGCTTTTCTTACGAGCAGAAACTTTCAGCTCGATTTTTCGAAGCAACGCTCCCAATTTCCGGCGTAACTATAAATAGGCGCCGCCGTTGCCGATCATCGGTCTCCGTCGCGACGGCGGAACCGGCGATTTCCCGCGTGTATCGAAATAGTCCGGGCGCGGAGAGGACGCCCACTCCAAAACAGCCTGCTCCTGCCCAGGCCGTTCTTGCCAGGATTGGTCCTGCATCGCTTGCAGCTGCGCTTCCTGTTCCTGGACTGCCTGCTCCTGCCAAGCCTTCAACTGCGAGGCATGCTCCTGTATCGCCTGCTCTTGCATAGCTTTCAGCTGTTGCGCCTGCTCCTTCGCGGCTTGCAACTGCAAAGTAAGCTCCTTCAGAGCTTCCTCCACATCTTCCCCATCCTCTCCTTCCTGCTCCGCTCTCGTGTTTGTCTTGCAGCTGTTCGGCGGTCCGATGAACACCGTATCGGTGATCGGAGCGAACGTCTCCTTGACCTTGGCGGCGTCGAGGCAGTACGCTTGCGCGAATACTTCAGGCGGCGTCAACCGCAGCAGGTCGGAGCCTCCGATAAATTCAGGAATCGGCGCGTCGAATATGGCGATCAGGTGTGTATCGTCTTCCATGGCGATCTCGTAATGCCACCATCCCTGCGGCACATTGGCGACCTGGCCCGGCTTGATCGGGAAGTTCATCAGTTTTTTGGTGAACGGGTTAACGATTGACACGACCGCCGCCCCCGTCACGCAGTATACCAATTCCGACGCATTCTGGTGGATATGAGGCTCGACGATATTGCCCGCACTGAGATATATATCGAGCATAGAGGTGTTGCCGAGTGTATTCAGCTGATTAATCGAAAGGACATTGATATAATTCTGGTTATTTTTCTTGAAAAACAAGCTGGTGTTCACGTCAAACGAAAACTGGGTGGACGGTGACGTATAGTCCATATAAGAGATTGACACGGTATTCCCTGCCCTTCGTTAATAATAGGCTGAAGCCCTATGGGATACCATATGTATCCGCCCATAAGAACGTACGCCTATTTTGGCGCGGGACCGGTTATTTTGGATAATAGGTGTAGCCGGGATACGTAACGAATGCCAATGCAGCTCGCGCATCGCGCGGGCCGAGATCCGGCCCTCCCGCCCCATCCTCCCGAATCGGCTGGGGCACTTCAAGCTTCGGATCTTTCATCCAGTCCGAATTCCTCCTCCCGACAAAATGACACCTGACCGTAAGCCGTCTACTCCTATTTATGAGCGTCTGCTTGGATCATATGCCGTTCATGAAGGGGGTATCTTGCCGAAATCGAAAGGCAGCGTAACGATAAAAGCCGATCCAACCCCCGGACTGCTCTGGGCGCGGATCTCGCCCCGGTGGGCAAGCACGAATTCCTTCGCGATCGCCAGCCCGAGCCCCGTTCCCCCGCTGTTGCGGCTGCGAGCTTCGTCCGTCCGGTAAAACCGGTCGAACAGATGCGGCAGATGCTCGGGTCCGATCCCCGGACCGTTATCCCGGACCTCGACGGTCAGCACGGGTTCGTCCGCTTGATTCCGCCGCTCCTGCAGCAGGACGTCGACCGATCCGCCGGAAGGCGTATAATGGATGGCGTTCACAAGCAAGTTCAGAAACACTTGCGAGATCCGGTTCGGATCGGCGGTCAGACGGGTGCGAACCGCTTTGTTGACGAGTCTGATCTCGATTCCTTTCTCCTCGGCTCCCGGCAGCAGACGATCGACCGTTCTCTCCAAGACATCCCGTATATCCGTTTCCTTGAATTCGTACGACAGCTTGCCCGCTTCCGCCTGGGACAGCTCGTGAAGGTCGCCGACAAGCCGGGTTAAGCGGATCAGCTCGTCCTGCAGCGGCAGCAGCCGCTCCGGCTCGATAAGCCCGCCCCCCTGCTGCAAATAGTCCAGCTTCCCTTGCAGGATCGTAAGCGGCGTCCGCAGCTCATGCGCCACATCCGCAACCAGACAACGCCGCAGCTCCTCCGTTCGTTTCAACTGCATCGACATGCTGTTAAATGCAGACGCCACCTTGCCGTACTCGTCCCGGGACGCGATCCGCACCTGATCGCCGAAGTTCCCCGCCCCCACCCGGTCGATCGCCGGAATCAGCTGCCGGAGAGGAGCCGTAATCCGTCTGGATACCCAGTAAGCGACCAGGAGGGCGAAGGGCAGAAACAGAAAAACCGAGGCGGCGAGCAGGAACGATACGGAGCTTGGGATACCGATCCGCAATTTGGAATATACCGCGATTTCCGGGTCGTAATAAACCAGATAACCGGCCGGTTCTCCGCCGCTTCGCAGCTCGCGCTTCAAACCGAGGTTGCGGATCAGCTTCTCGGACGCCTCCCCTTTATGAGCGGCTACCGTCCGATCCGCAGACAGCAGCAAATAGCTGTAGGCCGGCTCCCCTTCCCCCGTCTTGAATTCGGGCTCGTACTGCCGGGCGCCCTCCCAGGAACGACCGTTCGTTTCGTAGTAGGCGACGAGCTCCCGGGACAGGCTGTCGACTTGCTCGCCCTTCGCCATCTCCGCCATAGCGCCCATCGACTCCTTGACGACCAACTGCGTGATGAGGAAATAGACGAGACTCAACGCCAGGATGAACGACGCCATCGCCCAAAACATTTTCCGGTTTACGCTCAAGGCCGGTCACCGAACCGGTATCCGAAGCCGTATACCGTTTTGATATACACGGGCTGGGAAGGATCGTCCTCGAGCTTTTTGCGGAGCCGGCTAATATGGGCGTCCGTCGTCCGTTCATCGTTCAGCATATCGTCGTCCATCGATGCCCTCAGCAGCTGGAGACGGCTGTATACGATGCCGGGTCTGGAAGCCAGCGTAACCAGCAATTTGAACTCCGTCGGGGTCAGCACGACTTCGGTGCCGCGTTTCCATACGCGGCATTCGGCTTCGGAGACCGTCAGGTCGCCGCGCTCCATCAGCTCGGGCAGCGTTCCGGCTCCCTCGATCCGCCTCAGAACGGAGCGAATGCGCGCCACGAGCTCCCGCAAGGAGAACGGTTTGGATATATAATCGTCGGCCCCCGCTTCCAGGCCGACCACTTTATCGATTTCCTCGACCCGGGCGGTCACCATAATGATGCCTGTATTTCCGGTTTTGCGCAGCTCCCGGCAGACGTCGATTCCGCTTTTCTCCGGCATCATCCAGTCCAGTACGACGAGCGACGGTTTCCGCTCCCTGGCGAGCCGAAGCGCGTCAACCCCGTTATAAGCGGTTACCGTCTGAAACCCTTCCTCCCGCAAAAAGGGCTCCATAAACTCGAGCACTTTCCTCTCATCGTCAACAAGCAGCAGCGTATGCGACATGTCCATCCCCTTTCCAGCCATGTGAAACTCCCTT
Organism: Paenibacillus sp. GYB004; assembly: GCF_036577605.1. NCBI lineage: Bacteria > Bacillati > Bacillota > Bacilli > Caryophanales > Paenibacillaceae > Paenibacillus > Paenibacillus sp. GYB004. The sequence goes on from NZ_JARBDB010000002.1 coordinate 254,618, forward strand.
ATCCCCCCATTATAACCTTCATCGCCGACCCGTAGGCAACATTCACCGGTTCCGTAACGGATCGCAACAAGTTCGCAACAATTGCCCCAACACCACTACGCTTGGAGGAACGATTGCCGAACATTTCACGGAAAGCGCAATCGTTCGTCACAAGTTCACAACATTCGGCTGGTAGTATGATTCTCATAGAAACGTAGGGAAGGACCAAATCCATTACGGTAAAGGAGACATTCGGAATGAAACATAAACTGGCAGTTGTAGGAATGGCCGTGCTGGGCGGCATTGTCGGAGGGTTCGTGCTTTCTTCGTTTATCGGGGCCATCGGCTTCGTCGTGTTCGGGAAAGCGGTCGGGATCAAGTATCTCCCGGTCATCCTGCCGATCGTGTGCGCGGCGGTTGCCGTCATCTACACAGGCAAAAAGAACGGAGGGCGCACCCATGGTCAATGAAGGGAAGCTCAGCAAGCGGGTCCGTTTGTTCAGGGGGGCGTTCGTCTTCTTGTCTTGGACGCTTGTCGCCTGCATCGTCGTTCAGACGTATATTGCCGGGATGGCGGTTTTTCAGGAGCCGAGCCGCTGGAGCATGCATGTAAGCTTTGTTCATATTTTTGAATTCATCCCGCTGCTGATGATCGCTTTCGCCTTTGCGGGCCGTATGCCTAAAGGCACGGGCTGGTTAAGCTTCGCCTTGTTCGCCCTGATCTACTGCCAGTATTTCACCGCCAACCTGCCGGCGGCAGGCGCGCTGCATCCGGTACTGGCGCTTGCGCTGATCGTCCTGTCGCTGATCGTCGCGAGACGTTCGTCCCGGTATAGAGGCGGCGGCATAGTGCCGTAAAAAAACGGACTTTCCCTTAAGCATCTTAGCTCGGGAAGGTCCGTTTTCCTATTGGCTTTACGCTTCAGCTATCCGCAATGACCAGGCTCGTCCGCAGCTTTTTGAACTTCTGAATAAGTCCGGCTTCCGCGCCCGGGTCCGTCACGATCGCATCGATCCGGTCAAGCGGTGCGATGACGATCGTGACGTCTTTGCCGAATTTCGTACTGTCGGCCGCAACATACACCTCGCTGGCCAGCTCGATTATTTTTTTGCGCGTGATCGCTTCCTCCAGGTTGTAATCCGAGATCCCTTTTTCGATCGTAATCCCGCTGCAGCATATAAAGGCTTTCCGGATATTCAGCTCGTGAAAATTAAACAGGTACTCGTAAGCGATGACCGACCGTTCGTCCCGTCTTATTTTGCCGCCGATCATAACCATCTCGACTTCGCTGTTCATCAGCTCATTTACGACCGGGATCGAATTCGTGACGACCGTCAGCTTTTTCTTCTGCTTGATATACTTGGCGATTTGATAAGTAGTCGATCCGCTGTCCAAATAAATACAATCGCCGTCGTTAATAAATTCGCTGCATTTGCGGGCGATTTTTTCTTTCTCCTCGAGATGCTTTACCATCCGCTCGTCCATGGACGACTCGCCGAACTTGGATTGCACGAGCTTGACGCCGCCGTAAATCTTTTCGATTTTGCCCTGGCTCGTCAGCAAATTCAGATCCCGGCGGAGCGTATCCACGGATACGTCCAGCTCATCCGTTAACTCGGGTATTTTGAGAACTTTTTTGACGCCTAACAGATCGAGAATTTTCTTTTGCCTTTCCAGCGGCAGCATACCCTCACCCATTTTCTTGACATCGGTACGGCTGTAACACAGCTTGTCCTCATCTTCCAGTGTACAGATTTCGGCACATTCAATCAATACATGTTCCTTATTCGTTCATGAAATCAGGCAAATTTTAGATAAACTTATGCAACAGTTATTAATGATATATGCATAATTTACGAACATTTTACACAGAACCAGATCGAATTTAACAAAAGGCTTATATACTGGCTCTGTACCCGAGGAGGTGAGCGGTTTGCTGAAGCTGCAGCATATAAGCAAACATTTTGACAATAAGGCGGTACTCGACGACATCCACGTAGAGATTGGCACAGGTGAGATCGTGTCGCTGCTCGGACCGAGCGGAAGCGGCAAAACGACGCTGCTTAACCTGATTTTGGGCTTAACGAAGCCTGATCGCGGAAGCCTGGAATTTAACGGAGTGGACATTACCCGCTTCCCTATGAAAAAGCGCGGGTTCAATATCGTATTTCAGGACTATGCGTTATTCCCGAACTTGAACGCTTACGACAACATCGTCTACGGCTTGCGCAACAAGAAAGGCATCGTAAGCGAGAAGGAGGTTCAAGACTATATCGATTTTCTGGAACTGCGGCCACATCTTCAGAAAAGGATCGGCGAGCTGTCCGGCGGGCAGAAGCAAAGAGTCGCTCTGGCGAGAACGCTTGTCACGAAACCGAATATCCTGCTGCTGGACGAACCGCTCAGCGCGTTGGACGGGGTGATTAAGGAATCGATCAAACGGCGGATCCAATCGGTGGCGAGGGAATTCAAGCTGACGACGATCATTGTCACGCACGATCCGGAAGAAGCATTAACGCTGTCGGACAAAATCTTGATTATTCACCAAGGGAAAGTGGCTCAATTCGGCACGCCGCATCAAATCATTCATCAGCCGGCCAATGACTTCGTAAGTCAATTTATTATCGAGCAGTTGCATATTAAAAGACAAAATATTTTCAACTTGTTCGGTGAGCCGCATGACTAAAGTAAAACCGGAAATGCGCATCCTGTTCGCCTTGATTTTGCTCATATTTACGGTTTTCCTGTTCTTGCCGCTCCTTATCCTGCTGATCCGCTCGCTAGACACCGGCCAAGGTTATACGTTCGGCCATTACGCGGCGGTCTGGAAGGAACGGGATTTAATCGGAACGGTCCTGAACAGTCTGAAAGTGTCGGCGGCTGCGGCGTCGATCACTACAGTGCTGGGATTCATTCTGGCGTACGCCATCCATTGCACCCGCATCTTCCGCCCCGTGAAGGGCGTGCTGAGAACCGTCATCGTCGCTCCGATGCTGCTGCCTACCATTACTTACGGATTTGCAATTATGTATTCGTTCGGCAATCAAGGCTTGATAACGAAACTCGCGGGGCGGAATCTGTTCGACATTTACGGCTTTAACGGACTGTTGATCGGTTATGTCGTCTATACGCTGCCTTCCGCGTTTCTGCTGCTTCACAATGCGTTCAAGTATATGGACAAAAAATTTATTATCGTTTCTCATCTGATGGGCGACGGAACGGTCAGAAGTTTCACGAACACGATCCTTCGTCCGATGGCGGGGACGCTCGGCGGCGCGTTTGTCCTATCCTTCATTTTAAGCTTCACGGATTTCGGAATTCCCGCCTCGGTGGGCGGCACGTACAAGGTGGTCGCAGCGGAGCTGTACGAGGTGATGCTCGGGTCCATTCCCGATCTGAATCAGGGTGCGGTCATCGCCGTCCTGATGCTGGCTCCGGCCGTGTTCGGATTTTGGCTGCTGCATTACTTGGAGAAGCTTCATTTCCACTATGACAAACAAACCGGGATCGAGCTTCCCCGACATAAGCTGCGCGACGTCAGTTTCGGCATCGTCTCCGCTGCCGTCGCTATGGGCATCGTGTCCGTCTTCGCCGTAATGTTCATCGCGCCGTGGCTGAGCCATTATCCTTACGATCTTACGTTTACATTCAAGCATGTGATCAGCGTATTTCAAAAGGGCGATTTGACGAAGGTATACGGGCATTCGTTGTGGGTCGCTCTGCTAACCTCCCTACTCGGGACGCTGATCGCTTACTGCGCGGCGCTTCTGAACGCGCGGACTTCGCTTAGAGCCAAACCCGTGACGGATATCGTCTCGATGATTACAAGCACGGTGCCCGGGATGGTGCTCGGCATCTCCTACCTGCTCCTTTTCAATGGAAGCAGTCTGAAAGGAACGTTCGCCATCCTTGTGTTTTGCAATATCGTTCATTTCTTTACGACGCCGTATCTGATGGCCAAAAACTCCTTATCCAAAATGAATCCGTCCTGGGAAACGACCGGCGAACTGCTGGGAGACAGCTGGCTTCAAACGGTGTACCGGGTCATCGTACCTAATTCGGTATCCACTGTGATTGAGATGTTCGGCTACTATTTCATCAATTCCATGGTGACGATCAGCGGGATTATTTTTCTGGTATCGGCCCAGACGGCCGTTGTCGCGAGCAAGATCAAGGAGCTTCAGCATTTTGCCAAGTTTAATGAGATTTTCTTGCTGTCCATGCTCATTTTCCTGACCAATCTGATCGTTAAACTGGTATGTGACTACGGGCAGAAACGTACGACTCTAAAACAATAAGGTGAGGGATATCCATGTTGAAATCGGTTCGAGTTTTGCTGCTGTCTTTTCTCGCTGTAAGTCTGGTTATTGTGCTGGCTGCCTGCAATAACAGCGGCTCGGCGGAAGCGAAGAAAGTCGTCATCTACACGAACGGCGACGAGGAAGCGGTGGCCGCCGTAGAAAAATCGCTGGCCGGCGCCGGATACAAGGGGAAATATGTGATTCAATCGCTGGGCACTTCCGAGCTTGGAGGAAAGCTGATCGCCGAAGGAAACAAAATCGAAGCCGACCTGGTTACGATGAGTTCTTATTTTGTCGCCAGCGCACAAAGCAAACATTCGATGTTTAAAGAGCTGACGTTCCAAACAGGCGCCATCGATACGTACCCGGGTTATACGGCTCCGATCTTGGCGATCACCGGGTCGATCTTCGTCAACACGGAGGTGCTGAAGCAAAAAGGGCTGCCCCAGCCGAAGTCGATTCGAGACTTGACGAAGGCGGAATTCAAAAACCTTGTATCGATCCCGAACATTATGAACTCCTCCACCGGCTGGCTGCTCGTTCAAGCGATCCTTAACGAATACGGGGAGGCAGAGGGCAAGAAGGTACTTCACGATCTCATCGCCAATGCCGGCCCGCATCTGGAAAGCTCGGGCTCCGGTCCGATCAAAAAGGTACAGGCCGGAGAAGTGGCCGCCGGCTTCGGGCTGCGCCATCAGGCCGTCAAGGCGAAAGCGTCCGGGGCTCCGATCGACTTCGTAGATCCGACGGAAGGCAATTTCTCCTTGACGGAATCAATTGCGGTGGTCGACAAAAAAAGCGCAACGACGGAGCTGGCGACGAAAATGGCGGAAACAATTATCAAGGATGCGAGAAAAGAATTGATCGTTCATTATCCGGTCGCCTTGTACAACGCGGAGACGGTGGATGCGGTCAATAAGCCGGCGAAAGCGCTAAAGTTCGCGAAGCCGTTAACGCTGGAGCTGCTGGAGGAGCATCAGAAATTTTTCAATGCGGCGAAATAAACTATAATTCAAGGAGCGAAACGAGATGAACAGCTATAAACTATTAACACCCGGCCCGCTGACGACGACAAGCTCCGTCAAGGAAGAAATGCTTGTGGACCGCTGCACATGGGACGACTCGTATAAATCGATTACGCAAAAGATCCGGTCTCAGCTGCTGAAGCTAGCTGGAGCTGCCCCCGAGGCGTATACGGCGATTCTGATGCAGGGAAGCGGCACGTTCGCCGTCGAATCCGTCATGACGTCGGCCGTCTCCGGCACCGATAAAGTGCTGATCGTCACCAACGGCGCTTACGGCGAGCGGATCGTCGAGATGGCCCGGTATATCGGGCTGCCATATGCGGAATACCGCGTCGGCTATGATCAATATCCCGACGAGGCGGAGCTGAAGGCTATACTGGAAGCGGACGGGCAGATCACCCATCTGGCGATCGTTCACTGCGAGACGACGACCGGAATTTTGAATCCGCTCGAGAAAATTGCCGCCATTGCCAAGGCGTATAAGAAAACAATAATCGTCGACGCGATGAGCAGCTTCGGCGGAATCGAAATCGATGTGGCCGGCCTCGGGATCGATTATTTGATCAGCAGCGCGAACAAATGCATTCAAGGCGTTCCGGGATTCGGCTTCGTCATCGCGAAGCTGGACAAGCTGGCCGCCTGCCGAGGTATTGCCCGCAGCTTGTCGCTCGATCTGTACGATCAGTGGAAAGGGATGGACAAGGACGGGAAATGGCGGTTCACCTCCCCTACCCATGTCGTAGCCGCTTTTTCCAAAGCGCTGGACGAGCTTGAAGCAGAAGGCGGCATCCCGGCCAGATACGAGCGTTACCGGCACAATAACGAATTACTGCGGGACGGGCTCGGGAAACTTGGCATTCATCCCTATATATCCGGTGAGAAGCAATCGCCGATCATCACTACGTTTTTGTACCCGGACGAAACGTTTTGCTTCGATGAATTTTATGGTTACGTCAAAGAAAGAGGGTACGTGATCTATCCTGGCAAGCTTACCGACGTCGATACATTCCGCATCGGCAATATCGGGGAAATATACGAGGAAGATATCGAGCGGTTATGCAGCATTATCGAACAATATCGCGGAGGAACGGGGCGATGAACAAAATGAACAAAATCGAAGCCATTATTCTGGATTGGGCTGGTACGGCGGTAGATTTCGGATGTTTTGCTCCTGTCCGCGTTTTTATCGATATTTTCCGCCGGGCTGGGCTGGAAGTAACGATGGAGGAAGCGAGAGCACCGATGGGCATGCTCAAGATCGACCACATTCGCGCCATGTTGACCATGCCGAGAGTGGCGGCGCTTTGGGAGGCGAAGTACAACAGACCTTTTAACGAGGGCGATGTCGAAGAGCTGTACGCGGTATTCGAGCCTGCGCTGATGGCCTCCTTGTCCGAATATACGGACCCGATCCCCGGTGTCTTAGAGACGGTGGAAGCTTTGAGAGCAGACGGGCTGAAGATCGGCTCGACGACCGGTTATACGAGCTCGATGATGGAGGTTGTCGCCTCCAACGCTCGCGAGAAAGGATATCGGCCGGACTATATCGTCACTCCGGATGATACGGGCTCGTTTGGGAGGCCCTGCCCTTATATGATTTTCAGAAACATGGAGCAGTTGAAGCTGTCCGCGGTCTGGAAGGTCGTTAAAGTAGGCGACACCGTGTCGGATATGAAAGAAGGCGTGAATGCCGGCGTGTGGACGGTCGGCGTGGCCGTCGGGAGCTCGGAGCTGGGACACAGCCTGGAATCGTTTCATCGGATGATGGGGCCGGACAAGCAAGCTGCAATTGCGAAAACGAAACAGACGTTTCTGGAGCAAGGTGCGGACTTCGCGATTGGCACGATGAGCGGGCTCCCTCTAGTCGTCGGCAAGATCAACGAGCTGCTGGCCCAGGGGAAAAGACCGGGCTGTAAGGTATAACGTCCCTGAAGGTGGGTAAAGACGCTATCCTAAAACCGCTGTGTAGCGGGATGGGAGCGTCTTTTCCTGCGCTATCCTGCCATAGATGTTGTTCCAAAGCAATAATGGCTTTTGGGACAGCCTTCTTTTGAATTCGACAGCCTATCCCTGCAAATATTTATCTTGGATTACATTCATATGGTGAATCTCGTGCCCGGTCAAAATGTACGCCCAAGCCCGTGAGGTCGATTCGCTGCCGCTTACGGTCCCTCTGCGGTCCCACGCCTCTTCCGAAAGTCCATTCAGCAAAGTGAGCGTCGCCTGGCGGACAGCCGTATAATCCTCCAGCAGCTCGGACAGGGTGCAAGCGTCGAAGGACGCTCCGCCCATCAGTACGTCCTGATCGTAACCGGCGAGCGGCGTCCGGTCCCCTCTCGCGATCCGAAGCAGCCGGTAGCTCATAATCCGCTCGTTATCGGTAATGTGGCCCAGCACTTCCTTCAAGCTCCACTTTCCCGGCGCATAGCGATAATTAGCCCGTTCTTCCGAAACGGTTGACAAGACTTCGATCGTCTTCTTAAACGTCTCGGTCAAACATTCGCGGATGTCTCCATCCGGAACCAAGCTTACATACGTTTCAAAATAAGCGCTGTACTCTTCGTTTGACGGCCGTTTAGTCATGCTGCAGCCCCTCCCCGACAGTTTTATCCAGTATACCATGCCGCAGGCCGGCGAGGAATGTTCCTTCTGGAGACAGCGTTCGGTCAGAAGCCGCTAAATGGTAAGCCCCGGGCACGTTCCGGAAACAAAGCCGCTACGCCGCTAGCCCGAACGGAAGAAACGCTTCCTTTATTCCTGTACGATGGCTCCATATGGCACATTTGCGGAATATTAACTTCCGTTATTTCCCGGAACCGAGGCCTTTTTGCGCCTTTCATGTGAAATAACGGAAGAAATCGTTCCGCTAACTCGTCCCGTCGGCCATTTCCGACAGGTTAACGGAAGTCGGACTTCCGCTGAGTGAGCTTGGAATAATGGAAGCGAATCTCGCAACATGAATCAACCTGATCTTCGGGTGGCACGTAATAAAACGCCAGCAACCCGTCCGGACGGTTTTTTGGTAGGCAAACCCGTATTAGCGCGTTGGGGGAAATGGGCGCTCTTCGTTCCGGCTGTTCGGCAGTTCCGGCAGCTCCAGCAGTCCGTTCACAGGCCCGGTACTAGGTAATGGCCCGCGATTACAACACGACAAACCTATACGACAGCCGGAGCGCTCTCCAACTGGCTGCTGACAATCCGATGAAAAGTACGCTGAATCCTAAGGCGACGGGCACGCTTAAATACCGGGGAACCTCAAACAGAACCATATTCATCTGAATATCTACGCCTACCGTCCGCAATATTCCCGCCACAATCGTGACTACAGCGCACAGCGCCAATCCGGCCGTCAGCACACCGAACACCGGAAATGCAAATAACCCGACCAACCCTCTCAGCATCAGATTTGGAATCGACCGCATCCGCATTCTCTCCTTTTTCTTTTTTTATATCGAAATGTGCACCGTACGCTTTACAACGGAGCGGGGATCGACGACGACCGTTTTCGAATATCGCACTTCGCCGATGGTACAGCCCGCGCCGATCCGAATCTCCTCTCCGGCAACGAGTTCCGCCTCCAGATGGCTGACCTCGATTCGTGGGCTTTCCAGGCTGTCGCATATCGCTTTCCTTCTCCAGAATTGGAGCCAGTTCATGACGGACAGCCCGTCTGCACGCAGGTCGATCGACCTCTCCGCGTAAATACGCTTGATGGCCGCCGCCCCCTGCAGCTCGATCCGGACCTCTCCCGCCTTCAACGTATCGCCGATCGTTACGATTCCCTTTGCATGAAATGTGTCCGCTTCCACCGATTTGTCCGCCTGAAAGGAGCCTGCTGTATAGATGTGCTCCGCCGTTACGGAGCGAAAGTGCGCATGGCCGATATTCGACATCCGCAGGGCGCTGCAACGGCCTTTTACCCGGCACGAGCCCGAGCTTTTGAAGCTGCCTGCGGTCAAATTCCCCTCGAACCGTCCAAGACCGGCGATATGTACGGTTTCCGCCCGAACGTCGTCCCGGTAGACGCCGGAGCCGTTAATCCGGATATCGTTTGCCGCTTCTCCGGTGGATTGCTTCATCGGGTACCTCCTCGACTAATTTGTTTTAACAGTTAAATGTTTTATTAACTAAAATATATTACAGTTAATATAATTCGAAGCGACTCGATTGTCAAGAGCAGCAGCGAAACGAGTTCGACCGCGAAGCGTTATCCGATAGGGGGGTCAGGGGGGTAGCAACATTAACGGGGAGCGGAATAGCGAAGGTACCGAGTTTGCGGACTGCGGGGTAGCGGGGCGGCGGATTGCTGAGCGGCGGGGACAGTGGGAGCAGGGGCCGACTTCACTAAAAAATACGAAAAACCGTCCGGAAGAACGACCGGACGATCCTTGACGTGCAAACCCATACGTTGGTGCGAGTACCTTCACCTCCAGCCGTTCTTCACCCTCAATCGTCTTGTTTGAAGGAAGCCTTCCGGTTCGTCACGAACCTTTATCCAAGGGCAAATGTCCCTGCGCAGGCAGCAGCTTTTCTTCGTTCAAAATGTAGCCGTCGCCCCCCGCCCTCCATACCCTCGTTCATCCGCCGAAACTGATGCCGCGCCTCAAGACTTACTTGTTTTTCTCAGCCTCGATCCATTTGTTGGCTTCTTCTTCACTCTGCCGCATGAACGTGTTGATGTCGATGGTGCCGTTTCGGACCTGGGTGAAATTTCGGTCGATGATCCGCTTGATTTGATCGTCGGTTTTCGTTTCGTCGCGCACCGGGGCGGGTTTGCTTTTGAAGATGGCGGCAATGTTTTTCCCTTGCAAATAAGGAATGTCCGCCCCGAGCTGCTCCTCGATCTGCCGGTTGTCCAGCGCGGAAGCGCGGCCCGTCTTGCGCGCGCTGATCAGTTGCACCTCCTCGGAGGTCATCACCTCGATGACGCGTACGGCCTCCTCTTTAAACTCGCTCGTCCGCGAAACCATGATTTCATGCAGGTCGACCGGAGGGGCGACGTGCGGCTTTTCTTTGTAGCTTGGAAACTCGACCAGGTTCCATCGGAAGCCTTGACTGGACGCTTGCTTCAGCAGCGGGAACAAATTGATCGTACCGACCATGGCCAACGTCCGGTCCTCCGTAAAAGCTTTCGCATAAGACGGCGATTTCTGGTTGCCGGGAATGTCCTCGAACGATTTCATCAGCTGGAATACGTTTTTCCAAGCATCGTTGTTAATGGCCGCCTTGCCCGTGCTTTTGTCGACGAAGGGCAAAGACAGCGGGTATCCGAGCCAGTAAGGCATAAAATAATCGTACCCCTTGTACTGAACGCTTCCCTCCGTGCGGGTCATTTTACGGGAGATGGCGAGAATGTCTTCCCAGAACAGGCCGTCCTTCGGATAATCCACGCCGAATCTGTCGAACAGCTCCTCGTTGTAATACAGCGCGTTGGTATTGGTCGCGTACGGCAAGCCGTAAACTTGTCCGTTGTCGGAAAAGCCTTCGACCACGCCCGGCCGGAAACGTCCCAAATCGATCTCGTGTTTTTTCAGAATCGGCAAGATGTCGGTAGTAAGTCCCAGCTCTTTGTATTGATCCTTGCTTGCTCTCGACAGGATGATCAGATCGGGTACCGTTTTGGCGGCGATCAGGTCCTGAATTTGCGTGCCCGTTCCCGGCCGAACTAGGTCGATGGTAATGTGGGGATATTTTTTCTTCAAGGGCTCCGTCAGCAAAAGCCGAAAATCATCGTCGTACAAATAGGCCTCGCTCGCCAGCAAGGTCAGACGAACCGGCTTGTCGGCCGCCTGCTCCTGCACCTTTGAAGGAGTTGCCTCCGGATTTGCGCCAGGCGTACCCGCTCCCCCTTCCCGGCCGCCACAGCCGGACAAAGCAATGGCCCCGACCAGTACGACGGCGCTTGATGCCAACAACGAATTTCGTTTCATGAATGTTGCCTCCCCTTTTTGTAGGTTCTTCGACGCCCCGTCTCTTCCGGAAGCGGATGCGGATCAGGCCGGCATTGGATTTGGATATTAGTAATCGATTACCCAACAGCCCGATCTGGAATAATCATAGGGGATAATCCGGTTCCAAGTCGTTGTCATTATCGTCGCAAGTTTTGCAATAATAGACAACAGAACCGCTTCCATACAGCGGAAGCCGCGGCGTATTCGGACAAATGTCCCTCCTCGGGAACGACATACCTTTCTACCCCCCGGGAAGCGTACTGTCTCTTGGCGCGTATAAAATAGTTCAGACTGTGGCAGATTAATCCTTGTCGCAAAACAAGGAAGGAGGTGCCAGTATGACCAATTCCCAAAACGGACCGACTAAAGCGGAAGTGCAATCGACCGAGCTTAACAAACTGCCCGTTCCGGGCGAGAATGATACCGAGTTTTCCGCGGAGGAAGCAGCCGAAGCGTTTCAACAAAACGGAAACGCCGAGCTTGAATCCGAGAATGAAGAATAAGGGTTTGATACATACGCAAAACCCGCCTCCAATTGAAGAGGCCATTGAAAAACTTGCATTTTTCTGTATTGGCGGTTACTCGGGATTGAAAAGCAGAAGAAGACATCCAACCCCTATTCTAAGGTCGAATGTCTTCTTTTTTTCTTTCACGGAAAACGAAAACGCTTTCAAACCGATTGCAAGGGATCGCCGCCATGGACGAGTACGGACTGTGGAGCTTTTTTCCGCGACGTTTTGCTGGCGATCATCCGCGCATATTCGGTCGGAGCGAAGCCGGTCGCTTTTTTGAAATGCTTCGAGAAATAATGGACGCTGCTGTAGCCGAGCTGATCGGCGATTTCCGTGATGCTGTACATATTCTCGCGAATTTGCCGCTTCGCGTACTCCAGCTTTAACTTGCTGTAATATTCCATGACCCCGGAGTTCGTCCGGCTTTTGAACAAATTTTTCAGAATCGTGCTGCCGATCGCAAACTCGCTGCATATTTGCTCGAAAGACAGGTTGTTTCTGACGTTGTCTTTTAAATACAGGGCAATCCGTTCGAACAAGTCCTCGTTTCTGATGGCTAGCAGAGCCGACTCCGGCCTTGTTTTGCCGGTCCCGGCCGATCCTTTGCGAATGAGCCGGATCAGCAGCATCTCCAGCATGTTTTTGATCATTTGCTCGCTGCCGAAAAGAGAACCTTCCTTGCGCTGCGGAACCATCATCTTGGGATGGCCGACAGGCGGATCGAACGCTACTTTTCCTTCCGAAATCAGCTCGTAAAGAAGCTCCTGCTCGGTCTGCTCCAGATGAAGCACCTTGCCCCTGAAATAATCGACGGCCGGCGAATGGCAGACGAACGACATAATAATCAGGTTCGGAGCGGTCCCGTTGACCGCATAACCCGTATGGTATTCATTCGGCGAGTAAAAAATCATGTCGCCCTGACTCAGACGGTTGCTCCCCCGATCGGTGATGAGGACCACTTCCCCTTTATCGACATAAACGAATTCCCAGAAATCGTGCTTTTCGCCGGAAGCCTGAAAATATTTCGGAAGCTCCATATACAGAAACGAAAACAGCTGTTCAACGACCACATCTTCCTTCAACCGCAGCATTCCGCTATCCGTCACGAGACCGCCGCCTCCTCTGGCTGATTTTGCAAAACTTGCGACTATCTTTGCAAATACCGTTTGCGATTTCACCTGTATTATACAAACAAAAAGGAGGTATTGTATATGAACGATCATCAAGCCGACTGCGCTCCGATACTGTGGAGCCGAAGAAAAGTGCTCGCTTCCATGGGCATCGCCGGAGCTGCTTTTGCTGCGGGAAAATGGGACAATCTTGCACTTGCCCAAGGCGTGCCAGAATCGGTTTATGGCAAACCGCCTTCAAAGGGCTCTCCGTTTTCGCTTTTCGACGATACGGTCCGGAAGACAGATACGATTGCGGAGCTTCTCACTTGGCCGGGTTCGAGCCCTCCGGCCGACGGTTTTGTCGCGGAAGCGTTAGGCTACTATGCCAAAGGAGACGGGGGAGGCGGGCTGCTGTATTGGGATGCGGCCTCCGCAGAGCAAGACAACGGAGGCACCGTATTCCGGCTGGCCGGGACGACGGGGCCCGGCCGCTGGAAGCGCCCCGAAGACGGGAATCTGTATCCGGCGCAGTTCGGGTGCGATCCATCCGGCACGACGGTGGACGATAACCGGCTGAATGCGCTGTTTGCCTATGCGGCGTCCGTTCGCAAGGCTGTCTATGTAGCCCGGCACGAAGTGTTTCGTTACCGCAAGCTCGTCTTTCCGAGTTATCTCACCTTGATCGGCGAAGGGACCTTGCTGCTGGACGACAACCAGAGCGGCTCCAATGCGGAGCCGAGCATCCGGGGCGGCAATGCGGCGCAAAACCAGACGACGTACCCATCGACCCGTGTCGGGGATATTTTCGTCGGGGGGATTACGTTTGACGGCAATTTGAGCCATCAGGCGGCGGGAGCGAAGCTGACCGGGCTGCAGTTTTGGGCGATCGACGGCTTGACGCTGGACCATACCCGCTTTGTCGGCTGGGCCTGGATGGGCCTCCGCGTACTCGGCATGCTCGGAACGGTGACCGACCCGGAAACGGCTCCGGAGGCTTTGGATTACTGCACGAACGTTTTTTTGCGAAACGTGCATGTTGAGAAGTGCGGTTATGCCGGCGTTCAGTTGTACTGCGTCAAGCACGGGGCCGTTCTCCATTCGACGGGTTACGATACGCCGATTCTCATTAATGGCGATGTCGAGCTGCGCGACTTCCACATCATGGATTGCCAGTCCGTCTGCGATCACGTGACGACTCCCTTCCCCGCGTTTACGATCGACCAGGGGTCCCGCTTTTGCTCGATTACCGATTGCTCTGCCTGGGGACATCTGGCTTGCACGTTCGTCGAAGCGGCGTTCGACATTCTCGTTGCCCGGAACAAGGCGTATCGCTGCACAGGGAACGGCCACTACGCCTATCCTTCGTCCATCTACGGAGTTCCGCTGGAATCGGGCAGATTGGTCTACGTGGATAATGAAGCGCACGAATGCTATGACGGCTTCCGCATCGGAACGACCAATACCGCTACTCGTCAGGTAACCTGTATCGGCAACAAATCGTACGGTCATACGAACCCTTATTCCAGCGGATTTCTCCTGATCAACATCGCCGGCATCGCGTTCGAATCCAACCATACCTACGGCACCTTTACGGGCGTCAACGCGATCTCCGTAACCGGCATGACCGGCGGAAGCAACCGGATCTACGGCTCCAGCGCCGGCTACCGCCTGCAAGCGGCCGGAAGCTGGCAGTTGGAAAGCGATACGCTGAGCGGCGGCAGCTCGGCTCACATTTACGTTTATAACACCGCCCCCTTGAGCGGACCGGTTCTCTTTCGTTACCCCTGCCTGGGAACCGGCAATCCCGTTTACAAGGACGGAGCCGTTTCCCCCGGACTGCTGCAGGTGATCGACTACAGCGTCGAAGGCAATGCCCCTCTGACTGCCGTCACGTTCGCCTCGGCTGACGTAGCCGCCCGATCCGCCGTCTCTCAAACATTTACGATCGACGGAGCGGAATACGGCTGGCAGATCGAAGCGATGCCGCTTACCGATATCGTTCCGCTTCTTGCAAGCGCTTGCGTAAACGGCGCCGGCTCGGTTCGCGTCACCTTGCTCAACCCCGGGGATTCGCCTGTAACGGTGCCTGATAGTGCAATTCGGCTTCGAGTCGTCCGCCATATGGTGAAATAGATGCTCCCATGAAAGGAGCGCATACAAAAAAGGGTGCAGCCTCCTCCCGTCTCGGAGCGGTTGTACCTTTCTTGCTTCAAAGCGCTATATATGCGGCCTTGCCCGAAGGCAGTCAGCCGCTCCTCTCATTCGACAATCCGATCCATCAGCTCATTGACTTGCTTGAACACGTCCGCGATCGTGCGCAGCTTCTGCGGCGGGATCCGCTTGAATATTTCGCTTACCTTCTCTTCCCCGGCCTCGGTTAAGGCGACCATCACCACCCGACGGTCTTCCTTCGTCCGAGTCCGGCACACAAGCCCCTGATCCTCCAGCTTGTCGCACATCGAGGTCGCCGCGCCGGCCGTAATGAAGAAGCGCTCGGAAATATCGGTAATCCGCATGCTGCCGGTCAATTTCAAATCCATCAGCAGCGTGATATGATTTTGCGACAACACGTCATTGCGCGTCAACAGCTCCACAAACGATCTCGATTTTTGCTGCACCTGCCGCATCTCCGACATAACGGCCTGTATATCGAAATAATCCGGGCGATCCTCCACGGTTTGAACGGCCCCCTTTTTTATTTGAAGAGTTGTATATTCAACTTATTAAAATATATAGAACCGCTATCCGTTAGTCAAACGAAAGCATCCTTATCCATGACTTTTTTCCAACAGCCGGAAATTGGGTTAGCCAAACAAACGCCAAAAAGCCCCCTTACTCCAGTTGCAGTAAGCAGGGCGCCCTCGGCTTCTATTCCATACCTAGCTTTATGTTCGTTCCAAATAGACTTCACCTAACATTTCTTTCACGGAACTGCTTCCCGCCAGCAGCTTTTGTTCGATATAGGAAGCGACCTCCTGCTGCTCCAGATCGTACAAAACTTCGATTTCTTTGGAAAACAGGCGTCCTTCCTTCTGCAGTAGCTCGTCCAGTTCGGGAACCGGCTTCGCTTGCAAGGATTCGGTCTGCAGCGCCTGCTTCAGTCCCGCAACGTAAGTGTCGAGCGGCCTTGCCCCGACGATCTTGACTCCCTTCCGCTCTTCGTTCACGAGTACGATCGTCGGAAATCCGCGAACGCCCAAAGACCGGGATAGCGCAAAATCCGCCTCCAGCATCGCCTGCGCCTCGGGGCTGCCCGCTTCCTCTACGATCGCGGCGCCATCCAGCCCCATCCTATTCACGATATCGGTTAACACCTGATCCTGCCCGATATTGCGATTCCATACAAAGACGGCTTCCCGGGCTTTGCGCAGAAATACGGAGGCGAGCTTCTCGTCTTTTTGCTGAATCACCTTATAGACGCGGGACGGCGGATACGACGACAACACGGGGTTATCGAGCCATAAGGAACCGTCGATCGGCATACGCGAATGCTCGCCGACCTCCCTCCAATGCCCCGCCACATCGGCAGGACGGCTGATTCCGTTGCCGGCGTCGGCGAAGCCGTTCCAGCTTGAAAGCAGTCCCCCCATCACCGTGCGGAACTGGACGTAGTGCCCGTACTGCGTCTCAAACCTCCGCAGCACCGGCTCCAGCGCCCAGCAGTGCGAACAGATCGGATCGGTTACATAATAGAGCTGAACCTGGCGTTGCGGCTCGTTCAAATCGATTGTCTCCACAGCGTCTTCGCCGGGATCGCCGCATACTCCCGTTTCCAGATCGCATATCATATTGTTGTTATTCATTGTACGCTCCCCTTTCAAGTTATCGGTCACGATATTGCAAAGCCCATTGTTGAACCGGCCCAAGCGCCGCTGTCAAAGCCCGCCCCTTCTCCGTCAGCCGGTAGGTGATGACGACGGCCGGCTCGGCCGTTACTTGTTTCTCGAGAAACCCGTGCTCGGCCAGATCGGTTAATTTCAAAGAAAGAGCTCTCGGCGTAATATCGGGCAAGTCTTTCAGTATCTCCGAGAAATGGGCGGCACCGTCCGGGCACAGCGACAAATAGTGCAGGATCAACCCGTTCCACTTCTTCCCCAAAATGCTGAACGCATATTCCAGGTACGGACAAACTTGAATAAGTATCGCCCCCTTATATACTTAGTATATCAGATATAAAAAATATATCAATTGGCCGCTGCCCAACAAAATAACAAATCGGGCCGAACAGATAAGCATTCAACCGGGTCCGGGAAGCAGCTTCACGTAGATGCCTGCGTTCGGTTCGGGATGGCCTTGCTGCATATAAACGTGCCGTTTGTACACGTCACCGCGGAACACCCATACTCCGTTTGCAATGACCTTTAGGTCTTCCAGCAAATAGATGTAACCCTCTCTGCCGTTTATAAAAGTCCGGTGATGGGACCGCGCCGAAGAACTGGTCACGACGTTATCGACATTGCAATCGATCGTCAGCCGCTGAGCGACATTCCGCAATATCTGATTCGGTACAGGATGGGTGAAAGCGTTCCGGTTACCCCCGCCGTCCGCTGCACTCCCGTAGACGCTGTCCGTTACGCTGCCGGCAAGCGAACTTCCTTTTGTAAGCATAGTGCCTGTAACGGCGAGCGTTCCTGATGTGCTCATAAAAGAACGGATGGTAAACCGCCCACTTTTTTCCTCATTACGATATCCCACCCCCCCAATATATAGTAACGTAAACGAATTACGTAGTATTCAAGAAAAGTAATAGGGAGGATACGCAGGATGAAGAAGAAAATATTGATCTGCACGGCGGCTTTCACCTTGTTGATGACCGGCGCCGCTTACGCCAAAGCGGACCATCCGAACAAACACGAAGCGAAAAAGACCGGCCTGGAAAATGCACTGGAACGCGGGAAGAAAAACGACACGGCCCGGGAGGCGATACGCCGGGCGATGGAGCGTAAGCTCCAGCATTCCGACTTGACGGAGGCGCAGCGGGTTGAAGCGGACAAAAAAAAGCTGGAGATCACATTCGGCGGTACGGATTCCGCCAATCATGTTACGCAGCCGTTGGCTTTGCCTCTTGTAGGTTCACACGGTTCGGCGATTTCATGGACATCAAGCCATACTTCGGTTATCTCGAACGACGGATTAACCGTCAATCGACCTGCAGTCGGCCAGGGTGACGCAGCCGTCACACTTACGGCAACTATCCGTTACGGGGAAACAACTGCCGTCAAAACGTTCCATCTGATCGTGAAACAGCAAACGACGGACGCTCAGCGGGTGGCAGCCGATAAAGCCGCAACAGCAATCACGTTTAGTAGCGGGGATACAACGGATTCCGTTACAAAGCCTTTGACACTGCCGGCCAGCGGGCCGAACGGCTCCACGATCACATGGACGTCCAGCAACGCTTCCATCATCACAAGCGACGGCAAAACGGTTAACCGTCCGTCTGCGGGACAAGGCGATGCCGCCGTAACGCTTACGGCTACAATTACTTACGGGACTGTTACGGATACGAAAACATTCGCTCTGACCGTCAAACAATCGTTTACGGACGCCCAGCGTGTTGCCGCCGACAAAGCGACGCTAGCCGTTACTTTTAGCGGAGGGGATACGGCAAGCAGCATTACACGCCCGTTAACGCTGCCGGTGAGCGGGCCGAACGGCTCTGCGGTAACCTGGATCTCCAGCAACGCATCTGTCATCTCGAATGACGGCAAGATCGTGAACCGTCCTGCCGTTGGCAGCGGAGACGCTTCCATCGTCCTGTCGGCCGTTATCACTTATGGAAGTTCTTCGGATATCAAAACGTATACTTTGACGGTCAAACAGCAATTGACCGATGCGCAGCGCGTAGCGGCGGATAAAGAAGCTTTGGCTATCGTATACGGAGGCTCGGACTCGGCATCTGCCGTCACGCAATCGTTGACGCTGCCGGCTTCGGGCGTGAACGGTTCTGCGATTACGTGGGTTTCCGCCAATCCTTCCATCATCTCGAACGACGGCAAAACGGTTAACCGGCCGGTCGCCGGACAAGGGGATGCGACGGTCGTACTTAACGCGATAATCTCGGCAGGGGGGTACTCGGATGCGAAATCGTTCACTCTGACCGTCAAGCAGCAATTGACGGATGCGCAGAAAGTAGCGGCAGACAAGGAATCTTTGGCTATCGTATATGGAGAAGCCCAATCATCATCGAATGTAACCGGATCGATCACTTTGCCGGCAAAAGGGCCAAACGGCTCGAATGTTCAGTGGGTATCCAGCAATACTTCGGTTGTCGCGAGCGACGGTACCGTTACCCGGCCGGCCGCAGGCAGCGGGGATGCCTCGGTTATACTGACGGCGGTACTTACTAGCGGCGGTCACGCCGACACGAAAACGTTCGTGCTAACCGTAAAACAGAAGTAAGAAAAGCTTGTAAACGAAGCCCTTTCCACGACGAATGACCCTCCGTTAGCGGAGGCTTTTCTTAGTAAAAAATGTTTCATTTTACCGTTTTAACGCTTTAGTAAACTTAAGCATTCTATTTCGTTAAACAAGAAACCTCCAGCCCACTTTAGTGGAATTGGAGGTTTTTTTAGCCCGCCTTCTTTAGATACGCCTCATAGTTTGCCAGTTAGCCGCTATCGCTTACGACTCGCTCAAGGCCCGAATGTCCAGCTCCAGCTTCGCTTTGTCGAAATGCTCTCCGATAAAGACGGCCACATCGGGAACGACGCCCTGAGGCATAATTTTCATCAGATCGAGCTGTTTGTAGGCGTACTGGAACATGAACCGGGAAGCGGTGTCCGTGAACGTCAAAATGCCCTTGGCCCGGTATACGCCGTCGGGCAGGCGGCCCATCATCGCTTCGAACCGTTCGCTGTCGATCGGGCCTTCGAAATAATGGGTGTATGCCATCACGTGCTCATGGGTATGGTGGTGCTCGGGATGATGCGACGGTTCCGAGCATTCCGAATGATCGTGCTCATGTGCATGGTCATGGCCATGGTCGTGAGCCTCTCCGCCGCAGTTGCACGAGGAGCCCGTCTCATCGGAAGCAGCAAGGACGGAACCGTGATTCGCCGCAGAACCGCCTTCGGCAGGTCCCTCCAGCAGTCCGATCCGGATCACCGCTCCTACCGTGCGGTAGATCGGGGCGTATCCGTTCCATTCGCGGACAAGCCGCTCCATCTCCGCCGTGTCCGCTTCCGGGAGCAGGTCGGTTTTGTTCAGCAAAATGACCGAAGCGCAGCTAATCTGCTCCTTCATGAGCCGGTACGTCGAACCTTTTCCTTTCCGCGCCCACTCCTGCAAATGCCCGGCATCCACAACCGTGACGATCCGCCTCAGTTCGACCCGCTCCAGCATCGACGCATCCGTCACCGCATCGATAATCTCAAGTGGATTGGCCGCGCCCGTCGATTCGATCAGGATCATATCCGGATCGTGATCCTGAATCAGCTTCAGCAGCTCCGTACCCAGGTCGCCCCGCACCGTGCAGCAAATGCAGCCTCCAAGCATCTCAGCCATACGCACGTCGTCTCCAAGCTCGATGCCGTCGAAGTTCACTTCGCCCAGCTCGTTCATCACAACAGCCGGCTTGCGGCCTCCCGCTTCCGCCGCTTCCAGCCATCTTTTCAATAAGGTCGTTTTGCCGCTGCCGAGAAATCCGGACAGCAGGTAGACCGGTGTCGGGTTTCGTTTCATATAGGTTCACCGTTTTCAATTAGAAGTATGTTGGATAAAGTTGAACGGGCCACCAAATACTGTTTCGTTCGGATCAGTTAAGAAAGGCGATTCGTCCGTCCAACTATTAATTTAACATTAAAGAGTTACACCCGTTTTGTCAAATTAATAGTAATAATTATCATTACATTCACGCCGCCCATCAAGTTCCAAGCATGGCGGTCCGAAAGCCCGGGCAATATACGGGAAAAAGGAGGGCTGCCCGATGGAACGCGAAGAAATCGAAGCGCTTGAGCCGAAATATACAGGCAAT
The DNA here is from genome assembly GCF_036577605.1 of Paenibacillus sp. GYB004. Classification (NCBI taxonomy): domain Bacteria; kingdom Bacillati; phylum Bacillota; class Bacilli; order Caryophanales; family Paenibacillaceae; genus Paenibacillus; species Paenibacillus sp. GYB004. The sequence continues at coordinate 275,474 of NZ_JARBDB010000002.1, forward strand.
ATGCGGCGCTTAACCGAAGGCGAAGCATATGCGATCAAAAACGATCCCAATTACCGCGGAACCGATGACGATAGTTTGCTGGAAGACATTCCGGCCGTGCTGTTGACGGGACTGACCAATACGCGGAGTAATTCTACGACCAACGGTTTGTAAGTCCCCCGAGAAAAGGACCTCAGCTTCCACGTTACCGTGGAAATTGAGGTCCTTTCGTTTGCAAATGGCAACATTCCATGTCATACGAGCACTTTCGGGACACTAGTCTCCAGATGCTCAGGCCGGGCCGCTCTTGGAAGAGACATTCGTCGCACTCACTTTAAAAAGAGACAGCGAGGCGTTCAACTCTTCCGCCGACTGGGCCAGCGAATACGAGATCGCCGCCGTTTGCTCCGAGGCTGCCGCCGCCTCCTCGCTAGTGGCAGCGATCGATTCGACCGACTGCATCACCTCGCCGGTTTGAGCGGATTGTTGTTCGCTCGCCGCAGCGATTTCGGCTACTTTCAACATGCATTCTTGAACTTTGCCGATAATATTGTCAAACGCTTTCCCGGTGACAACCGATTTCTCAACACCGTCCGCTACCGATTCGACGCTTTGCTTCGTGTTGTACTGCATGCCCTTGATAATTTGCGTAATCTGCTTGGTCGCTTCGCTGCTTCGTTCCGCGAGCTTGCGGACTTCTTCGGCGACAACCGCAAACCCTCTTCCTACCTCGCCTGCACGGGCAGCTTCAATCGCAGCATTCAAGGCAAGCAGATTCGTCTGCTCGGCTATGTCGTCGATCACCTCGATAATTTCGCCGATCCGGCCGGAGTCTTGTTCGAGCCGCGCCATCTGTTCGCTCACACGATTCATGCCGTCTATGGAGGCGGTAACCGCCTTGCCGCCCTCCATAGCGGTTTGTGAAGTTTCGTTCGTGAGCTCCGCCGCCTCTTCCGCTTTGCCCGCGACGTTATCGATCGCGGCAGACAGCTCCTTGAACAACTCGGCGATCGTTTGCGAAGCATTTGCCTGGGTCGTGCTGCCGCTGGCGATCTCCTCTGTGCTGGCGGATATTTGCTGGGAAGCGGCCGCTACGCTTTGGGCTGTCTGCGAGATTCCCTCAATCAGCAGCTTCAGCCGGTCCACCATCGCATTAACCGCTGCGCCCAATTGACCGACCTCATCGTTTGTCCGGACCTGGATTTGCCTCGTTAAATCTCCCTCTGCGATCTGTTCCACGTTGGTGGCAATCTCGGCCAGCGGTCTGGTTAAGCTGTTGGAGAATACGGTGATAATCACCCCTCCTGCGGCAACTGCAATTACCAGCGTCACAATAATGACGTAAAAGATCTCATTGGCACCCTTGTTAAAATCGCTCATATATGTGCCTGCGTTAATAATCCAGCCCCAGTTCGGCTCCATCTCCGAATAGTTGATTTTGGGAGCCGTCGTAGTCGGATCGTCCGGCAACGCCCATTCGTAGTATACAAAACCGCCGCCGCTCTTCCCCTTCTTCACGATCTCTTGTCCGAGCATAACCCCGTCGGGTGTTTTCGTGTCCCAGAAATTTTGACCTTCCAGCAACGGATGGGCGAGTACATTCGCTTTATCGTCATAAATGAACATGTAACCGCTCTCGCCAAGATCGAACTTTTTGTTGATCGGTCGTTTGCCGTCGACCGATTTCGCGCCGAGCATTTGCTGCTTGACCGTTTCCTGCGCTTCTTCCAGCGGCAGCAGCCCTTTTTTCACTTGCTGATCCAAAGCATCGATCATCGCTATTACATAACGGACGTCATTTTTGAGCTGGACTTGACCGCCAAGATTCAGGCTGGCTTTCGACTGATTATAAGCGATCATGCCGATGACAAGACTCGGCACAAGAAGGAGCAGCGAACATAGCAAAATTAATTTGATACGAATCGACCGGAATCGGAACAGGGATCTCATAGTTGCAAAGTCAGCCACCTTTATGTAATAGTCGGTCTGGTTACGGATGCTGTACATGTCTGACAGGTGCCATGCCATATGGCCTCTAGATGAAGAGATTCAAGTCGTTTCCCGCCGCTTAGACGTCTGAACGGCCCGACAACGAATAAGTCCGAAATGCTGGAATGCTCTGGTTTGCCGCCAGCAATTCCGTCGGCTTTAACCAAACGTTTTTATTTTCCTCCTTCCGAATGGAGATGGATCTTACGAATCAGATAACTTCGACACAATTCGATATATTTCGATTATTTTCCACATTTCAACCTTATAGTACATGAACATATACCTATTAATCAAATGTTTTTTTGTCGATTTTTGTATTAAGAAAAGAGAAATATTGTCTACTGGGACGATGTTGAAAGGTAACAACGGCAAGGATAAAAATGGAATAATCTTCTGGCTGAAGTTACGTTACCGGGATACTCCTTCCCCACTTGAAGCAGGGCATAGAAAGTTCTATTGCCGCCCACGATGCACGACTCGCGACGCTGGCCGACTCGAAAGGGAAAGACCCCTCCCCCGTTTAGCACGGTGAAGAACTAAAAGGTGCCGACGTCAACGAAAAACAGCAGCCGCCATTGGACGGACTGCCGTTTATCATCTTCAGTATGCCGTTGCTACTTGCCGGTTGGGTCGGTATGCTTGCCCAGCAATTGGGTCAGTTCCTTCATGAACATGTTGATGTCCTTGAATTGACGGTATACGGAGGCAAAGCGGACGTAAGCCACCTCGTCGACCGGATATAACTGCTCCATAACAATCTCCCCGATATCCCGGCTCGCTACCTCGGCGTGAGCCTGGCTGCGCATTTCCTTCTCGACCTCGGAGACGATCGCTTCAAGCTGCTCCACCGACACCGGCCGTTTCTCGCAGGCGCGGATAAGCCCTCTGAGCATTTTGTCGCGGCTGAATTCCTCCCGGCTGCCGTCCTTTTTAATGACGATCAGCGGCGTTTCCTCGACCATCTCGAACGTGGTGAACCTCCGTTGGCATCTCTCGCATTCCCGGCGGCGCCGGATCGATTTGTTGTCGTTTGCGGGACGGGAATCGAGTACTTTCGTTCCGGAATAATCGCAAAAAGGGCATTTCATGACGGCTTCCCTCCTGAGAGCAATTGCCTGTAGGCAATTGCTTACTTCGTAAGCGTTACTGACTTTTGCCTCTTAAGGCAAAGTCACTTTCGTAAGCACTCCGTTCCTCAACATCTCGCCAGACATATGGCAGGGGTGCGCAGGCGTGCAATCTTTTTTGATAATCGTGTTCTCAAGCCCAGCCTTGCCTAGCTGCTTCAACCCCCGCAATCCAACCTTCTAACGGAGTCATAGCGCATTACCATTCACTACCTGTTATGAACTGCCGGATTACGCACATAATACAGGTACAATCCAACAAGGAGGTGAAACGACATGGCACAAGGATCCCGTTCCAGCAACCAGCTTGTAGTTCCTCAAGCGAACGCCGCTCTCGACCAACTGAAATATGAAGTAGCTCAAGAGCTTGGCATCGCGATTCCACAAGACGGTTACATGGGTAACATGGCTACTCGTGACGCCGGTTCGATCGGGGGCAACATCACCCGCAGACTGGTACAAATCGCCGAACAACAGTTGTCCGGACAAGCTCGTTAATTTTATGTATCCTATCTGAGAAGTGCCGGGTAAGCTTCCTAGCCGAAGCTTGTCCGGCATTTTCCCATTTATTATATCATGCCGGGAACTGGTATTTGTACAGATCGACATATTTATCATAGTAATATAACACTCTTTGGATATAGTGCCGGGTTTCGCCAAACGGAATTTGATCGACGTTTTTCAGCGTTCCGTCCCAGGTGCCGTTGTCCAGCCATTTCCTGGCGTTGCCGGGGCCCGCGTTGTAAGCGGCCAGCGTAGCGATTTTGTTGCTGCCAAATTGATTATACAATGAATTTAAATACCAGGCACCTACTTCGATATTAACGTCCGCCCGATGCAGCAATTTGGACGTTTCCTCCGCATAACCGGCCTTCTTGACGATCCATTCGGCGGTATCCGGCATAAGCTGCATCAGGCCGATCGCTCCTTTTTTGGAGATTTTCTCGGGATTGTAGTTGGTTTCGACACGAATAATTGCGGCAATCAGAAAAGGGTCAACCTCGTAATTTTGGGCGCTGATCGTAATGTCCTTCTCATAGCGGATCGGGTACAACAACTTGCCCAGCCAATCCGAATTATAAAACAGCAACACGAGAAACAAGATGAACAGAATAGCAAATACCCGCTTTTTGCGTAATACTTTCATCCCAGTCCCTTTCTTGTCCAATATTGGTCGATCTGCCGTTCCGTCTGCTCCAGCGTTCCGCTGTTGTCGATAATTGCATCGGCAAGAGCGCGCTTGTCATCGATCGGCATTTGCGCAGCCAGCCGCCTCTCCGCCTGTTCGGCCGATATGCCGTCACGCTCCATCAGACGGACCAGCTGCAGCTCCCGGGGTATGTATACAAGCAGCGTTTCCTCAAACATAAACTCCAGCTTCGATTCAAACAATAGCGGAACGTCCACGACGACCAGCTTGTCCGGCGTTAGGCGGTTCGTTTCGTCCATCCGTTCCTTCATCGTCGCCCGGATTTGGGGATGAAGAATCGCTTCCAGGTCTTTGCGCGCTGCTTCCTCCTTGAAAACGATCTCCCCGAGAGCTTTACGGTTCAAGCTGCCGTCTTCATTCAGCACCGACTCGCCGAATCGTTCCGCCACGGCACCGAGCGCCGGAGCGCCAGGGAGTACGACCTCCCTGGCAATCTGGTCGGCATCGATCAGAATCGCTCCCCGCCGGACCAACATGGCGGCTACCGTGCTTTTGCCGCAGGCGATGCCCCCGGTTAATCCGATATTCATACGTTTCTACACACCTTTACTTCGTATTGGTCATGTTCAGACGCGCTCGGACAGCTCCGGTTAGTGTACAACCCGGGTTACATTAACTTCATAATCCCCATGGCGATCAAGATGCAGCCGGGAAGAACCGCCAGCCTTTGCAGCCACCGGGTATCCGCAAACGTCAGCCCGACCCGGAGCCCAAGCGTAATAAACAATCCGCTGGCTACCGCGATGACAGCAGCCGTCAACACTGGCGCGAAGCCGATAAAAGCGGCGCCGATTCCCGCCCCAAACGCATCCAGCGACAAAGCAACGCCGAGCAGCACCGCCTCCGAAGAAGATATGTAACCGGATCGGTCTACGTCGGCGAGCGACGGCGTGCGCAATATTTCAATTACCAGCCCAATCCGCTTCATCTCGATCCGGAGTACGGTGCGAATCCCGCCCTCGTCGGCTTGATCCTGAGCTTGAGTTTGTTCGGCTTCCGCTTGCAGCGAAACTGCCGGTGCACCGGCTCCCATTCGGACGGTTCGCGGATCAACAGTAGCTGGCGTCAACGAATCTTGGCCGCTGTCTTGACGCTGCCTCCACATTTGAATAATCGCCCATATTCCGATTCCGATTAATATGACGGCCCCCGTCGCTTTGGCAAAAGCAGGCGGCAAGTACCGGGCGGCAAAGGCGCCAATTTGCATCGATGCAAAAATAACGAAGCCCGAACAAACGGAGATGATTGCAATCGACAGAAGCGGAATTCGGATTTTCCTTAAACCGTACATGACTCCGACACCGAAACCGTCGAGGCTGACCGCAAGCGCCAAAAAGGCTAGGGAAAGAAAAGGCAGCATAAACACCCTCCTGTTCAAAAGCTTTCTCGTCAATGACCGTAGGTACGATCATCGTATGAAGCTTCTTCCGATAAGGTGCCGACACTGCCGTTATTTCAAGTGTGCTTCCGTGCGATGCGCTTCGGCTTCAAAACCTGGCAACTCGGACAGAAATGAGTGCCCCTGCCTGCAAGCACAGTCTTGACGATCGCTTCCCCGCAGTGGGGACACGGCTCGTCCTTGCGCCCATAAGCCGCGAGCTGCTGCTGGAACATCCCCATCTCGCCTTGTCCGTTCACGTATGATTTGATCGAAGAGCCTCCGGCCTCAACGGCCTCCAGCAGCGTCGATACGATGGCGGCGTGAAGCGCCTGAAGCTCCGTTTTCGTAAGCGATTCGGCGGGGCGTTCCGGATGGATGCGGGCTTTATGAAGAGCCTCGTCTACATAAATATTACCGAGACCGACCACGTATTCTTGATTCAGCAAAAGCGGCTTGATTTTCGTTCCTTTACCTGCAACCGTATCGCGGAACGATGCATAGCTGAAGCTCTCGTCAAGCGGCTCTATGCCGAGCTTGTTCAGCGGAGGCTGGCTCAAGTCTTCGCCCGGCTCGAACAGATGCATTGTGCCAAACTGACGCACGTCCTTGTAGCGCAGCTCGGTTTCGTCCGTGAAATGGAAGACGACATGGGTATGTTTTTCCACTGCTTCGCCGGCCCTATACACCCCATACCGCCCCTCCATCCGCAGGTGCGAAACAAGGACAAGACCGTCAAGCAAAATGCGCAAAAATTTCCCGCGCCGCTCCACGGTTTGAATCGTGCGTCCTTCCAGCATCGCGCAAAACACCGCTTTGTCGTCGGGACGCTGAATGATTCGCGGCAGATGAACGGCTACCGAGCGGATTGTTTTACCGGCCACCAGCTGCTCCAGCGTTCGGCGCACCGTCTCCACCTCCGGTAATTCCGGCATGGCGTGATTCCTCCCTTTTGTTGTGCTCTTGTAGTGTGTTTTTGGGTTCTTGGGTTCTTGGGTTCTTGGGTTCTTGGGTTCTTGGGTTCTTGGGTTCTTGGGTTCTTGGGTTCTTGGGTTCTTGGGTTCTTGGGTTCTTGGGTTTCGCTTTTGTGTTCAATTTCGTGCCCATGTCGATTGCCGGGTGTCCCAGTTCGAGTCGCTTGTTCTCAATAGAAGCGGTTTGGAACTCTCTCTTATTTTGGGCATTTCATGGTTACTTCAACTAATAAGAGCCGTTTGTACTTCTTATTTTCAGTTACTTAACCCGATTATTGGCACTGAGGTTAAAATAAGAGCCTTAAACCGCTCTTATTCTTGCTCATTCGCGCAATCTGACCAAAATAAGAGCTGCTATCAGCTCTTATTTGACAGATACGTTTGTTAGCAGGCAGATACGCCGTTTCTAATACCTAAACGCTACGGTAGTGCAACCGGTTGAACCGTTATTTTGGAGATCCTGTCCGCACATCGCACTCGCATAAGCCAGCCAACCAGCCAACCTGCCGCCTACTTCGAGGCTGTCGATTCAAATGTGTAGAAGTGTTAATTGGCCGTTCCAAGTGAAAAGTTGCCTTCTTCTGCTCAGACAGTTGTCCGGAATCCCTTGATTTTAAAGGATTTTAACGTTTGGGGTTCCAGACAAAACTCGCCAGAAGGCAATCTTTTCCTTTCTACTAGGTTGTTCATAATGAATCGACAGCCGCCTACTTCGCCTCATACCAATTGTCGCCGTAGTTGACATCGACCTTCAGAGGCACGTCAAGCGCCAGCGCGCTCTCCATCACTTCCGGCACGAGCCGCTTCATCAGCTCCAACTCGTCCTGCGGGACTTCGAATACAAGTTCGTCATGCACCTGCAGCAGCATCCGGCTGCGCACCTTCTCCTTCGCCATCCGTTCGGCGAGCTGTACCATCGCCAGCTTGATAATATCCGCGGCGGAGCCTTGGATCGGCGAGTTCATCGCCGTCCGCTCGGCGAACGAGCGCAAGTTGAAGTTGGAGGCGTTAATCTCCGGCAAATACCGGCGGCGCTGCAGCAGCGTCGTCACGTAACCGTTCGAACGAGCCTGCTGAACGATATCGTCCATATAGTGGCGGACGCCTTGGAAGACAGCGAAATATTGCTCGATGAACTGGGCCGCTTCCTTCCGCGTAATGTTCAGGTTCTGGGACAAGCCGTAGTCGCTGATGCCGTAGACGATGCCGAAGTTGACGGCTTTCGCCTGGCGGCGCATATTGGCGTCCACGTCCGCTTCGGACACGCCGAAGACGTCCATGGCCGTTTTCGTATGAACGTCCATATCGTTGCGGAACGCTTCCTTCAGCTTCTCGTCCCCGGATATGTGAGCCAGCACCCGCAGCTCGATCTGCGAGTAGTCGGCGGCCAGGATCAGCCAGTCCGGCTCGCTGGCGACGAACACTTTGCGGATTTTCCGGCCTTCTTCAAGCCGGACCGGTATATTTTGCAGATTCGGGAACTGGCTGCTGAGCCGGCCCGTCGCTGCGATCGTTTGCTGGTAATAGGTGTGCACCTTGCCCGTCTCCACGCGGATTTCCTTAAGCAGTCCCTCGACATACGTCGATTGGAGCTTCGCGAGCTGACGATAGATCAAGATGCTGCTCACCACCTCGTTGTAAGGAGCGAGCTTCTCCAGCACCTCGGCATCGGTCGAGTAGCCGGTTTTCGTCTTCTTGACAACCGGAAGGCCTAGTTTGTCGAACAGGATTTCACCGAGCTGCTTCGGCGAGTTCAGGTTGAACTCGCTTCCCGCAGCCTTGTAGATGCCGTCCACGAGCTTCTCGATCGTCTGGCCGAGCTCGCCGCCAAGCTGCTTCAAGCCGTCGGCGTTAGCCCGGATTCCCTGCTTCTCCATCGAAGCGAGCACGCGAGCGAGCGGGAATTCGAGCCCATGGTACAGCCGGTGCATCTCGTTGTTGTCCAGCTCGTCCTGCAGCACGGGAACGAGCCTCCGGAGCAGATCCGCTTTGCGGGCCAGATGCTTGCTCAGCACGTCCGCTTCCGGCACTTTGAACTTCGCGCCTTTGCCGTACACGTTCTCGTCCAGCGCTATGACAGGCAGCTTGTACCGCCCGGCCAGTTCGCTCAGCGTATGCGTCGACTCGGTCGGGTCGAGCAGATAAGCCGCGATCAGCACGTCAAACGACACTCCGCGCAGCGGAACGCCTTTCCAGTGCAGACCCACTTCCGTGCGGTGCATATCGTAAACGATCTTCGGGGCGTTGTCGTCGGCGAGCCAGTCCCGGAGCCGTCCGGCTTCCGGAGTATGGAGCAGCTCGGCGGGAACGAACCGGTTCGCCCCTTCGGCCGTGCTGAAGGCAAGTCCGATAACCTCGGATACGTGCGGATTTTCACCGATCACCTCGATATGAACCGCGGTCACGCCCGTGAACGCATCGGTCAGAGCGGCCAAGCTTTCCCGGGCGACAATCTCGACCTCGATCGAGGTTTCTACGGCAGGCTCTCCTCCCGACAAATCCATCTTCTCGAGCAGCGACTTGAACTCCAGCTTGCGAAACATCGCGCCGAGCGTCGGCCCTTCGTAGCCTTTGTACGACAGCTCGTCCAACTGCAATTCCATCGGAACTTCGCGGAAGATCGTGGCGAGCTCTTTGGACATTCTGGCATCGTCGGCGTGCTGCTTAATTTTTTCCTGCATTTTGCCGGTAATCTCGTCGGCCTTGGCCAGCACTTCCTCGACGGAGCTGTACTGGTGAAGCAGCTTGAGCGCCGTCTTCTCGCCTACGCCCGGAATGCCCGGTATATTATCGGATGCGTCGCCCATCAAGCCTTTCAAATCAATGATCTGCTTCGGCACGAGCCCGTATTTGTCTTGAATCGCCTGAGGCGTGTACAAGTCGACTTCGCTGATCCCTTTGCGCGTCAGCGCGATCGTCACTCGGTCCGACGCCAGCTGCAGCATGTCTTTATCGCCCGATACGACGATCACGTCGAGGCCTCGCTCGTCCGCCATCCTCGTCATAGTACCGATAATGTCGTCCGCCTCATAGCCGGCCAGCTCGTACTGGTTGATCGAGAACGACTGGATCAGTTCTTTAATAAGCGGGAACTGCTCGGACAGCTCCGGAGGCGTTTTCTCGCGCCCGCCCTTATATTCTTTATATCCTTCGTGCCGGAACGTCGCTTTGCCGGCGTCGAACGCCACGAGGAAATGCGTCGGTTTCTGCTCTTCGATCAATTTCAGGAGCATCGTCGTGAAGCCGAATACGGCATTCGTGTGAAGTCCGCTCGAGTTGCTAAGCAGCGGGAGTGCAAAAAAAGCACGGTAGGCGATGCTGTTGCCGTCAATCAAGATCAATTTTTCCATAACACACACCCCATTCCAAAAGAGAGGTTGTTCAAAAAGTCCACTGCTGAAAACCGGACTTTTTGAAACACGCACTAAGAGAAACTTCGGATCGGAGCCTGCCAGGCCCCTTGAAAAAATCCTCCCTTCATCATAGCATATCGATCGGCACATATGAACTGCCGCGCTTGCATAGTTATGGGAAGAGGAGCGCCCGCCGCCGCAATCGGCAGGCTTCGCTTAGGCGGTTAATACACCGCTGCGAGAATACGGTTAGGAGGCGGGGGGATGAAACGCCAATGGAATCCGCAAACGGCAAAAATCGTATTTTTCGATATGAACAATACGTTAATCGATCCGAAATCTTCATTTGATTCATGCTTTTTGAGCGTACTGGTCGATTTTACCGGAAGATGGGATCATAGCGAGGGTGATTGGAACCCTCAGCGAGTACTGGACACATACCGCTCGGAATGGACCAAGAAGGCCAAGCTGCTGGCCCGCAAGCCTCGGGAGCTGGAGGAGGCGAAAAAGCAGTGTCTGGAGGCTGCGCTCCACCGGTATCCGTTCCAGGTGAACGACGCGTTCGTCAGCTCTTTTTTCCGGGAGATGAAACGTCAGATGCGCGCTCACGCCGTCCCGTTTCCGGATGCGGGCGGCACACTCGCGGCGCTGTCCGAGACGCATACGATCGGCATCATTACGAACGGAAGCAAGGAGCATCAACGCAAGGTAATCGCCAGACTGAACTGGTCGTCCTACATCCACAGCGAACATTTGATTGCCTCAGACCAAGCAGGCAGCCGTAAGCCGGACCCGGCTATTTTTCGCCTTGCCCTCCGCTCCGCCGCCATCCGGCCGCAGGAAGGAGTGATGGTAGGGGATTCGTGGAAAAACGATATCGAGGGAGCGGTGAAAAGCGGCATGAACGCCGTCTGGCTGAACCGGTCCGAAACCAAAAAAAGCTCCCGCCAGGCCGGGAACGTGAACGTTCCGGTCGTCCGGAGCTTAACGGAGCTGAAAGAACGGCTAACCGGTAAATAGAGCGACCGCTGTCTGACCTTTCTGACCACCGCCAGGCGAATAATAGGAGCCGGCAGCAATGTCAACAGCCTGTCTCTGTCTCCCAAGGGAGTCGGTTTTGCGGCTGGAAAGGGGCGGCTGGCAGATTCCATTCCGTTCGTCGACCTTCGAGCCGGTTCTGACGTATGCGCTAACCGGAAACCGTCCGTTGTCCGATCCGCTCTCCGAAATAAACGCTGCCCATATGCGCCTTCGCCCGCTTCTTCAGCTTGGCGGCCTCGCTCGATATATATTCGGCGGTTACAGCCGAGCCGCATTCGCAGACGATCAGGGAGAGCGATATGTTGACACGGTCCGTCTGCACGGGCCGGCCTTCGCGGTCGACCGCTTGTCCCGGCATCTCCGGGTCCATAAAGACGACTACCCCGGAATCGAACCTCCGGATAATCTCCTCGCATAGCTGATAAGGCGAATCCGTCCGCGACAGCACGATGAAATCGTCTCCGCCGATATGTCCGACGAAATCGTCCGGAAGCCCGCATAGCCCGGAAGCCTCCTGCAAGACGTCCGCCGTGAACTGGATCAGCTCGTCCCCTTTTTGAAAGCCGTACCGGTCGTTATACCACTTGAAAAAATCGAGGTCGGCGTAGATGACGGAAAAACGGTGGGATTCGATAATCCGCTTGCCCAGCTCACGCTGAATCTGCAGGTTGCCGGGAAGTCCGGTCAGCGGGTTGGCGATCCGCGCCTGCTCGATGCGCACCTTCGTAATCGACTCCAATATGGAACGGATCGAAGCCGTCCCGAGGAAAGCGCCTTCGCAAGTAATGACGACATAATCGTACAAGTTGTTCGTTTCCCGCGCAGTCGACATTTGCGATACTTGATCGAGCGGAACGAGCTCGTCGACGATGAGCGGGTTGCAGTCCATCAGTTTGCTGATCGGGCGATTCCAGTAGAGCGGGATGCCGTATTGCCCGGCCAGCTGCTGGAACAGCTTCTCCCGCATGATCAGCCCGACCGGCGCTCCGCCCTGGACAACGACGGCGCATAACTCGTTCTCGTACTCCCTGAAATAACGCGCCACTTCGGAGATATGAGTGCCCGGATCGAACGTGCGCACCTGAGAGGCGATCGTGCCGATCGTCATAAAGCTGTGCATGCTCCCGCGGCGTGTCCGCATATCCGCCATCTGCCGGGCGAGGTTGTCGTCGATGCCCGCCATTTCGCTCGAAGGACGGGCGAGCAGATACCCTTGTCCGAAATGGATGCCCATCTGCATTAGCTTGAACAGCTCGTCCGGCAGCTCGATGCCTTCGGCGATAATCCGGATGTTCATCTTCTCCGCGAAGGCGACGAACGTCTCAAGCATATGCTCCTTGATCTTGTCTTTATGGATATTGTGGATCAGCGAACGGTCCACCTTGATATAATCCGGCTGAAGCTCGGCGATCGCCTGCAGCGACGAGTAGCCGGCCCCCGCATCGTCGATGGCGATCTGGTAGCCTTGGCTCCGGTAATGCTGCAATATTTTTTTGGCTGTGGAAAAATCTTCGATCGAGCACCGCTCGGTAATCTCGAAGACGACATTGTGCGGCGCCAGTCCCATCCTCTCCAGCAGCCCGAGCGTCCGTCCCGGGGTAAAATCGGGATCGTGAATCACGTCGGCCGGGATATTGATGAACAGGCGCTGGTCGCTCTCGAGCCCCGTGCAGCCGGCGATCGCTTTCTCCCGGGCGAGACGGTCGAGCGAATAAAGCAGTCCTTCGTCCTCGGCAAATGCAAACAGTTCCCGCGGGGACTGAAAGTCGGTGCCCTTCGGTCCCCGGACCAGCGCTTCGTAGCCGAAAACGTCTCCGCCCGCAAGCGATACGATTGGCTGATACACCGCTTGGATGGAACGCTCCTGCAAAATGGCGAGAAACCGTTCGGTCCGCGGAACCCGGTGGCCGGACTCCGAATCGCCGGCGCTTTGCGCTTCGCGGATCGCCCGTTTGACTGCATCGTAGATCGTATCGGACGGTTGCTGATGAGCGGACGGTACGAGCGGCGCACAGCCCAGCCGAATCGCTAGTCCTTCCAGCCGAAGCTCTTCGGTCAGATGGCGCTTCAGCCTCATTCTCAGCTGCATGCCCATCCTGAACAGCTGCAGTTCGGCGTCCGGAGCGGCCGAATTCAGCTCGGCATAGAAAAAGAAATCGTCCCCGGCCATATGGAGCGAGAACAAGGACGGCCATTCCATACGAAGCTGGCCGAACAGAAGCTCGACGGAGCCGCGCACCCGCTCGACGGGCCATCGCCCCTTATCGTTCGAAATCTCCGGCATCCAGCCTATGTCCATATATATCAAACCGACAACCCGGCCTTTCAGCCGGTCCGCTATCAATCCGGTTTCTTCCCCGCCAAGACCAACCATCGAATCCCCCGCCCGCTACTTCTGTATCTAAGATCCGTACGGCGCCGTTCCGGACTCAAGCGTTCAGATCCGGACGCTTGCCCTTGACCAGATACACGACGCTTTCCCCGATATTCGTCGCATGATCGGCCATCCGCTCCAAATAACGGCTGACGAAACAAAGCAGCTGCGACTGATTGATCGTACGCGGATTTTCCACCATATAACTGAACAGTTCGCGCAAAATTTGGCTGTGCAGTTGATCGACGTCGTCGTCCATCTTGGCCATCCGGTAAGCGAGATCGACGTTTTCGTTCACGTAAGCCTCGATGCTGTCGCGGGTCATCACCTGGACAATTTCCGCCATCCGGGGGATGTCGACCAGCGGCTTGATGAGCGGCTCCTCGCCGATCCGCAGCGTAACTTTGGCGATATCGACGGCAAGGTCGGCCATCCGCTCCAGATCGCCGGCCATTTTGAAGGCGATCAAGATGCGGCGCAAATCTTTGGCTACCGGCTGCTGGGTCGCGATCAGCCGCGTGCCGGCCTCGTCGATGCTCTCCTCAATCGCGTTTACGGCGGCATCCTGGGCAATCACGCTGCTCGCCAGCTCCAGATTGCCTTCCTTCAAGGAGCGGACCGACGACATAATCGCCTGTTCCACCATGTTCCCCATCTCAATGAGCTGCTTGCGCAAATCGCCCAGCGAAGAATCGAAATTTTGCCGTTTCGTCATCATAACTGCAAATCCCCCCGATTAACCGAATCTACCGGTTATATAATCTTCCGTGCGCTGATCCTCCGGGTTGGAGAACAGCTTGACCGTATCGGCGAACTCGATCACTTCGCCGTTCAGGAAAAAGGCGGTCTGGTTCGAGACGCGCGCGGCCTGCTGCATGTTGTGGGTTACGATGATGATCGTATAGGTTTCTTTCAGCTCCTGGATCAGCTCTTCGATCTTAAGCGTGGAGATCGGGTCCAGCGCCGAGGTCGGTTCGTCCATCAGCAAAATTTGCGGGTTGACCGCCAGCGCCCTGGCGATGCACAGCCGCTGCTGCTGGCCGCCGGACAGGCCGTAGGCCGATTTCTTCATATAATCTTTCACTTCTTCCCACAAAGCCGCGGAGCGCAAGCTTTTCTCGACAATATCGTCAAGCTCCTGTTTGTTCGTAATACCGTGAATGCGCGGACCGTAAGCCACATTGTCATAGATCGACTTCGGGAACGGGTTCGGCTGCTGGAACACCATGCCGACATTTTTGCGCAGCGTCTCTACGTTCACGTCCTTGTCGTAAATATTCGTGCCGTTGATCGATACGGCGCCTTCGATCCGGACTCCCTTGGTCATATCGTTCATCCGGTTCAGCGTGCGAAGCAGCGTAGATTTGCCGCAGCCCGACGGACCGATAAATGCCGTAATCGAGCCGGCCTCGACCGCCATGTTTACTTTTTTGAGAGCATGGAATTCGGTATAGTACAAGTCTAAATTGTGAATATCTACGATAGCCATATCGCGACCCCCCGTCACTTTTTCTGGAATTTGCCACGCAGGTAGATCGCCAGTGCGTTCATGCCGAGAAGTGCGATCAGCAGAACGATAATACCGGCGGCTGCGACATTTTGGAACTCGGCCTTCGGCAAGCTCGCCCAGCCGTATATTTGAATCGGCATAACGGTAAACTGACTGAAGAAGCTTTCTGGCGTAAAGGCGATGTAGCCGACCGCCCCGATGACGATCAGCGGCGCCGTCTCCCCGATCGCCCGGGACATCGACAAGATCGTACCGGTCAGAATGCCCGGGAAGGCGGACGGCAGCACGACGCGCAGCACGGTCTGCCAGCGGTTCGCACCCATCGCGAACGAAGCATGGCGAAGCGACATCGGGACTGCTTTGATCGCCTCCTGGGAAGCGACGATAATGATCGGAAGCACGAGAAGCGTCATCGTAAGGCCGCCGGATAAGATGCTGTTGCCAAATCCGAACAGGCGGACGAATATCGTCAAGCCGAGCAAGCCGAAGACGATCGACGGCACGCCGGCGAGATTCGAGATGTTGGTCTGGATAATCCGGCTCATCCTCGTATCCTTGGCGTATTCTTCCAGGTAAATCGCCGTCGCGACCCCTATGATAAACGTCAGCGGAGCCGTAATGGACATCATCCACAGCGTACCGAATATGGCCGCTTTGAATCCGGCATTTTCCGGAATCCGCGATGAAAAGTTGGTTAGGAAATCCCAATTCAGCCAGCCGATTCCTTGACTTAACACTTGTATCAGCAATAACGCGAGCGCAACGACGCCAAAACAGGTCGACATCAAAAACAGAGTCTGGAATATTTTGTTTTTGCGCTTTCGCTTGGCCAGGTTGCGATCCTCGGGAAAAGCGTTCATCAATATTCCTCCCTGAATTTTCTGGCGATGTAACCCGCGATAATATTCATTCCAAGCGTAAGGGCAAATAGCGTGATGCCCACCGCATAAATCGTCAAATATTCAACCGATCCGTATGTCGTATCCCCGGAGCTTACCGACACGATATAAGCGGTCAGTGTCTCGATGCTTTTCAGCGGGTTAAACGACATGTTCGGCAAAGCGCCGGCAGCCAGTGTCACGATCATCGTTTCACCGATCGCTCTGGACAGGCCGAGCACGCACGAAGCGACTATACCGGAGAAAGCGGCTGGGACGACGATTTTCGTCGATACTTCCAGCTTGGTAGAGCCAAGCGCATACGCGGCATTTCTTAGAGACTGGGGTACGGCCGCCATGGCGTCTTCACTGAGCGAGGAAATCATCGGAACGATCATAATGCCGACGACGATCCCTGCGCTTAGCGCATTAAACATATCGGTTTGCGGCAGCAAATAACGGATGATCGGCGTGACGAACGTCAGCGCGAAAAAACCGTACACAATCGTAGGAACGCCGGCCAAAATTTCCAGCACCGGCTTCAAGAAGGAGCGAACCTTCTGCGGCGCATATTCGCTTAAATAGATGGCGCTGCCGATTCCGATCGGCAAAGCGACGATACTCGCGATAAGAGTAACCATCAAAGAACCGACAATTAACGGCAATACGCCGAATTGCGGATCGTTAAACAGCGGAGTCCATTTCGTACCTGTAAAAAATTCCCAAACCGGCACTTTGGCAAAAAACTTTCCCGACTCGAGCAGCAAGATCAAGACAATTCCGACTGTCGTCAAAATCGATAGCATGCCAAACAGGAACAGAAGTTTCGGCATAATCGCATCCGACGAAATCAGCTTTTTTTTCATTTTTAAGTTGAGCGGTTTCTCCATATTCTGCATGCTCTGCATATTACGCCCCCTACTGAAAGTGGCTTGTCGAACACGGCAATACCGCGGCAGTGCCCCGGCCTTGCATAGCCATGAGTAGCCACGGTATAACCGTTTTTGATTCAACTTATTTCACGTGCTTCAAGTTTTCGTCGTACAAATTTTGCGTCAGTTTTACGTAACCGACCGATTCCACCAGCTTTTTGCCGTCTTCGCTCATGTAGTACTTGATGAATTCTTTCACTTCCGGACGAGCCAGGGCGGATTTCAGCGGATACATGTAAATTTGACGGGAAAGCGGTTTGTAAGTTCCGTCTTCGATCGTTTTCGCTGTAGGCTCGATCGCAGGTGCGTTGTCGTCGGCTTTGACCGAAAGCGCCTTGAGCTTGTCCTTGTTCTCAAGGTAGTAGGCGTAGCCGAAGTAGGCCATCGCATTTTTGTCGCCCGTTACGCCTTTTACCAATACGTTGTCGTCCTCGGAAGGCGTAAAGTCGCTGCGGGATTCCTTCGCTTTGCCATTGACCGCCTCGGTGAAGTATTCGAACGTACCCGAAGCCGTTCCCGGACCGTACAATTTGAGCGGCTGATCCGGCCATCCGGCGCGAACTTCGCTCCACTTCGTAATTTTGCTGTCTTTCTCCCAAATTTTCTTCAGTTCGGCTACGGTAATATCTTTGGCCCAGTCGTTTTGCGAGTTTACGACGACTGTAATTCCGTCGAAGGCTACCGGCATTTTGACGACGTCGTCGCCTTTCGCTTTAATCGCGTCGATTTCTTCCTGCTTCATCAGCTTGGAAGCGTCGGCGATGTCGATTTCTTTATTTAGCAGCTTTTTGATGCCTGCCGAGCTGCCGGCGAAGCCGACGGTTACTTTCACGTCTTTATTTTTCTTCATAAACTCTTCCGCAACAGCCTGAGAGATCGGATATACGGTGGAAGAGCCGTCGATTTTAATTTCACCGCTAAGCTTCGGAGCTTCTGTTTTCGTCGGCGCAGGGGCCGCTCCTCCGCTCGTCTTGTTATCGTCCGCCGGTTTTTGTCCGCATGCCGCCAGAGTCAAAGCCAGTACCGCGGAAGACATCATAATCGTTCCTTTACGCATCTTGTTGCTTAACAACTCGACCACTCCTTCGCTTCAGTTCGTTTTTTATGTTGCTTGTTGCCTACAAAACTTATTCTAGTGCCGCTATGTTTTCGCAATTTTAATGTTTTGTAAACGGAGTGTTAAATATTTCGACATTTGTTTCAGAGAATCGCCGTAAGCATTGCGGCGCCGGCATTCGACAACATTTACAATCCGTTAACAAAAAACGGGCGGTCCGTTAACGATCCTTTCCTATACTGAGTGTGAACCTGACATTAGAAAGATATGGGAAGGGGAGACCTGCTTGATGCAGCGTACGCCATTTGTAAAGAAGGAGTTTTGGAAGGGGAAACCCCGGGGAGTTACGATGCGCTTTAAGCTCGCCGCCGGCTTTGCCGCGATCGTTCTTACATTGACGGGAACCGTCGGATTTCAAACGTATATGCAAGCCGAGATCGAGCGGCAAATCGCCCTGCAGAACGCGGAAACCGAAAAGCAGCTGCTTGCGATGAAGATGAAGCAGGAAGTGCTGGAGCTGGCCTCTTTACACGCGGGGCTCGTCGTCACGAGACAGGAAAACCATGCGGCCTCGTATGCGCAGATCGAGAAATCGTTCGCGGAGCATGTCAAGCAGATCGCCGAAACGGCCTCCAGCCCGGAGGAAAGGAAATGGAGCGCCACGCTGGTGACCGTCTCCGGCGAATTCACTTCCACGTTTCATGACGCTCTGGACACACTTCGCAGCGCCTCGGCCAGCGAAGCCGGACGCCTGTTGGATCAGCAGTTCTCCTTGTCGCAAGTACATAAAGAATACATTTTCGAGCAAGCCGACTTATTTAATAGAAAGTATACGGAATCGGCCGCAGCCTCGCTGCAGCGTTCGGAACAGCTGTCGAAGCAGGTAAAGGCCATTGCGCTATACGTATCCGCAGCGGCCGTTATGCTGGCTCTCCTTGTATCGCTGTACATCATTCGTTCGTTCCAGAAGCCGATCCATAAGATGAAGCAGGCGATGGGATTGATCGGGGAAGGGGATTTGCGGCACCGCATCGGCTCCAGCGCCCACGATGAGCTGGGGCAGCTCAGCCGGGGATTCGACAAGATGATGGATAACGTCAGCACGATGCTGGTCCGCATGCGGGAGATCGGCGTCGAGCTGAACGGCCGCTCGTCCGGATTCAGCCGGTTCGCCCAGACGACCTCGTCCGTCAGCAGCGATGTGCTGAAGGCAATCGGCGAGATCGCGCAAGGGGCGGATCAGCAGGCCTCCCTCGTCGAGCGAAGCGCCCAGCTCGTCTCCGAACTGGGCGGTCAAATCGAGGCGATCTCCCGGTCCGCCGACGAGATGAAACGGTTAAGCGGGCAAACCGGGGAGTATGCAGATCAAGGCGCCGCCAAAGTATCGGAGCTCCAGGATGCGGCGGAGACGGCCGATCGGCTGCTGAGGCAAGCCGATCTGGCAGTCGAGACGTTCGTTGCGGACACGGCCCATATTACGAAAATCGTTCAGGCGATTACGGAGATTGCGAGCCAGACAAACGTTCTGTCGCTGAACGCTTCGATTGAAGCGGCTCGCGCCGGCCAGCACGGCAAAGGGTTTCTCGTCATCGCGGACGAGGTGAGACAGCTGGCCGAGCAGACGAAAACGTCGGCCCAGTCGATCGCGGGGATCGTCGGGTCCTTGCAGCAGCAGATGGCGGAGGTGCGGAGTCAGATGGCGGCAGCCGGGGCGGCGTCGCGGGCGCAATCCGGCAAGGTGGGCGATACGCTGGAAACGTTCCGGACGATTCAGCAATCGATCGCCGGCCTGAGCGGTCAGACCGAACTGATTCACGCGATGGTGGTGCGGGGTGAAGAAGCCAGCGTCAGTCTGGTCGGCACGATTCAGCACGTAGCCGCAATCGCGGAGGAGACGGCCGCAGGCGTTCAGGAAGTGAACTCGGCCTCGACCGAGCAGAACGAATCGGTCCGGCAAGTGGCCGAGCAGGCGGGTGCGATGCACGAGCTGGCAGCCGGCCTATTCGGCGAGATCGGCAAGTTCCGGACGCCTTACGATACGGAGCTTACGGCCAGGAGAGACGCCCCGTAAGCTCAATTCAGCGGGAAGCCGTGTTCCGCCGCAGTCTCGGGAGGACGGACGACCGGCAGCAGCACCTGGAACTCCGTTCCTTTTCCGACCTGACTGTACACCCGAACCCGCCCCTCATGATGCTCGATAATATTCATGCTGATCATCAGTCCAAGACCTGTCCCTTTATCCTTGGTCGTATAAAAAGGCTGGCCGAGCTTGCCCAGCTTATCTTCGGGGATGCCGATTCCTTCGTCGCGCACGGCAATCAGCAGCTCATCCGCCTCCATCCGCGCCTCCAGAGTAACGGTCCCCCCTTCCGGCATCGCCTCGATCGCATTTTTCACCAGATTGATAAACACCTGCTTGACCTGGTTCTCGTCACAGCTCACGTTCAGTGAGGCCGTATTATAGCGGCGAACGATGACCACATTGCACATGATCGCCTGCGTCTCGAGCAAGGTGGCCACGTGATCGAGCAGCACCGCCATATTCCGTGGCTGGTACAGAATCGCCTGCGGTCTAGAGAGCATGAGCAATTCGCCGGTAATGAGCTCGATCCGGCTAATCTCCGATTGGATCACCTCGTAATAGCTCGGCGAGATCCGTTCCTTCATCAGCTGAATGAATCCTTTGATCGCCGTGAGCGGATTGCGGATCTCATGCGCGATGCCGGCGGCGAGCTCTCCCGCTACCGCCAGCTTCTCCGAACGCTGAATCAGCTCTCTCGCCTGCTTCAGCTCCGTCACGTCGCGCATCAGCATGTACCGGGCCGGACTGCCTTCATACCAGGCGGAGAACGTAATGATATCGATGTCGCGCATCTGTCCGTCAGGCCGTTTGAATCGATGCTCGCTCGATTGCAGCGGCAGCTGCTCCTCGCATTCGGGAGCCTGAATCAGCCGGTCGAGCTCCATGCACTCCGGGCTTACCTTCTCGAACACAGTTCTGCGCAGCACGTCTTCCTTCCGGCTCCCTCCGAGCATCCGGACCGCCGTATCGTTTGCGTAGACGCTCTTGTCCTCCTTGACGACGATCAGCGCATCCGGCAAATTTTCCACCAGTGTCCGGTACTGGGCTTCGCTTTGGAGCAAAGCGTTCTCGTGCCGTTTTCTTTCCGTAATATCCCGAAAGGTGACTACCGCGGCAGCCGAATCCGAACTGGAGCCCATGATCGGGCTAACGGTATATTCGACGAAAAAGGAAGTGCCGTCCTTCCTCCACAGCATGTCCTCGGATATGGTATGCGTTCTGGGATCGTCCAGCACGGAGTACACCGGACAGTCGTCCTCCTCGTAAGGAGAGCCGTCTGGATACGAATGATGCACATAGCCGTGTGCTTTGCGGCCGATCAGCTCTTCTGCCGCAAAACCGGTCATCGCTTCCGCCGCTTTGTTCCAGAACACGGTCCTGCGGTCCATATCGAGACCGTACACGCCGTCCACCATCGTGTTCAAAATCAGCTCGTGCCGCTCGGTCAGTCTTTTGAGCTCTTCTTTCATCTTTTTGTCGGCCGTAATGTTTTTGGCGATGACGCATATCCCTTCCCGGATACCGTCGAAGATCATCGGGATCGAAGACACCCACAGCTCCACCCGTTTCCCGGACTTGGCGACAACTCCAATTTCCAGCTCATGCCCTTGTCCCGACATGGCTTTAATGAAGCTCTCCTGCGCCTGCTTCCGCTCCTCGGGAGAGATGAACTCGATCAGCTTGCGTCCGGTTAGCTCGGAACGGTCGTACCCTGCGATTTCCGACGCTTTCGGGTTGGAGCGGACGATGCATCCTTCCATATCGATGAACAGCACCAGATCGGGACTGTTCTCGAACAACGAGCTGAACTTCTGCTCCGCCTCCCGCAGACGCTGGTTGACCAGAACCATCATGACGCATATGCCCAAGATGAACAGGGCGGCCATGCCTACAGCGCTTGCAAATAATTGATTGACCGAAATGGACCAAGACTCCATCCCCGGCATCGTCGAGCGAAAGGTCGTTCCGTATATGAAAGTAAAGTGGACGCCGATAATTCCGATCCCCATCAGGAAGGAGCAGGCAATCCGCCAGACGAACCCGTGACGTCTTAGCCGGTAAGCAAGCCATACCGACGAATAAGCGTCCACCGACGCCAGAAGCCAGGCGAAGCCGATCCAGAGCGGATCGTACTCGACCTCGGTGTAGACGCGTAACGCCTGCATCCCGATGAACGGAATCGCCATAATTCCACTGCCAATCAATAGGCTGCCGGCGATCAGATTGTCCTGACCCGGCGAACTGCCCGAGAATAAACTCATCGCGGCGTATGACGTACAAAAGGAGATGGTGACGGACAAGAAAAAAAACGGGAAGAGCTGATCGGCGGGAAGCGGAAGTCCGTAAGCCGTCAAAGCGATGTAATGGACGGCCCATAAACCGATGCTGTTCATAAATGCGGAGGTGAAAATACGAAGCTGGTCTTTGCGATACCCGAGCCTGCCGATCAACGTGACGACCGTATAGGAAGATACGACAGCAACCGCAAAAGAAAACAAAATAAGCCAGCCGTTATAGGTTCCCGCTATGATTTCCATCCCCAAGCTCCCTCTTGAAACCGACTGTATAGATACGGTAACAGCGTTTTCATTGTATCAAGGATCGGACTGGAAAAAAACTCGAAAGATGCCGGTTATGCAAAAAATAATGCGTTTGACATAGATGCCAAAGCGGGTTAGGCGAAGAAGTCTGCTTCCCTTCTCGGAACGGTTGAAGCGAAGGATCGAAGGCCGTGCGGGTCCGCCGTTCCGCCGCTTGCGGGTGGCCGGCGGGTGGCCGGAAGCAGAACGGGCCATGCCTTCATCCGGCGCCGATCGCCGCCCAATTGAGGCCTAGCGCAATTCGGCCGCAGCGGGCGGCACCATCCCCCGCCTGCTGCGGCCGTCTGTTGATTACTCCGCAAACGTCCTCTTGTAGTACGTATTCCAGTTCGGCTGCGAACCGTCCACGTCCGTAAATCCATACTCATCCGCCATATCCCCGGACATGAGCGCTTTCCCCGATTTGGCGCGAACGTTCGGATCGGAGGCCAGAGCGACGACCGCTCCGATTCGATGCCGGCTGCTATGTTGATGCCGATGCCGTGCCGGTGTCTGCGCCGAAAACCGGCGATTTTATCGATACCGGTATCTTCTTCGTTACCGGCGCCTTCTTCGATGCCAGTGTCTACGCCTATGCCGATAAATTCAGTATACTCGTTCATTGTTGACACCTTTTGTCATATTGAAATATAGTGGGGATATTCGATTGAATTTTCGGAGGCGAGACGAATGAGAGCCGATCGGCTGTTATCGATAATGCTGCTGCTTCAGACTTACGGGCGGATAACTACCGCGGAGCTGGCCGACCGTCTGGAAGTATCCGAACGGACGATTCATCGCGATATGGAGGCGTTAGGCAGCGCAGGCGTACCGGTTATGGCGATGCGGGGTACCGGCGGGGGCTGGCAGTTGATGGACGAATACAAGACGAACTTGACCGGGCTGCATGAGGAGGAGATTGCTTCGTTATTCGTAGGCGCTCCGGAACGCGTTCTGCACGATCTCGGGCTGCGCCGGGCGTCGGAGGGCGCACTGATCAAGTTGCTGGCCGCGTTGCCGAGCGTCGGCCGCCGAACGGCCGAGTTCGTCCGCGAGCGGATTCATATCGATGCGGCGGGCTGGCACGATTCCGGCGAATCGGTCGAACCGCTTCCTCTGCTGCAAGAAGCGGTACTGCGGGAGCGGCAAGTGAAGCTGTCTTACGATAAAGGAAAAGCAGGCGTCTCCGAACGGGTCGTCGATCCGCTCGGACTTGTCATTAAGGGAACCGTCTGGTACCTCGTTGCGGGGGTGCAGGGAGAGCCGCGAACGTACCGCATCGCCCGGATCGTCCGGTGCGAGATGCTGGACGAAGCTTCCGCGCGGCCTCCCGGCTTTCAGCTCGCTTCCTATTGGGAAGCTTCGACTGAGCGGTTCGTCACGACCCTGCCCCGTTTCGAAGCGGCGTTTCGGATCGATGCGGCCTACACCCATCTGACGATGTACTGGAAATATTCCAAAGTGCTGGAACAAGGAACTGCAGGCGAAGACGGATGCGTGCCGTGCCGGATGCGGTTCCAAAGCGAGGAGGAAGCGTGCCGGTTCGCGCTAAGTCTCGGCCCTCACGGAGAGCTGGCCGAACCGGCGGAGCTGCGGACTAAAGTCGCGGAGATGGCTCGAGGCGCGGCTGCTCTGTACGGGGAACCCTAACCTGGCGGCCGGTAATCGCGAGAGGTTCGGGTTGCGAACGGCGCATTCGTCTTGGGGACTTGCATACTTGCATAGCCCATTTTTTTGGCGTTAGGCAAGATACGGTCGCCAGATCCGGCACCAGAAACCATTCACATTCCGGAAGCGATTCAAGCCCCTTCGATCAACGCCGTCCGGCGCGAGCGCAGCTTTGTCAGTTCGGCTTCCGCTGTCGCCCTTTCGCGCTGCAGATCAGCCACGATGCGGGCCATGTTCTGGCGCACTTTGCGGACCTGCTCCAGCGAGTTCTGAATCCGCCCCTGAACGATCCAGTCCGTAATCAATCCGTCAAAGAAATAATCGGCGAACTCCAAAGAGCCGCTAATCTCAATCCTCATCGCCGAATGCCGCCCCACATCCGCCAGCTCCTTCTCGAACTGACGCATCCGGAGCTGCGCCGCACGAATAATGGAACGGGCGTCGTCGATGTGGCCATGCTTGATATACGTGCTGACCGTGCCTCCGCCCAGCATGTCCCACGTTCCCCAGTCTTCGGCTTTGCCCAGACTCCCTTCCGCCTGACGCAGCAGATTCAGCGCCAGCTCTCCGGCGTCGACAGCCTCCCGCAGCTCCACATGGCGTTCCGAAGTGAAGGCCGCTTCTTCGTCCATCCTGGCGATTTGACTGGCCGTCTCGGCCGAATACTGCTGCAGCTTCGATTCCTTCTCCCGCATCAGCGTTTCATATTCTTGCTCGGCTAACCTCACCTCCGCCAGCGCCAGGCCGACCTCGCTTCGTTCTTTCTCCAACTTGGCCAGCTGATCCTTCGCTTCCTGCAACTGCAACGCCGCACGAAGCGCTTCCTGCCGCTCCAGCTCCAACTGCTCCTCCTTGCTGCGCAAAATCGTATGAAATAAACTAGTCAGCGTCAGCTTCGTCAATTGCTCCACATCGCGGTTTTCCTTCTCCAGCTTCAGCTCCAGCCGGGGAATCTGACTTTGCACCTCCCGGATGCGGGCCTGCATATCGGTTAACCGGCGTTCGTACTTCAACTTTTTTTGCCGTTTCTCATTCGCTTCGTCCAGCTTCCGGTTCAACGTTTCCCACACAGGCATTCCCTCCCAGATTCGGTTTCTTCTATTTACGAAAGAAGCCCCGCTTTGTTTCAGTCCATACAAAAACAGTTAATCGTCAGGTGCGATGAGTATGAAAGGCGGGTGACCGGGCCTGCTTTCTGGTACCGGAACGAATATCGCCCCAGCTCCCGGGAAAGGCTAACGTTCGAGCAGAAAGGAGGAACACGATGGATAAGCGGGAACAGGCCGTACAGCGAGAGGTCGGCGAAGATTTGGAAGCGCATGAACGCCCGGGCTTGAGACAAAACGACGAACTTGATGAAACCGACACCGAACAGGACGGGAGAATCAATATCGAGCCGGATAGCGCCGCTTTTTAGCCCTTCTATAGCCAAAAACGCCCCTATCCGGTTCCGGAAGCAAGGGGCGTTTTGTGTTATGTGTTCAGTTCTTTATCGATTGGCTGTTTTAAGCCGTCCTGGTAAAAATCGAGCATCAGCTTGCCGCTTGTGCTTTTCACCGCATAGAAAACATCCGATATCCGCTTATTCTTATGCTCCAATTCAGACTCCAGCCACTTGCGCGAGACGCCGTGTTCGTTCAGATTCCGTTCGATTAGTTGACCGTCCATAATGAGTTCGATCGGGAAGCTTGTCGGAGCCTTCGGAGTAATATGCAAATCTTTTTTGGTGATGGTCCGATAGTCGTGCTTTTTGAGTACGGACAGCTTGCCGTTATCCTCCAGCACCGCATACTCAACTTCATGGAGATCGAACACATCCTTTTCGCGCAGCGATTGAATAAGCGAATCCAGTGAATATTTCACTTTTTTCATATTGCCCTCTAATAGTTTACCGCCCTCGATCAGAACCGTCGGTGAGCCTGTGATCCATTTCCGCACTTTTCTGCTTTTGATGGATACTACCGCGATCACAAAGGAAGTCGCCGTAAACACGGCAAGAGAAAGCACCAGATACGAAGACTCGATCTTGGGATTAAACGCCAAATTGGCGGCGATAGCTCCCAGAGTAATACCGGTAACAAAGTCGTGAAACGTCATATTGGACAGTACTTGCTTGCCAAGAATCCGCGCGATAACGAGCAGCATGACGAACGCGATCATGGTACGAAAAAAAATATGCATATATTCGGCCACGAGCTGATGTCTCCTTGGAATTGGAAATCGGTTCCTTGGCATAGTATGCTTCCTTTATAGAGTCTTTAACCGGAAATTGCCGGATTAATAAGTCTTTGGCTTGAAGGTGACAGCCTGCCTGCCGGAAGCCGTTAGCCAAGAGTCTGTTGGAGCAGCTCTCGTGACCCACTCGCAGCCCAGGTTAGCTTCCCGCCCGGTTTAACGAAATTAAGTAGTTGTACTTGTCCGCATGCTTCAATTCGTCCAATATAATGCCGAAGACGGTATCCTTGTAAATACCGGCAGGCAGGCCGAACCAAATCTTCCGGTATTTCTCGACCGCAGCCAGCTCGCCGCTCAGCGCTCTTTCCAACCCTTCGGCATATGATTGGACTTTCGTGTAAGCTTCGTTGCTGATACCGGTTACCGTTTGGCCGGTCAGAGCCATATACATATCCCGGAACATCTGGTTATGTGTCCGTTCGTCGTTGCGGATTCCTTCGATCATCGCCGCTTGCTGCCGATTCGGGGCAAGCTGGATCAGTTCGTCGTAGAACAACTCGTCATTTCGTTCTCCTTGGACGGACTCCTTGATAAGGTTCAGCGCCTGCTGAATCGTTGTAGCCCAAACCGGTATGAAATCAGCACGAACCCAATATGGAGATACCCAGTACATGAGATACTCCTCCCTTTCCAATTATGTACTGTTACCGTATGCTCATATCCCATATGGAGTTCCGTATCGCGCAAAACCCGCCCGGAGCACAAGCTGTCGATATAGGCAGATAAACAAAAAATCGCCCTCTCGATAAAGAGAAAGCGATTTTCAGCATGATTTTACAAAAAGTATCGTTTGTAATCGTCCGCCGCCCCCATTTCCCGGGAAATGGACCTACTTCTTGGTCGTATGCACGATTAATTTGTAGCCCAGACCGCGAATCGAATCGATTTGCACCGTTTCCTGGTTCATCTCAAGCTTTTTGCGCAGTGAGCTGACATGAACGTCAACCGTACGCTGTCCGCCGACATAATCGAATCCCCAGACGATATTCATCAGATCGTCTCTCGTCACTACGACGCCCGGCCGCTGCACCAAATAAAGGAGCACCTCGAACTCCTTCGGACGCAGCTGAATTTGCTCGCCGTTCAGGACGACCTCGTATTTCTCGGGATAAATTCTCAGATCGGCGACCTGAATCACTTTATCCGTTCCCGGTTCCTCGACGGCAAATGTGTCTTCCGTCCCAGTCCGGCGCATGACGGCCGATACCCTTGCTAGCAGCTCGGCCACCCCGAACGGCTTCGTAATGTAATCGTCAGCGCCGGCCTTGAGGCCCTGCACCACTTCTTCCTCGGCGTTCCTTGCCGTCAGTATGATCACCGGCGTCTTCACGCCCTTTTGCCGCAGCTTGGCAAGCACTTCAAAACCGTTCATCCCGGGCAGCATAATATCGAGAATAATCAAATCGAACGATTCCTGAAGCGCGGTCTGCAGCCCTTCCCCGCCATGGTCGACCACCTTCGTCTGGTAGCCTTCCTGCGACAAGTTGTACGACAGCAGCCGGGCCAAGGTCGGTTCGTCTTCGACAACCAAAATGTTTTTCGGCATGGAGCCCCCCTGCGAAACATTGCATAAATAGATTCATCTTCTCCCCGGACCGGAGAAAGGTTTACGATAATAAAATCTTACCACAAAATTTCACGTTTGACTAAACTCCGAGAAAGGAACAGGAAGCGAAGCAGACAAGTCGTACAGAATCGGCGTCATTTCTCTATTTTCTATTTTCCACTTTCCACGCTTCCCCCGTACAGTACCTGCCACTCACTCGCCCCGCCCCCCGCCTGATCCCGAACCTTTTATTGCTGAATGACCGGCAGTTCCAAAACAAATTTCGACCCGAGTCCCAGCTCGCTTTCCACGCGGATCGTGCCTTTATGCAGCTCGACCAGATGCTTGACGATCGACAACCCGAGTCCGGTGCCTCCGGAGCTGCGCGATCTCGCTTTATCGACCCGGTAAAAGCGTTCGAAGATGCGCGGTAAATCTTTCTTCGGTATGCCGATCCCGGTGTCGGAGATGACGATCCGTATTTTCTCCGCCTCGTCCTCCGCGTCCGCCTCGACCGTCTCTACGGATACCTTCACTTTGCCGCCGTCCGGCGTATAGTTGATCCCGTTGGAGAGCAGGTTAATCATAATTTGCCGCAGCCGGTCTTCGTCGGCCTCCATGTAGATGTCCTCATCCACCTTCATCTCCAGCCCGATCTGCTTCGGGTCGGCCGCCGGACGCATCATATCCAGCGTTTTACCGACAAAGCTATGCAGATGAACAGGAGAAAATTGCAGCTGCGCCCGTTTCGATTCGATTTTGGAGAGCTCCAGAATATCGCCGATCAGCCGGTTCAGCCGCTCGCTCTCATCGTATATAATTTGCAGAAACGATTTGGCGGTATCCGCATCATTCATCGCCCCGGCAAGCAGCGTCTCGGCAAACCCCTTCACGGCCGCCACCGGCGTCTTCAGCTCATGGGAGACGTTGGCCACAAACTCGCTGCGCACCCGCTCCAGCCGGCGGAACGCGGTAATGTCGTGCAGAACGATAACCAGCCCGAGCCAATCGTCCTCGACACCCTGCATCGGCACCAGATTCACCTCAAGAATTCGTTCCTCCGGGAAATAAAACAAAATCTCGTCGCGAATCCGCTCGTTGCGTTCGATGCACTCCTTGATCATCTGCACAAGTTCGTACGGCTGATTGGCGCTGTCGAACCTTTTGCCGATAAAATCTTTGGACGAGTAGCCGAGTATCTCTTCCGCGGAACGATTGACCAGCACGATCCTGCCTTCGGCGTCAATCATGACGACCCCGCTCACCATATTGTCCAGCACGCTGGACAGCCGGCTTTCATTCTCGAGGATGCGGTGCATTTGCAGCTGCAAGCTGTCCGCCATCGTATTGATCGCCTGGCCGAGCTGACCGATCTCGTCGCGGTTGCGCAAGTATACGCGTGATTTGTAGTTCAGATTCGATATTTGCCGCGCTACCCGTGTAATCCGCTCGATCGGCCGGGTCAGCTGGTGCGCTACCCGAAAGCTGATCAGCCCGGCGATGACGAACACGACAAGCAGTCCGCCGATGAGTCCCCACCACAGGTTGCTAATCGTCGATTCGATTACTTCAAGCCCCATCGACAGACGGATAAATCCTACGATGTCCGCCCCGCTGCGCACCGACATCGCGACGTACAACATGTTCTGGCCGGTCGATTCGCTGCGCCGCTCCGAGTAGCCGACTCCGGACTGTTGCGCCTGACGAATTTCTTCGCGCGACAAGTGATTGTCCATCTGCTTCGGATCGAGGTCGGAATCGCCCAGCACGACTCCGTCGGCCGAGATGAACGTCACGCGAGAGTCGGCCGACTCTTTCAAATATACCGCTCTCTCGGTAAAATAATCGCTGTTGCGACGTTCAAACTGCTGAATGCTTCCTTCCGCCGTAGCGATAATAATCTGAATCTCGCGCTTCATGCCGTCCTGAAGCGCGTTCATATGCGACCTCTCCAGCATAAAAGCTACAAATACCGCAGCAGCCAGCACGGAGCAGCCGATCAGAACCACAAACAGAAGCGTCAGCCGCGTTCTGAACTTTTTCATGGACAGTTATTCGCTCCTTTGCCAGTCTGCATTCCCCATCGTCCGCAAACGGCAGATCTTGTACCGGGGGCTCCGCCGCAATCCGTCGCCTGTTTCCTTTATTATCCCCGAATTCCCGAAATCCGTAAGCGGCCTGCTACGCCCCAGGCTGCCAGCATGGGCCAAGCTTAATTGCAAACCTAACTATATAAGATAAGTTGAACTAATAAATAGTAAGTCCATTCCGTTCCGCTGCAGTCAGTTTGCCCATAGCAGATTTAGTTCAACTTATATAGCGTAGTCCGCCCCTTTCGTTTTTTCCAGTAAAGATTTTGTAAACGTCCGACAGCAAAAGAAAAGCCTGGTATCGGATACCAGGGCCTTTCCCGTTCATACTGATCGTTCCGGCATAACGTTCCCACGAACAGTCCCGGACCGATTATTTAAATACCGGCTCTTTAAAGTCGGCCAACTTCTCCAGCGAGTTTTTGTCGACGTCCGCGTGCAGACTGTTGCCATGCGAGTCCATCGTTACGATCGCAGCAAACCCTTCCACCTGCAAATGCCACATCGCTTCCGGGATGCCGAACTCCATGAAATGGACGCTGTCGACTTTCTTGATGCACTCCGCATAATACTGGGCCGCTCCGCCGATCGCATTCAAGTAGACCGCTCCGTGCTCTTGAAGCGCAGCGAGCGTTTTCGGTCCCATGCCGCCTTTGCCGATTACGGCGCGAAGCCCGAACTTTTTCAAAATATCGCCCTGGTACGGCTCTTCCCGGATACTCGTCGTCGGTCCGGCCGCTTTGACATGCCATTCCCCGCTCTCGTCCTTGGCCATAACCGGTCCGCAGTGGTAGATAACATGTCCGTCGAGATCGACCGGAGCGTCATGATCCATCAAATATTTGTGAAGCGCGTCCCGGCCGGTATGCATCAGGCCGTTGATGACGACAACGTCGCCAACCTGGAGCTGGCGAATCTGCTCTTCAGTGATCGGCGCCTGCAGCACCACCTCGCGGCGTCCTTCTCCACCTGTCTTCGTCTTGTCCGCCGGATCGGCCATTGCAACGTTGCTGCCGCCCTCGTACACCCAATCCTTGATCTCGCCTGTCGCCGCATCGAGCAACACGCCTTGTCGACGGAACGCCCAGCAGTTGTAAGCAACCGATACGAAAAAGCTCGCCGGCAGCCTGTCCATCACGCCTACTTTGCATCCGAGCAGCGTCACTTGGCCTCCGAAGCCCATCGTGCCGATGCCAAGCTTGTTGGCGTTCGCCATGACGTACTCCTCCAGCTTCTGCAGGTCGGCATTCGGGTTGACATCGCCCACTGCGCGGAACAGCTGATGCTTGGCCAGCTCGTAACCTGTCGTGCGGTCGCCGCCGATGCCTACGCCGATAAAGCCAGCGCTGCAGCCTTGTCCCTGCGCCTGATAGATGGCGTGCATAATACATTTGCGGATGCCGTCCAGGTCGCGGCCGGCTTTGCCTACGCCTTCGAGCTCGGCCGGCAGGCTGTATTGAATGTTTTTGTTCTCGCAGCCGCCGCCTTTCAGAATAAGCCGCACATCGACGTCGTCTTTTTCCCACTGCTCGAAATGAACGACGGGAACGCCCGGACCGATGTTGTCGCCGCTGTTCGCGCCGGTCAGCGAATCGACCGAATTCGGGCGAAGCTTGCTGTCCTTCGTCGCCTGGCGGACCGCTTCAATGATGCTCTTCTTCATTTCGATCTGGTTTGCTCCGACCGGGCAATGTATAATGAAAGTCGGCATGCCGGTATCCTGGCAGATGGGCGACACGTTGCATTCCGCCATCGTAATGTTCTCGGAAATCGTCGATAACGACAGAGCCGCTCGCGTCCCTTCGTCCTCGCTCTCCTGGGCGCGCTGAATCGCGCGGCGTACGTCGGCCGGCAAATTGGTAGAAGTTTCTACGATCAGCTTATAAATGCTTTCCTTAAAATGTTGCATGAAACATGCTGCTCCTTTCGGCCGTCTAAAAGTATGGGATGATGGGTAAAAACATATATAACCTGATCATACCAGATGAAGCTAAACGTTTACAACGGTGATGACTCCCATGCTTAAAGGCATGGCTTCTCAGATCATCGAGACTCGCAACCACGTCTCTCCTTAAAGGTTTTTCGACGCGGAGTTATAAGGAATGGAATTCAGCCCAACATTGGGAATCCGGGACGCTTCTTGGCAGAGAAAAGAAGCTCGCGCCCGTCTATCATCCGGAACCGGACAAGTTTCGGCACAAGGAGTCCGACCCGCTATGAACCGAACCAAACTGTTAATCCGTACTCTGATATTTTTCGTCGCCGGAATCGCGCTGCTCATGCCGGTCCTTGGCGTCTCTAAGGGCAAGACGATGTACGCCGAACAGGTGGCTGTCCTGATGTATCATCACATCTATAATGAAGACGAGAGCTCCGGCACGATTACGACAGACCTGTTCGAGGAGCAGCTCGTTTATTTGCGGGAACGCGGCTACACGTTCATCTCGCTGCAGCAGTTTCTGGCCTTTATGGAAGGCGCCGCCGTCCCCGACAATGCCGTGCTCGTTACATTCGACGACGGATACGAGAGCGTGTATGCGAACGCATATCCGATCTTGACCCGGATGGGAATCCCGGCCGCGAACTTTATCATTACGAACAAACACGACAACCCGCGCGAACATACGCCAACCTTCATGACCCCGGACGAGATCCGGACGATGACGACGGCGAAGCCGGGCATTATAAGCGCGCAATGCCATACGGAAGGGATGCATGACAATCCCGACGCGCCGTTTATGGTCACCCGCCTGCCTACCCCGGACGGAGGAAAGGAGACGGAAGAACAGTATAGGCAAAGAATCGTGTCCGACACCCGTGCGTGCATCCAAAGGTTAACGCCGCTCGGTCCGGAGAAGGTCAATACGCTCGCTTACCCGTACGGCGTGTACGACAAGATCTCCTCCGAGCTTCTGAGAGAAGCCGGCATCGAGTACGCCTTCACGATCGTGCCCGAGATGGCGACCCGAAGCGTGAACAAGATGCAGATCCCGCGTATCAATGCGGGCAGTCCGCATATTTCGCCGGAAGTGCTGCACCAGACGATCCGGCGGCGCATCGAAACGGTAATCCGATAACAAGCTGCCGCGGGACGCGACCAACCGGAGGTCCGTTGTGCCGCGGCCTTTTAATTGTTCAGCAGCGCCCGCAAACGAGCCGGGAAGTCGGTGATGATGCCCGATACGCCCAGCGCGATTAACTCCGCCATACGCGGAACTTTGTTCACCGTCCACGGGTATACCCGGATGCCGAGCCGGTTCGCCTGTTCCATCCACTGCCGGTTGACCAGCTTGTGATGGGGATGCATCGAATACAGCTCCACCCCGTACTTACGCATGGCCTCCTCCGGCATGATCGGCTTCTTGTCGACCAACAGGCCGATTCGGAGCCCGGGCTCTTCCTGCTTCATACGGGTTAATCCCCCGTGGTGGAAGGAGGATACGAATACCCGTTCCAGCATGCTCCGTTCTCGAAGGAGACGAAGCAGTCCGTCCCGAAGTTCCGGGCTGTCGACCTTCATCTCCACGTTCACGCCTACGGCCGGAGGAAGCAGGTCGAATACTTCCTCCAGCAGCGGCAGACGTTCCCCGGCGTACCGGTCGGAGTGCCACATCCCGGCGTCGAGCTGCTTCAGCTCCCTTGTCAGCAACTCCGCGATCGCCCCTCTCCCCGTCGTTGTCCGGTTCACCTTCGCGTCATGGCAAACCACGATGCTTCCGTCTTTGGACAGATGCACGTCCAGTTCGACCGCATCCGCCCCTTGCTCCACGGCAAGCGCGAACGAGCCCAGCGTATTTTCCGGCGCGTCGCCGGCCGCTCCCCGATGGCCGACTACCGCGATTTGACGGTGCGTAGTTCTCATATTCTATCTGGCCTCCGCTATATGGGCTAATGCCGCTTGCTGGTTTTCCCAAAAATCGTCTTGTATAATGCAGATGAGGTGAAGCTGATGGAAAGCCATTTTCTCGCTTATTTATACCGTCTTCGTTACATCGAGCGATGGAGCCTAATGCGCAACGTCCATAAGGAAAACGTGGCCGAGCATTCGTTTCACGTCTCGCTGCTGACGCATGCCTTGTGCACGATCGCCAACGTCGTTTACGGCCGCCGGCTGCCGACCGAGCAGATCGTCACCGCAGCGTTGTTCCACGATACGACGGAAGTATTTACAGGCGATATCCCGACTCCGGTCAAACATCACAATCCCGATATTTTGCGCAACTTCCGCGAAATCGAACAGCACGCGGCGAAGCGGCTCGTCAATATGGTCCCGCCGGAGCTCCAGCACGTATACGGTCCCCTGATCGAGGGCAAGAATACCGATGCCGAGCATGCCCGCTATATTAAAGGCGCCGATCTGTTGGACGCTTATCTGAAATGCGCCTCCGAGCTGTCGGCCGGCAACCGCGAATTCGCCGTAGCCCAAAAACAGATCGAGCAGTCGATCGAGAAGCTCGATATGCCGGAGATCCGTTATTTTCTGCAGCACCTCGCCCCCAGCTTCGAGAAAACGCTCGACGAGCTTAACGAACCGGCTCCGTAACAAGGCCGGTGCACAACAAGACGAAAACCGGACTTCCCTGGGTAGGAAAGTCCGGTTGTTCGTATTGCGTTACTTCGGTCCAAGCATCATGGCCATCAGCAGCACGTAGCTGACCCCGTTGATCAGCGTGAACGTCCGCAGCTTGCGTATGGCGGCTGCTGTGGAATCCCCGGCGATCAGCTTCTTGAACGGCTTCGAGGACATCCCCGTCATGGCGAACATCACAAGAACGAGTACGATCGCCATCACCATCCACCATACCGAATATTCGGCCTTGCTGACCATATACCCTCCGGACAAAAACGCCAGAATGAGAACGTATTGTCCGATCCGGTTGCCGCGGTGAAGCGCTACCGCGGTCGGACGATTAACCGCGCCTCCTGCCAAAAACGGAAGCAAAATGTAGAAAATGAGCGCAAGCGCGCAAATGACATGCACGACATACATCGCCTGATGCACGGCTGAACGGCCTCCTTCGATCTCTGCGTATAGCAGTTCGTTTCAAATGTAGTATATCGGAAAGGCTGTCCCGATACAAATCTTTCCGGACATTTGTCACGAACGTGTAACAAGTGCCTGCAGCCGAGATCGGACTGTATGGCCGGTGCTTGCTTTTCAGACCGGCCTGCGCTTATGCCATATGAACGATCACATTGCCGTCTTCTACGGAGACGTCGTACCGTTCCACCGTTACGTCATACGTCTTCGTTCTCGTCGCCGGGTCGACGATCATGCAGCCCGACTTGACATCGAATTCCCAGAAATGCCATGGGCACCGGACAACCTCGCCCTCCCGCTCGTATACGAACTCGCCCGGCCTTGGAGAGGTGACGTAAGCTGATGTAATGCCTTCGCACAGCGGCGCCCCCTGATGGGGACACAGATTGCGTATCGCATAGAACCGTCCGTCGATATTGTAGATCCCGATGCTGCGGCGGTTCAATTCAACGATCTTTCGCGTGCCGGGAGGGATCTCGGACACACGGCCTGCCAAGTAGCTGGGCATCAGTTGCTCCCTCCCTTGGCCGCGTCCCGCTGTGGCAGCCCATACAGCTCCGCCGCATTTTGGTAAAAGACGCGCTCCCACAGCTCATCCGGCAGTTTCGGAAAAGCAAGCTGCGGCGAATCGAAGTCCCAATGCGGGTAATCGGAAGCGAACATCAGACACTGGCCGGCATGGATCGCCTCCAGCATCGGCAGGAACAGCTCCGGCTTAGCCGGCAGCTCGATCGGCTGCGATGTCACGCGCACATGTTCCCGGTAATACTCGCTCGGCAGCTTCTTGACCCAAGGCGTGTTATGGCGCAGCGCCTTCCAGTCCTGATCCATCCGCCATATAGCCGGCGCGATCCACATCATCCCCGCTTCGATCATGACGACCTTCAGCGTCGGAAACAGCTCGAACACGCCTTCGTATATAAAGCTTGCCAGATGCGTCATCATAATGCCCGCCCGGGCGAGCCGGTACTCCGCATAATGCGAGACATAGCCGGCTCCCGTCGGCGGTGGATTGATCCCGATGCCCTCCATGCTGACATGGATCGCAAACGGCAAATTATGCCGCACGCACGCTTCGTAGATCGGATAATACCGCCGGTGTCCGTAAGGCTTCTCGGCTCCGTTCGAGACGATAACCTGGACAAAGCCGGGATGCGAAGCGACGCGGTCGATCTCTTTGGCCGACAGGATGGCGTCCTGCTTTGGAATCATGATGGACGCTTTGAACCTGGGTTCCTTCGAGAGCACATGCTCGATTGTATAGTCGTTGCACGCGGAGCACACGGCGGCCGCATAGTCCGTATCCGGAATCGTATTGATCCCGTAATCCATGCCGGTGATGATTCCGTAATCGATCTGATACTTCTCCAGCAGGTTGGCGCGAATGTAATCGAGAGCGACCGACTCGTCTCCCGGAGGGATTTTATACTCCTGCATCGTGCCGTTCGTTCCGCCGTTGTTGTACATGCCGATTTGCCCGGGCACCCGCGGTCCCCATGTCTCAATCTGTTCCCGGTAATACCGGGACATGTACGGCTTCAGCGCCTGGTATCCCCCGCGCAGAGGGGCCAGATGAAGGTCGCAATCGATGATGGAGCGTTTCCTTTTCGGCTTGGTTCCAGCTCCAGTTCCAGTTCCAGTAAGAGATTGAATCGGCTGATTCGATTCCATAGGTTTCTCTCCCCCGTGATCGTTTTTTCTATTTGTAGAGGTTGTTCAAAAAGTCCACTTTTGATCACGAAGCCGATCAGGAAGCCTGCTCGACATCGAATATGGCATTCAGCCGGAACTTCCGGTGCTCAAGTAGCTTTCACTACGCTCCGCTCCTCATTTCCTAGCTTCATCCCATCTTCTCGGTGCTGAAAACCGGACTTTTTGAACTCGCACATACAGGTTTACTTGGCCATTTGTTCGGCGATCTTCTTGTTGATCCTCTCGTCCGCTTCGCGCAAGGCGGTATTGATATCCTTCGCATTCGTCGCGATATCGTGGAAGATCTGGGTAAATTCCGGGGCCGCGAGCGCCTGATACTTCGATAACGGTGCGATCGGCGCAGGCTGATCCGGGATCATCGCCTTCAGATGTTTATTGCGCATGTACGGCAAGTCTTTGCCATATTCGCTCCAAATATCGGTGCCTTGCAGAGCCGGCGAATACCCGCGGCGGGCCAGATGTTTCTGGAACTCCTCGCTCGTGACGTAGGCCGCCACCTGAAACGCCGTCTCCTTATGCGTGCTGGTTACGGGAATCAGGAAGTATCCCGGCGCCAGCTGCGGCCCGGCGTTAGGCGCTTCCTTGTAACGCGGATACGATACAATGTCCCATTCGAGATTAGGATCTTTATCGGCAAAATATCTCGTTCCGAGCGCGTTCGGTCCCAGCATCATCGCGAGCCGCTGCTCGCTAAACAGCTTGAGCTGCGTCGCATAAGCAGAAGTCGTCGAATCGACCTCGTTGCCTGCAATCCGGTAAAACTGCGTCAGCGTCTCGAACATCCGTCTCGGCTTCTCCGAGGCGAACAGTCCCTGGTGTTTGACCGGATCGATAAACACGGGAGACAGCGGATCGCCGTTCGCGACCGCCCCGGGCGACATGCCCATCCCGTAATATTGCACGCCGCTCTCGGTCCGGCTCATCTTCCTGGTCAATTCATACACGTCGTCCCACGTCATGCCGTCCTTCGGGGCCGGCACGCCAAACCGCTCAAAAAGCGTTTTATTGTAAATCAGATTGACGGAATCGACCGTTACCGGGAGCCCGTACATCCCGCCGCCCGCGATTTGCCTCATCGCCGCTACCGCGGTCGGCTCCAGACGCGACACATCGTATTTGTGAGTTTGAATCAGACCGGAGATATCGTACTGCAGGTTGTACTCCATCAAATAACTGTAAATCTGGCCGTATGCGTCATAAAAAATATCGATCGGCTGTTTGGATTCGACCAGCGATTTCAAGTTGACACTGTTCGAAGGGGCGATAAACTTCGGCGTTACATGCGGAAACTTTTCTTTGATTTTGTTCCCGAAGGCGCTCATAAAGCCTTCGTTGTTCGTAATCGAACCGACGTGGAACCAGAATACGAGCTCCACCGGTTCGGTTGATGCGGCAGGCGCAGGAGCAGACGCAGGCGATTCTCCCCCGCCGGTTCCGGAGCTTCCGCCACCCCCATTCGTTCCTGTACCGGAACCGCCGGAGCAGCCGGACAAGACGCCTATGCATAACGCAAGACTAAAACCTAACCATTGTCTCTTCTTTGTCTTCATTCGAAGTCCCCCTTGTGATCCGGCTCACTCTACGACAATATCCAGCTTGGTCCATGATTCCGGCACGGCAACGATCACGTACCGGTTCGGCACCGATCCGCCCGATCCGCCGCCGGTTACGGTATCCAGCGCGAGATCGATGTCGATCGCGGGCGCGGTCCCGGCAGGCGCCTGCGAAAGCAGCGTCTTGGCTATATAGTCGGTGGCCGCTCCGCCGGCCGCATCGGTATACCGGTATACCGAGAACAGGGCGGTCTTTCTGTAGGCGGCCGACCCTCCTGGCAGCGGGTTGGCGGTTATCCGGACGATCGCATTCAACTGGCCGTCGAAGGTCGGTATTTTGACATATTTCTTGGACGCCCCGGTCTGAATGGTCCCTAGCCACTTTTGGTTATCGCCCAGGAACACTTTCGCTCCGGTGAAGCAATTGATCAGAGGCAATACATCGTCGCCGATATTGTGTACGGCGGTCACAAACCGCCCGAATCGACCTGCATCACGCCGCCGATGACCGCGCGACCCATCAGAAAGGTAGCCTCGGTTCTGCTTGTTACCGGTATCAAGATCCGCGCCGAGCCGATTCCGTCTCCTTTCAGATGCTGGCCTTTGCGCACATATACCGTTCCGGCTATCAGATAATCGCCGCAGGGACAAATACGGTTCTTTTGAGAGGCGTATTGTTCCCTCCCGTGTGCTCCTCGCTGGCGAGAAGCGCCAGGTTAAACGCTGCGGTGTCTTCATCGGCCGGCAGCGTGTAGGCGCTGTCCTGATAATATTGCCCGTTGGCCGGGTTGCGGTATTTGGCGTTTCCCTTCGCCCCGAACTCCTTTACATTGAATAGCCAGTCTGTCTTCAGATTCACGCCCAGCAAAGCTTCCTGGACCGTTTCCGAGGCGGCCTCTTCGGCTACTTGCCGAATAAACGGCTCACAGCTGCAATCGTCCGGCTCCCCATAGACGCTGCGGGTGACATCCCCTTACTGGCGGGCCATACTTACAGAGGCGCCCAGCAGCGTTCCCGTTACGGCGACGGTGCCGGCGGCCCCTAACGTGAACAGCCTTCTTCGGCTCATCCGGACTTCGGACGACCTGGCATCCGGCAGGCTTTCGCTCTTCTGCTCGTTCTCCCGTTCTTGCCGCATCCCATCACTCCTTATCGTCACCTGTAAAAACGCTGATCTTGCAGCTATTCCGTCTGACTGACACATTTTGCCGAGGAGTGTACGCGCATACATTGAGATCTCGCTTTCATCATACCTCCACAAAATTTAAAGCGAAATACACGCAGTTTAGTTATTTCTGACACTTTTTTTGGTCTTGACGCTGGACCTGACGGTTCGTTATGGTAATCTCGAGGGATCATGATACGGGGCAGCCGCAGCCTCCGAGGAGGAGTACAGATTGGGAAGTGCGATGCTTGATGTGAAAACGTATACATGCGCCGGGCCTCAGCCCGGGTTTATCAAGGGCGATGAAACTCATATCAATTATGTTTTGATCGGAGCGGAAACGGGGGCGTTCGATTATGGAATCGGGCCGTTTCACGGCCGGGCTTCCTTCGGGGACCTCGTGTTTTGCCCTCCCGGCACCGTTTTCAGGCGTCAATCGCTCGGGGACATCTCCTTTCACGTCTTCCAATTCACCGCGCTCTCAGGAGCGGATGGAGCCCTCTCCGAGCTTCCTGTTGGGAATGTGTCGATCGGCGACGTCAATCGGCTTTCTTCCACTTACTCCTACTTGCGCAAAAGCTGGGTCGCATACGGCGGCGGCTCCGGAATGATTCATTACGCCAGCCATATGCTGCTGGATTTGTTGTACCTGTGTGAGGAAGAACGAAAGCAGGCGCTCCATCGCAAAAAAACGACCGACCCGCTGATGAAGCAGGCGGCAAGTTATATTCACCGGCAGCTGGCTGGAGAAATCCGCATGCAGCACATCGCCGGGTGTCTCGGCATTAAGCCGTCCGAGCTGACCCGGCGATTCCGGCTGGCATACGGCTGTACCCCGGTTGAGTATGCAACCCGGCTAAGGCTGGAGGAAGCGAAACGGCTGCTCCGCGAAACGAACGATACGCTCGAGGCGATCGCCTCCCGCTGCGGATACGAGAACGGCTCTTACTTGTGCAGGGTGTTCCGCGCGAAATTCGGCATGACGCCTTCCGCGTTCCGGCACGACCATCAAATCTAGTTGGGCTTGCGTACTTATCAAGAACATCTATACGAGAGCTTTTTTGAGGGCGGCCGTCCCTGTACCAGCAGCAGCTTTTCTCCGGTATGAGGACCATGTCCGTTTTGGTTGAATGATACGAAGAGGTATCGGCTTAGTGTTAGAGCGGTGTTGGAGCGGTGTTGGGTCGATATTGAGTCAACAAATAAAGGCGATTTGCACCCTTATATCGACCACCTGAACGGATCTGCACCCTTTTCGCCGATTTTAGCAGCTTCAAACCGCTCTTATTTCCCCGTCCAAGCAGGTTTCGGACCAAATAAAGGCTGCAAACCGCCTCTATTCGCTCCTCTCTGCCTGAAAAGCAGGGGATGCATAAGTCTCCCCCTAAATATGGGGCTGTCTCACCCCGTTATTTGTTTGCGATTTTGCAGAGCCCCTTGGACCCGATTTTCCATGAGCAAAAGGACCTCCGCCTCCACGTTACTGAAGAAGCTGAGGTCCTTTCGTCGGATCTCGAGATGCATTGTTTGTAAATCCGGACGTTCCCCTGTCAGGCGGGCGGATATTTTTAGAGCAGCCCCTTCGGGGGCCCGTCAAAGCTTAACCGTTCACGATCGCGATTACGCTTCGTACCGATTGCGCGGACTTATCCATCGCCGCTTTCTCTTCGTCGGTCAGCTCGAGCTCGATCACTTTCTCGATGCCGTCGCCGCCGAGAATCGTCTGCACGCCCATGAACAGGTCGTTGTAGCCATACTCGCCCTGCAGCAAAGCGATGGCAGGCACAATGCGCTTTTTGTCCTTCAAAATCGCTTCCGTCATCTGGACGAGCGAAGCCGCCGGAGCGTAATACGCGCTGCCGTTGCCGAGCAGGTTGACGATCTCGCCGCCTCCTGTGCGCGTCCGCTGTACGATCGCATCGATGCGCTCCTTGGAGATCAGCTTTTCGATCGGAATGCCGCCGACGCTCGAGTAACGGACGAGCGGAACCATATCGTCGCCGTGGCCGCCGAGAACGACGCCGCGGACGTCTTCAACCGACACGTTCAGCTCTTGGGCGATGAACGTGTTGTAACGGGCCGTGTCCAGCACGCCGGATTGACCGATAACGCGGTTTCTCGGGAAGCCGAGCGCCTGGTAAGCGACATATGTCATAGCGTCTACCGGGTTGCTCAAAATGATCACATAGGAATCCGGGCAATACTTCTTAACGTTTTCGCACACGGACTTGACGATGCCGGCGTTCGTATTCACCAGGTCGTCACGGCTCATGCCCGGCTTGCGGGCTATGCCGGCGGTGATGATCACCACGTCGGAGCCTGCCGTATCCTCATAGTTGGCGGTACCGACGATGTTGCTGTCAAAACCTTGCACCGGGCTCGATTCGAGCATATCCAGCGCTTTGCCTTTGGTCGGATTTTCGAGCTGCGGGATATCGAGCAATACAACGTCGCCAAGTTCTTTTTGTCCGAGCAGGAACGCGGTAGTCGCCCCTGTGAAGCCTGCACCTACAACGGTAATCTTTTTACGCTTGATCGCCATAATAAAGAATCCTCCTTGGTTCGGGTCTTTACAGGATCATTGTAGACAAATTGACGCCATTTAAAGCAAAATAGCGGAATTTAAATTCCGCTATTTTACAACTCGTATTAGTCCATGTTTTTGATAACAAGGTTAGCGAACTCGGAGCATTTAACTTCCGTTGCGCCTTCCATCAGACGTGCGAAGTCATACGTTACCGTTTTGTCGGCGATCGACTTCTCCAGCCCTTTGTAGATCAGGTCAGCCGCTTCCAGCCAGCCCAGATGCTCCAGCATCATAACTCCGGACAGCGTAACCGAACCCGGGTTCACGACGTCGAGTCCCGCGTATTTCGGAGCTGTACCGTGAGTAGCTTCGAAGATCGCATGGTGCGTCACATAGTTGATGTTCGCTCCCGGAGCAATCCCGATGCCGCCAACTTGAGCTGCGAGCGCGTCGGACAAGTAGTCGCCGTTCAGGTTCAGCGTCGCGATGACGTCGAAGTCGGTCGGACGAGTCAATACTTGCTGCAGGGCGATGTCGGCAATTGCGTCTTTTACGATGACTTTGCCGGCTGCTTCCGCATCTTTTTGAGCTTTGTTAGCCGCTTCCGCGCCTTGCTCTTCTTTGATGCGGTCGTATTGCGCCCAGGTGAACACTTTGTCTCCGTATTCGCGCTCTGCAAGCTCATAGCCCCAATTTTTAAACGCGCCTTCGGTGAACTTCATGATATTGCCTTTATGAACAAGCGTAAGGCTCTTGCGGCCATGCTTGATCGTGTATTCGATAGCGGCGCGAACGAGACGCTCCGAACCTTCTTTGGAAACCGGTTTTACGCCGATGCCGGAAGTTTCAGGGAAGCGGATTTTCTTAACGCCCATTTCATTTTGCAAAAACTCAAGCACTTTCTTCACTTCGGCCGAGCCTTCTTGCCACTCGACGCCAGCGTAGATGTCCTCTGTGTTCTCGCGGAAAATAACCATATCGACAAGCTCCGGACGTTTAACCGGGGAAGGCACGCCCTTGAAGTAACGAACAGGACGCAAGCAGACGTACAGGTCGAGCTCTTGACGAAGAGCAACGTTCAGCGAGCGGATGCCGCCGCCTACCGGAGTTGTCAAAGGACCTTTGATCGCTACGATATATTCGCGGATTGCTTCCAGCGTATCGTTAGGCAGCCAGCTGTTGTAGTTGTTGAACGCTTTTTCGCCGGCGAACACTTCGTACCAAGCGATTTTTTTCTCGCCTTTGTAAGCTTTCTCAACAGCTGCGTCGAGAACGCGTTTGGATGCTGCCCAAATGTCCGGCCCCGTACCGTCGCCTTCGATGAACGGGATGATCGGATTATTAGGGACTACCAGTTTACCGTCAACGATCGACAGTTTCTCGCCTTCGGTCGGCGCTGCGTAATGTTCGAATTGAGCCATGGGAAACCTCCTGAGATAATAGTAGTATATGGGAAAACGCCAGCGTAAGGGCGTTCATGCCCGCAAAAGAACGGGAGTCGCAGACCTGTGCAAATGTGAATCTCTCATTGTGTGAGAGAACCACACTCAGTCTGTAACACCCCGCTCGCGGCAAAAATCTGAATCCATCCATGCCGCCGATACCCCAAGTGTACCACACTTGGGGGACAACTACGAATGGGGGAACGGCCTCACGAGCAGAGGCACACTCCGGATTCGCTTAAC
The DNA here is from genome assembly GCF_036577605.1 of Paenibacillus sp. GYB004. Lineage (NCBI taxonomy): Bacteria > Bacillati > Bacillota > Bacilli > Caryophanales > Paenibacillaceae > Paenibacillus > Paenibacillus sp. GYB004. Next base: position 319,164 of record NZ_JARBDB010000002.1, read on the forward strand.
GGCTTTCGATCGTAACGTATTTCTGATTGACCGGACCGGTGTACTCGGCGCGCGGACGAATCAGACGATTATTTTCGTATTGCTCCAAAATGTGAGCGGTCCATCCGGATACGCGGCTGATCGCGAAAATCGGCGTGAACAAGTCGCGCGGAATTTCAAGGGACGTGTATACCGATGCGGAATAAAAGTCGACGTTCGGCTTCAACCCTTTTTGACCAGTTACGAGCTCTTCGATCTTGATCGACATATCGTACCAGTTCATGTTGTTCGTGATTTTGCCGAGTTCGCGGGACATCTTCTGCAGATGTTTCGCGCGAGGGTCGCCGTTTTTGTAGACGCGATGGCCAAAGCCCATAATTTTCTCTTTGTTCGCCAGCTTGTTGTTGATATACGTTTCGACTTCGGAGCTTGTACCAATCTCCTCCAGCATCGCCATAACGGCCTCGTTGGCACCGCCGTGCAGCGGTCCTTTCAGAGCGCCGATAGCGGAAGTAACGCCGGAATAAATGTCGGACAGCGTAGCTACCGTGACGCGAGCGGCGAACGTCGACGCGTTCAGCTCGTGGTCGGCGTGCAGAACGAGAGCTTTGTCGAGCGCTTCTACGGCGATCGGCTCCGGATCTTTGCCTGTCAGCATGTACAAGAAATTGTAGCTTACCGATACTCCCGCTTTAGGAGCGATCGGCTCCTTGCCTTCGCGGATGCGTGCGAACGCCGCGACGATGGTCGGAAGCTGCGCCTGCAGACGAATCGCTTTGCGCAAATTCGCCTCCGCGCTCATGTCGTTCGCTTCCTCGTCGTAAAGCGCCAATGCGGAAACCGCGGAACGGAGAGCTGCCATCGAATTCGTATTTTTCGGGTACAGCTTCATTTGCTGGATCACGGAATCGGCCACCGGCGCGCTTGCGTTCAGATCGGCGTGAAGCTGCTCCAGTTCCGATTTGTTAGGCAGCTTGCCGTACCAAAGCAAATATACGACTTCTTCAAAAGAAGCATGCTCGGCCAAGTCGTCAATATCGATCCCCCGGTACGTCAGTACGCCGTCGATAATCGAGCTGATCGAGGACGTCGTCGCTACGATACCCTCAAGACCTTTGGTTGCTGTCATCTTATTTCGCTCCTTTTTGGTATCGATTTATAGAGGTTGTTCATAAAGTCCACTTTTGATCACGAAGCCGATCAGGAAGCGTGCTCGACATCGAATATGGCATTCAGCCGGAACTTCCGGTGCTCACGAAAGCTTACACTACGCTCCGCTCCTCATTTCCTAGCTTCATTCCATCTTCTCTGTGCTGAAAATCGGACTTTTTGAACTCGCACTTATAAATATAGGTGATAAAAATCGCGGACATGGAAAACTATCAAGTAATATAATAAATGATTTGGGTCGATAAAGAAACAAAACGGGGATAAAACTTCATTATCGGCGCAATAAACATGTGCTATCTCCCGATAGCTTCACATTTTAACAAGATACATCCAATCACCTGCCGGGCTGGGATATTGTTCATTCACAGAGCAGTCCATTACATCATGCCAGATCCATAATGTGGGTAAAATATGGGATGGGGGATACATGATAGCTCAACAGCAGTATGGTAAAGAAGACAAACTTCATTCCTCAGCGCAGTAAACAATTTTTTGATAAAATAGATCCATATCTCGCAACCGGGAGGCGCACACCTATACCATGAGAAGCGAACGCGTAGGCATCATCGATATCGGATCCAACTCGGTCCGCCTCGTCGTGTACGAGCGGGTCGGGGAAGAAGCATACAGAGCGATCGACGAAAGCAAGGAATCGGCGCGTCTCAGCGCCGCCATTCTCCCCGACGGCTCGATCGCGCAAGCGGACATCGAGCGGCTGGCCCGCATTCTGAAAGAATTCCGCATGCTGTGTCACGTCCACGCCGCGGAGACGGTGCGCGCCGTGGCGACAGCCGCGATCCGCAACGCCACCAACGGCCGCCAGGCCGCGGAGCAGTTGCACCTGCTGACCGGTATCCCGATCGAAATCTTGTCCGGCGAAGAGGAAGCCCGTCTCGGATTTATCGGCATGATCAATTCGATCGACGTCAAGGACGGATTCCTGATCGACATCGGCGGCGGCAGCACCGAAATCTCGCTGTTCCGCAACCGGACGCTCGTCCGGAGCATCTCCCTTCCGTTCGGCGCCGTGAATACGGCCAAAACCTATACGGATCAGGGCAATGCGAGCAGAGACGACCTGAAGCGCATCCGCGATATGGTGCTCGCTTCGGTCAAGGATGAGAAATGGCTGTCCGGCCATCCCGACTTGCCGCTGATCGGCTTGGGCGGAACGATTCGTTCCTTGTGTAAAATCGACCAAAAGAAGAAAAAATATGCGTTCACGCAATCCCATATGTACGAGATCGGCAAAGAAGGACTGAATGAACTGTCGGATTGGCTTTCCTCGCTTGACGTGCAGCAGCGGACCAAGGTGGAAGGGCTGTCCGGCGACCGCGCCGACATTATCGTGCCCGGATTGATCATCCTGCATACTTTGTTCTCGCACATCCGGGCCAGCCGCTGCATAGTCAGCGGGGCGGGCCTTCGCGACGGCGTGTTTTACGAGACCGCTTTTCCCGAGAAACCGGTCGTAGCGGACGTGCTGGCCGATAGCGTCGGCAACCTGCTCGCTTTGCACCCTGCCGTATTCCGTCCCCATGTCGAGCAGGTCGCCAGGCTGGCTGCCAAATTGTTCGAGGATTTGTCTCTGGAAACCGTCTTCGGCCGCAGAGCGCTGGACCTGCTGCAAACTGCGGCCATGCTGTACCGGATCGGCGTTACGGTTCACTTCTATAACTACTACAAGCATACGTTTTACCTGATGGTCCATTCCCGGCTCGACGGCTTGTCTCACCGGGAGACGGTGCTGTGCGCGCTGATCGCCTCCTACAAGTCCAAAAGCAAGGCGCGCAGTATGATGCTGCCCTACAAAGATCTGCTCGGCGATACCGACGCGGACCTCGTCTACCGGCTCGGCTCGCTGCTCCAGCTTGCGATCTCGCTCGACCGGAGCGAGACCCAGCCGCTTCAGGAGATCCGCGCGAACGTCGTCAAGCAGGACCTGGCTATTAGCTGGACGAGCCGTCATGACCCCGCAATCGAGCTCAGGGAAGTGGAGCGCGCCGCCGGCGAATTCAAGAAAGGCTGGGGGCTGCGGATTAGAATGACGCCTGCCACTTTTTCCAGGTGACGATATCTAAAGCTTCGAACTGGCTGCGGAACGGGGTCATCGTCTCATTCGGCTCCCTTTCGTACTGGCCGCTCGACCTCAAGATTCTCGCCTTGACGTTGTCCGACAGGCTGATGCGCAAAATGTGAATCAGCATCTCCTTCAGCCCCGGGTCGAACACCGGGCACATTAGCTCGATGCGGCGCGTCAGATTGCGGGTCATCCAGTCCGCGCTGGACAGCCACACTTGGGGCTCGCCGCCGTTCTCGAAGTAGAAAATCCGCGAATGCTCGAGAAACCGGTCCACGATGCTGCGGACGGTAATCGATTCGCTCAGGCCGGTCACGTTCGGGCGCAGGCAGCAGACGCCCCGGATGATCAGATCGATCGGCACGCCGGCCCGGGATGCGTCGTACAGCTTATCCACCATCTCCTGATGCGACAACGAGTTCATCTTGGCGATAATCCGGGCCGGTTTGCCGGCCGCCGCATGCTCCGCCTCGCGCTCGATCAGCTCGAACAATTTCGATTTCATGTCGGCAGGAGCTACGCCGAACGCCTGCCAGTCGTGGGGAGCCGAATACCCCGTCATTTCGTTGAACAGAACCGAGGCGTCTTCCCCGATAACCGGATGGGACGTGAACAAACCGATGTCGGTATACAGCCGGGCCGTATTATCGTTATAGTTGCCCGTACCGACGTGCACGTACCGGCGCAGCCCTTCTGGCTCCTGCCTGACGACGAGCGTAATCTTGGCATGCGTCTTCAGCCCGACGAGGCCGTATACGACGTGACAGCCCGCCTGCTCCAGCTGTCTGGCCCAGGCGATATTGCGCTCTTCGTCAAACCGCGCTTTCAGCTCCACGATCACCGTTACCTGCTTGCCGCCCTCGGCGGCCGTGGCGAGCGCTTTTACGATCGACGAATTGCCGCTCACCCGGTACAGCGTCATTTTGATCGCCATCACGTCGGGATCGTTGGCCGCCTGCTCGATAAAGTCGCCTACCGCGTCAAACGATTCGTACGGATGATAGACGAGCACATCCTTATCGCGCAGCACCTCGAAAAAGTCGTCGGTTTCGTCAAATTCTCTGGGGTATACCGGCTCCAGCTTCGGAAAGCGGAGATGCTCGAACCCGGGCAGCGACAGCGAAAGCTTCATCCAATAGCTAAGGTCGATCGGTCCGTCGATCTCGAACACGTTGTCGCCGATCTCGAACTCCTCTCTCAGCATCTCCAGCGCATACGGATGAAATCCTTTCTGCACTTCCAGCCGGACCGGAGATCCCCAGCGTCTTCGTCTCAGTTCCTTCTCGATCTCCTCGAGCAGATCTTCCGCCCCTTCCTCGTCGAGCGTCAAGTCGGCGTTGCGGGTCAGACGGAACGGATCGACGGCCACCGGCGTATAACCGGCGAACATCGTATGGATATGCTCCTCCATCAAATCTTCCAGCAGCACGAACTCCTGCTTCACACTGTTGGATCTCGCCGGAACTTTGACATACCGCGGCAAGTTCGACGGGACCTGAACAATCGCGAAGTAAGGCTCCTCCTCCGGTTCGTCTCCTTCCCTCTTCAGCGTTACGGCCAGATACAGAGACAAATTGCGGACCAGCGGAAACGGACGACTCTGATCGACCGCCATCGGAGTCAGTACCGGGAAGACGTAGTCGTGGAAGTAAACGTCCATCTGTTTTTTCTGATTTACGGTCAAATCCTCATAAGCGGTAAAAATAAGTCCTTCCTTCGTCAGCGCCCTCGTCAGCTCGCGGTGCGTCTTGTACTGCTCCTGCACCATTTTGCCGGTCCGCTTCATAATGCGGCGCAGCAGCCCTTCCGGCGTATAGCCGGTAAAATCTTTTTTCGTATAACCCGCCTTTAACTGATCGGTAATGCCTGCGACCCTTACGCTCATGAATTCGTCCAGATTCGTCGATACGATCGACAAAAATTTAATTCTTTCCAGCAGCGGCGTCGCCGGGTCCTGCGCCTCTTCCAGCACGCGGCGGTTGAATTCGATCCAGCTCAAATCTCGGTTAATATAATGGGAGACGGAATGTTTCAGCTCCTGCATCGGCTTCGCCACTTGGGATTCCTCCGTAACGGAAATAGTTGCTGTCTTTTATTATCGCCGGAGAATGTTAAGCGGATGTTAAACTTTTGTAAAATGTTCGGGGGTCCGTGTAAAATGTCGAAAACCGGCAAGCCCGATCGTTCGGCAAATCGGACAGCAAAAACCGGTAACGGGGGCCGGGCCGAGGCGGTGTGAAACTCCCGCGTCTCCATCCCCCGCTCAGCGCCGGAAAAAGAAGTAGTTTTGACCGTTTGCGATTTTGTTTCGAAGCCAGGCGGAGAGCATATTGCGGAAAATCGGCCGGGTGAACGGAATAAGCAGGATAATCCCGGCAATATCGGTGAGAAATCCGGGGGAGAGCAGCAGCAGGCCGCCGACAAGCACGCAGACGCCATCCAGAATCGCATCCCCGGGCATTTGCCCGACCGACATTTGCCGCTGGACCTGAGCCCATACTTTGCTCCCTTCCTTCCTGGCCAAATAAGCGCCGGCGAAACCTGTCAGCAAAATCAGGCCGAACGTCTGCCAGCCGCCGATCCGCTGTCCCACCTCGATAATCGCCCAGATCTCCAGAGCCGGGATGATAATAAATACCAGTAGCAGCACTTTCCCCATCGTTATTCCTCCCCGAGCAGCCGGTACAGCTCCGGCGCTTCTCTGTCGATCCTTACGGGCTTCCAGTCCCGGCCCAGCCATACGTGGCGGGTGGCTCCGGTGACCAGCAGCTCGCCTGCAGGAGCTGGACTGCCGTTCCGTTCGGCCGCTTCTTGTTCCCCATCGGAAGACACCGCTCCCCCCTCCTCGAGCCGGCGGATCTGCGATTCGAAATGAACCGTTAAGTGATTGTATGAACGGATTCGGGTGTAGATCGCAATCCGGTCGTCATATTTCGCCGGCAGACGGAACTTCGATTCCAGCTCGATCACCGGCAAATAAAGGCCAAGCTCTTCGATCCGGCTATAGGGCAGCCCCCGCTCGCGAATGAGCTCCGTACGGCCAACCTCGAACCATGTGGCGTAATTGGGATGATACACAACCCCCATCCGGTCCGTCTCGCCGTAACGTACCCGGATCTCGTAACCGTGCCACCGTCCCGGCTCCTGCTGCTGCTGCTTTTGTGTCATCGTTGTCCCCCGTTCCCTAACCTGATGCTTCTATTGTACTAAACCGCTTCTCTTTCCTCAAACGGTCCGCCCGGTAGACAGCAAACTCGGAGACATGATAAGCTTTGTCCAAATATGCGGCATGATGCGGAAAGGACGATACTTATGCGCCTCGAACGGCTGCTTGCCATACTGATGCTTATCGTTAACCGGAAACGAATATCCGCAGCGGAGCTCGCGGAGAAAATGGAAGTATCGGTCCGGACGATTTACCGCGATATCGAGACGTTATGCCAAGCCGGTTTCCCGCTCGTTTCCTATCAGGGAGTAACCGGCGGCTTCGAGATGATGGACGGATACCGGCTCGATCGCACGGCGCTGACTTTTGACGAGATCTCTTCGGTCCTGACGGCGCTGAAAGGCATGAGCCGGGCGCTGGACGATACCCGGTACGGCACAACGATTGAGAAGTATACGAGCCTGCTGGGTGATACGGAGAAAGAATCGGTCCGCTTCTGGCAGGACCGGCTCGTGATCGATATGAATCCATGGGGCTCCGATGGCATTATGAAGCACAAGGTGGCCTTAATTCGCGAGTCGCTGCAGGAGGATCGTACCGTCAAGTTCGGTTACTCTTCGGTTAACGGGGAGCCGACTATCCGGGAAGTCGAGCCGATGACGCTGCTGCTGAAGGGCGCCTCGTGGTACTTGTACGCCTACTGCCCGCTTCGTAACGACTACCGGCTGTTCCGGCTGTCGAGGATGTCCGCCCTGACCGTTACCGGCAACCGGTTCGAACGGCGGGATCATCCTCCGGCGGAGGAAGCGGACTGGGGGCGGATGTGGGAGATGAACTCGAAGCCGGTCACCTTGAAGCTGCGGTTTCCGCCGGATATGCGGGCGAGGGTCGAGGAGTTGTTCGGCGTCGAACGGCTGGAGACGGATACGGACGGCTTCCTGCTGGTCACGCAGACGTACCCGGAGGATGAATGGATCTACGGCTTCCTGCTCAGCTTCGGCAGCAAAGTCGAGGTGCTGGAGCCCGAGCGGGTCCGGCTGTTGATTCGCGAGAGGGCGAAGGAAATGGTGAAGGTGTACGGTTTATAGACAGTTGGAGATTGTCCGAGCATCTTCAGACAGTCTTCCTATAAACCATGACAGACTCTTGTCAGGGTTGTAAGAGTATACTGAGACTATTCCCGCCTATAAGGAGGCTGATACACATGGACGCAACATTTTGCCAAAGCTGCTCGATGCCGCTTGCTACCGCTGAAAGCCTAGGTTCTAACGCCGACGGAAGCGCAAATGAGGAGTACTGCACGTATTGTTATCAGGAAGGAGCTTTCACCGACCCGGACGCTTCCGTCCAATCGATGATTGAGGTGTGCGTACCGCATGTGGTCGCCGGCCAGAAGATGTCCGAGCAGGAAGCCCGTGACATGCTGAACCGGTTCATCCCGAAGCTGAAGAGATGGGCGTGACCGGCCAATAACGCAACAAGTAAAACTAAGCTGGCCCATTATCGCAATAGGCTTCAGAATCACAATGAACCGGTCTCTCCGTTTTTCCGACGTCGGGCCTGCAGCCCAAAAAAGAAGTCGGCGCCGCGATGAAACGATCCCGGTTATCGAAGGTTAATCCCCGGCTGTCCATCCATTACATCCCGGGTAAGGGACGAACTGTGGATTGGAGGCCGGGGATCGCGCGGTTTGCCGATCTGATCAATAGATTACTTCTTCTGCGCTTTAACCTGATCGATCTTCTTGTTCGCCGAATCTTCCGCTTCCCGCATCGCTGTATTGATGTCTTTCTCGCCCATCGCCGCGGAGATGAAGGCTTGCTCCAGCTCCCCTCTCGCGATGCCGTCATATTTGCTGCGGTAAGCCGACGGGGCCAGCTTGGCTGGAAGAATCGCCTTTATATTTTTGTTTTTGAATTCCGGATAATTTTGAGCGAACGCCATCTGAATGTCCTTATTATTAAGCGCCGTCAAAATCCCTTTCTTCGAGTTCTCCAGTTGAAACTCGTCCGAGGTCAAATAAGTGAGCACCTCAAACGCTTCCTCCTTCAGCTCAGATGCCGCGGACAAGTAAAAGTATAATGGATACGGCTGCGGACCGAGACCCGGCGCATCTTGGAATGCCGGAAATTGCACGAAATCATAGTCCATATTTTTATAGGTAAGCTCGCGGATTCCGGTTCCCGAAGCATTCAGATACATCGCCACGACTTGATCCTTCTCAAACAATTCTTTGCCGACCTGGCCGCCGAACTGGTTTTTCTTATCCAAATGGTTATTCGGAAGCCGGTAGATTCCAAGCATCGCCTCCATATATTCTTTCCATTTGCTGCTGCTAAAATCAGCTTTCTCCGTATTCGCATTGATCAGACTTAAGGAGAAAGGATTGCGGTACAGCATAAAGTTCGGGTATACGAGCGACCCGTGATACCGTACATCCCCTTCGATCCGCGACATTTTTCTGGACAGCTCATAAAACTCGTCCCAGGTCATACCGTCCTTCGGGTACGATACGCCGAATTTATCGAACAGTACCTTGTTGTATACGATCGTCGAGGCTGCCCCGGCGACAGGCAGACCGTATATGCCTCCGTTCGCCAATTGCTTGGCCAGGGCAAGCGCTGTCGGCTCCAGCCGGTCGAGATTATATTTGTGCTTTTTGATCAGCGGCGTTAAATCGTACTGCAGTCCGTTCTCCAGCATGTTATCGTTAAACATCAATAAGGATGAGATGACGATATCAAACTTGGTTTTCGAAGCGAACAATTCGGCAATGGCCGGCTTCGGGTACGGGATGAACGATACTTGGATATGCGGAAATTTCTGCTCTATAGCCGCACCGTAGTCTTTCATAAAGTCATCCGCAGACCAGCCGAAGGTCGCATCTTTAAACACCAGCTCGATCGGCTCCCTCTTTTCCTTTACCGGTTCCTTTGCATTCGTTCCCCCTTCAACCGCTCTTTCTGTCCCGCTACCTGTTCCTCCTGCCCCTCCGCAGCCGGACGCGACAATCGTTAAAGCGCCTAGCAGCAAAACTGTTTTACGTCGAAACCGTCCCAACAACAAAAACGCCTCCTTTAGGGAATACATGTGATGAATGCGCCTTCATTATTCCACAAAAGGCTTTGCTCTGGGATTTCAAGTTTTTGCGATTCGTTTCGGAATCTTGATCCGGTGTTATTCAAATCTTTGCTCCGCCTTTCATAATCCGTTGAGCCGCAAGGGATTGGAGTTGATAGGGTCTGCTGCGCACACCATTCTCCAGCTATTTACAGCAACACCTGCCCATGATACGATAGGTTCGATTTTACGGAAATGGACGGAGGAGACGTGCGACAATGAAGCGGAGTGTTTATCCTATCTTTCATTCGGTATATTTTCGCCGCCTCTTCCTTTCCTACTCGATCATAACCTTACTCCTAACCTGCTTGTGCGGGGCGATTTTGTACAATAAAGCGAGGCAGGCGGAGGAGAGGACGCAGGAACAGGACAGCCGCACCCGACTTAATCAAGTGAAAACCTATATGGAAGAGCTTTATCCGGCCATTTATAAAAACGCTTTCATCAGTGATATATTAACGACAATGGATACGGCTAGCGGGAATGACGACGCCTTTACTTCGTTTTACAAAGAAAACGGGCATAACATTTATCGCATCTATCAGGTTGCGAGCAATCTAAAGGCGATGATGCTGGCCAATCCGGGTACGGAGAACGTATCCGTTTACTTCAAAAACCTGAATTTGATGGTCGATCCATACGCTTATTATAAGGTCGCTCCCCATTCCCCCAAGTACGAGCTGTTAACGGAGCTGGACCAAGGGCATACGACTACCGGCGTCTGGCTGCCCCGTACCGTCTCCTATGGCGAAAACTCGGCCGACGAGCTGCTCACTTATATTTATACGTTCCCGATCCAGGCGCATGGCGGCGACATCAGCGGATATATGTTCATCGACATTTACAAGTCGCATGCAATCAGCCTGCTGGACTCCCTGCAAAGCTCGGATGATGAGAAGCTGATGATGACTGACCGCAGCCGGAATTTTGCCGCAGCTACCAGCAATGTAAGCGGGACGGAACTGGAGGCTTACCGGGCTAAGCTGGCCCGTCTACCACTCGGCACCGGCAGGCAGGACGGCATGCTGTTCAGCGTAATCGGCGGCGACGTCTCCGCTTCCGGCCCTGAATGGACATTCGCCTCCATCCGTTCTGCGCAGTCCCTTTCCTTCTTTTCGTATTGGATGAATCCAGAAGTATTGCTGGTCAGCTCGGCCGTGCTGCTGCTTGTTATACTGTTCACCTATTATTTGACGATCAAAACGTACCGGCCGGTCCGGCAAATGCTCCATAAGCTGAGCGAGACGAATAGCGCTCTCCTGCCCGATCATCAGCATAACGAATTCATAATGATCGAGCAGGTGCTGACCGGCTTAAACCATACCGTGAAGCAGTTGTCCGGGCAGCTCGACGACAAGAAGCTTGCCGCACTGCTCAGCGGCAGTCTTGCCGAGAATGAACTGCCTGTGCGGCTTCAGAAGGATTGCTGCTACATGGTCATTAACGTGAAAGTGTATCGGGATAGCGTTAAAGGGTGGAAAACGAAATGGCGCAAACTGGCGCCCCCACTGGCCCACGAAATCATTGAGAAAACCGGAACCGAACTGAGTTTGCTTCTGTTTATTGGGCTGGATGAACGGATTGAGACGAAACATCTGCTTAAGGAGCTGCTTGATCGGATGCTGCAGCCGGATTCGGCGAAAGGCGCTTCCTTCGCCGCCGGAGTCGGCGGCATCGTCAGCTATGCGGACGACATTCCCAAGTCTTACGAGCAGGCCGCTTCGGCTTTGAGATACTTATTTATGGAAGAGTTCCATCCGATCGTCGATTACGATGAGATTCGTTTACGCTCCGGCATCCCGGCCATGAACTATGAGCCTCTCGAAAATGCGCTTCGAGCCGGAGACGCCGTCTCTGCCGAACAATGTCTGGACGAATTTGTCGATACACTAAGACGTGACAGGTGGTCTCTGGAAGCCGTCGAGTTTTGCCTGATGCAAATCATGATGGTTGTGTCCAAGGTGATGATCGACTTGAATTCGCGGGAAAGAATGTTCCCGCCGTCTCTTCTGTTTCAAGACCTGCGGCGGGAAACCTTTGCGGATACAATGCGGGAGATTCGCGAACTGTGCGCACAGACCGGGAGTCATATACAGCGCCACTTGAAAGAAAACGCCGCCCAGGACGACATCTTCCACAAACTTAAAGCTTACATCGACGATCATCTAAGTGAAGATATTTCGCTGGACCGGCTGTCCGACATGGCCGGCTTGTCGACCGCTTATTTGTCCAGACAGTTCAAAGAAGTGCACGGCGTATCCTTCCTGGACTATATGACCCAGGCGAGGATGGAACGGGCTTGCGAGCTGCTGAGAAGCGATGCGGGCTCGGTTACGGGAATAGCCGGCCAGGTCGGGTATGGCAACGTCCCTTATTTCTGTACGAAATTTAAAAGCAGATACGGCGTCACGCCCATGCAATACCGGAATTCGTACAGACTGGCCCTTAAGGAGTGAGCGTCTGCAAATAGCGGGCGACTCCATGCTCCACATTGGTCGCGAGCCGGGCCGTCGCCTTCTCGATCAGTAGCGGATGGGCGTTGCCCATCGCATACTTCTCGTCGGCGATCTCGAACATCGGCAGATCGTTCAGGTTGTCGCCGAAGCAGACGATCCGGTCCGCCTGCAACAGCTCCTTGAGCTGCGCCACGCCGTCCCGCTTGTTCGCCCGGGGATGATTCATTTCGAGCCAATGGTATCCCGGCGTGTAGATGTCCGGGCCGAAGTGGCACAACACCTCCCTGCTGCGCGAGCTGAACAAGCGGTACATTGCCAACAGCTCGGCCTCTGTCCCGATCGCATTCACTTCCATGATCTGTTCGTCGGCCGGAATGTCGTGCTCGGTCACGAGCCGGAACCGCTCGTCACCCGTCCGGAGACGGTCTGTGACATAGTTCGTTTCGCTCGGATTAAACAGGCCTTTGTAATATATTTTAAACTGCCCGCTGCCGTCGACGGTGTATACGATCGGATTCAGTCCCAGGCGTTCCCCGGTCTCGATGATTTCCATAGCAACTTGGCGGTCAAGAAGATTGGCGTGCAGATAACGGCGCTCTGCCGGATCGTACAGAAACACCCCGTTAATCAGCACAACCGGCAGCTTCAGGTCGAGCGGAGCCAGGATGTGCCTCGCAGAATCCCACGAGCGCGCCGTCGCTACGGAGAAGTGGCCTCCTGCCGCAATCCATTCGTTTACGGTCCGGATCGTTTCCTCCGATAGCCGCTGCTCGCCGTTGAGCAGTGTCCCGTCCAAATCCGATATGTATAACGTTCTCATCCGAACTCCCCCCCGAAACGTTTCCTATTCGCCCATTTGGGAGCCGGGCACCATCCTCACCCGGCCTATCCCGCTCCTTGACTTGCAGGAAGAGACGAATGACAAGAAGGACCCGTATCCGCAGATTCGGGCCCTTCTGTATGTTCATCGCTTTACAGCACTTTAGCTTGTCCCGAGTAAATGACGCCCACTTCCGCATAAACGGACACTTCCATGCCGTCCTCAAGCAGCGAAGTCGCTTCGTCGACGCCGACGATCACCGGAATCCCCAGGCTCAAACCGACTACTGCCGCATGCGAAGTAATGCCGCCGGTTTCCGTAATGACAGCCGACGCCTTCTGGAATGCCGGAATATAGTCTTTGTCCGTGGCGACGGTGACCAGAATCGAGCCTTCCACGACTTTATCCAAAGCTTCCTGAGCGGTGCGCGCTACGACGACTTTGCCTGTCGCCGGCTGGCTTCCGATGCCTTGTCCTTTGGCGATCATCTCGCCGACATGGTGCACCTTCATCAGGTTGGTCGTGCCGGAACGGCCTACCGGAACGCCTGCCGTAATAATCACGAGATCACCGAGACGGATATGTCCGGCCTTCATCGCATTGTCTACGGCGAGCTGGAACATTTCGTCCGTATTGCGCGCTTCTTCGCCGTGGGTCGGCAGTACGCCCCAGATGAGGCTCAGGCGGCGCATAACTTGCTCGTTAGGCGTAACCGCGATGATCGGCGATTTCGGACGGTACTTGGACACCATACGTGCCGTATACCCGCTCTCGGTAGGCGTAATGATCGCTTTGGCGTCCAGATCCAGAGCGGAGCTGGCAACCGACTGGCTGATCGCTTCCGTAATCGTCGTTTGCTGCGCCGTGCTCTGACGAATGAATATTTCGCGGTATTCCAATGCCGACTCCGCACGCTCGGCGATGCGGGACATCGTCTGCACCGATTCGACCGGATATTTGCCCGCCGCCGTCTCACCCGACAGCATGATCGCATCTGTACCGTCGAAGATCGCGTTCGCTACGTCACTCGCCTCCGCACGCGTCGGGCGCGGGTTGCGCTGCATCGAGTCGAGCATTTGCGTTGCCGTGATGACCGGCTTGCCGACAAAGTTGCATTTTTTGATCATCCGCTTCTGAACGAGCGGAACTTCTTCAGCCGGAATCTCCACGCCGAGGTCGCCGCGGGCGACCATCAAGCCGTCGGATACTTCGAGAATTTCATCCAGGTTTTGAACGCCTTCCTGGTTCTCAATCTTGGAGATGATCTGGATATGGTTCGCGTTATGCTCTTCCAGCAGCTGACGAATCTCCAGCACGTCGGACGCTTTGCGCACGAACGAGGCTGCGATGAAGTCAACGCCTTGCTGAATCCCGAAAATGATGTCGTTCGCATCCTTCTCGGTAATGCCGGGAAGCGAGATGCGGACGCCCGGTACGTTTACGCCCTTTTTGCTTTTGATCGTGCCTCCGTTGACGATGCGGCATTCGATCTCGCTGCCGCGAATTTCGACGACGGTCAGTCCGATCAGGCCGTCGTCAATCAGGATCGTCGAGCCGACATGAACGTCGCGTGGCAAATCTTTGTACGTGACGGAAATGCGTTTGTTGTCGCCGATGATTTCCTCGGTCGTGAGCGTGATGGACTCATCCTGCATCAGCTCATAGGAGTCGTCCTTCAGCTTGCCGGTACGAATCTCCGGTCCTTTCGTATCGAGCAGAATCGCTACGGTTTTGTTCAGCTCGAGGCACGCTTGGCGGATGTTCTTGATCCGGTTGCCGTGCTCCTCGAAATCGCCGTGGGAGAAGTTGAGCCTGGCCACGTTCATTCCCGCCGAAATAAGCTGCTTCAGCGCGGGCAAAGATTCACTGGAAGGTCCGATGGTACATACAATTTTCGTTTTGCGCATGATGGTTATGTTCCTCCTGAGATTTCGGATTAACGGGAAGTGCGGGGCCTAATTATCAACTTGCTCCACTGCTTCGTGCATATACGTAAACTTGCCGATCTTGCGGAATTTCTCATAACGATCGGAGACGAGTTCGTCTTCGTTCATCTTCATCAACTGCTGCAGATGGTTCCATATCGCAGCTCTCACGCTTTCGGCCTGCTCCTCCGGATTCCGGTGAGCGCCTCCGCGCGGCTCCTTGATAATTTCATCGATCGCCTCGAGTTGAAGCAGATCGTCGGCCGTAATTTTCATCGCCTCCGCCATCTCCGCCGCTCTGGAAGCGTCCTTGAACAGGATCGAAGCTGCCCCTTCCGGCGACAGCACGGAGTAAATCGCGTGTTCCAGCATCAGAACGCGGTTGCCGACGCCCAGCGCCAGCGCGCCGCCGCTGCCGCCTTCGCCGATCACGACGACGACGACCGGTACGCGAAGCCTTGCCATCTCCAGCAGATTGCGGGCGATCGATTCGCCCACGCCTCGCTCCTCGGCCGTAGCCCCGGGAAAA
Source organism: Paenibacillus sp. GYB004 (assembly GCF_036577605.1). Taxonomy (NCBI): domain Bacteria; kingdom Bacillati; phylum Bacillota; class Bacilli; order Caryophanales; family Paenibacillaceae; genus Paenibacillus; species Paenibacillus sp. GYB004. Next base: position 334,409 of record NZ_JARBDB010000002.1, read on the forward strand.
GCGCCCTTCGTATCCAAAAACGTAATGATCGGCCTGCGGAACTTGTCCGCCTGCTTCATCAGCCGGAGCGCCTTGCGGTATCCTTCCGGATGCGGGCTGCCGAAGTTGCGGGCGATGTTGTCCTTCGTATCTTTGCCTTTCTGGTGGCCGATTACGGTAACGGGAACGCCCTGAAACTTCGCGATCCCTCCGACAATCGCCAGATCGTCCGCGAACATCCGGTCGCCGTGCATCTCGATAAAATCGGTACAAAGGTATTGAATGAAGTCCAGCGTCGTCGGACGCGACGGGTGGCGCGCGATCGCCATCTTCTGCCCGGCGGTCAAGTTATGGTACAACTCTTCTTCGTGCTGGACGTAACGAGCTTCCAGCTTGGCGATTTCGTCGGAGAAGTCGATTTGTTTCTCTTCACCGAACTTACGCAGATCGTCGATCTTGCTTTTCAATTCGGCAAGTTTACGTTCAAAGGGCAGCTCATTAGCCATTCGCACTTGCCTCCTTGGTCGGTTTAACGGTGTGCAGCTCCAGCATCTTGATCAGTGTGGAGCGCAGTTCCTTGCGGTGGACGACCTTGTCCAGCTGTCCATGCTTATGGTTAAACTCCGCCGTCTGGAATCCTTCCGGCAGCTTCTGGCGGATCGTCTCTTCGATGACGATTCGTCCGGCAAAGCCGAAGCGGGCTCCCGGCTCGGCGATGATAATGTCGCCAAGCATGGCGAAGCTGGCGGACACTCCGCCGTAGGTCGGCTCGGTTATGATCGAAATATATAGGCCTCCGGCATCGTCAAGCTTGGCGAGCGCCGCGCTCGTCTTGGCCATCTGCATCAGGCTGAGGATGCTTTCTTGCGTCCGTGCTCCCCCTGAAGTCGAGAAGATGATCAGCGGATACTTTTTCTGGATCGCGGTTTCGATCGCTCTCGTAATCTTTTCTCCGACTACGGAACCAAGCGTGCCGAGGAAAAAGTCGGCGGTCATCACCGCCACGATAACCGGATACCCCCCGATCGTCCCTTCGCCGGTGACGACTGCATCACGAAGGCCCGTCGACTCCATCGACCGGGTCAGCTTGTTGACGTAGTCGGGGAATTCCAACGGGTCTTCGGAAACCATATCGCGGTCGAATTCGAAAAACCGGCCGTCGTCCATCGTAATCTCAATTCGTTCAAAGGCACTCAGCTTGTTATGATAATCGCATGATGTGCAAACCTTCAAGTTTTTGCCCAATTCTTTGCTGTACTGAATTGTGCCGCATTTGGGGCATTTGCTCATGATGCCTTCCGGTATTTCACGCTTCGATTGTTCCGACGGGATGGTAGCGTACTTGCGTTTCTTCTGGAAAAAATCTTTTATTGCCACATTTACACCTCTCCAAAACCGTTGTCATCCGTATTCGGCGCTGCAGACCGGCGCATGCCCGAGGCTGGAACGGACGCATGCCCGGGCGAGCGCAGTCGCCTCTATCGTGCCGCTTCGGGTGTACCTCATCCGTGCAAAATTGCGTTCAACACTTCCTGGACTTCTTCCAGCTCGCCCTCGGGAACGAGAATTTCGAATTGATGCTTCGATAGGCTAACAGGGCGAACTTGTACCAAAAACCCTTCATCCGTCAGTTTTTGTTTGATTCGCTCTGCGATTTTCGCGGTCGGAGCGATATAGATGACCGTCCACATGCTACTGAAAACCTCCCTGACTACCGAAACGCCTCTCGTGTACATTGCAACCATGATACCATATTCCGTCTTTTACCCGCAAGGAAACTGGTGTCGAATCATGGCGCCGGGTCCTCGTTCTTTTGATCGCCGGAGTCCTCGCTGTCATATTGCTTGGCGTTTTTGTTCTGATGCGCGATCCTGGCCGACGCCGCGGCAGCCAGCCCGGCGACCAGATCGTCGAGGAAGACGTGGATCTCTGTGGCGTGGTTGTTGAGCGAACGGATGACGCCTGTTTTTTCCTTGTCCAAATAGCCGAAACTGGTCAGCCCGATCATCCCGTATACGTGCACGATGCCCAGGGCGAGCGTCTCATCGACGCCGTAGAGCGACTCGTCGTTTTCCATAATTTCCTGCAGCGGCTGTGGCAGCAGCCCTTTCTCCGCCAGAATGTCCAGTGCGATTCCAGTATACAGCGTATACTGCACTTCCCGTTTACCGAGTACGGCCATGACGCTTTCCTCGCACTCTTCCACCGTCAGCTCGTCGTTGTACGGCAGTTGGAGTTTGTGGACGATCTCCGCGACCTGCCGGAGCGTGACGCCTCTTTCGGCAAGCATATGCAAAGCCAAACGGTTGGACATAGGCATTTCCTCCTGGTATATGGATATGGATTCACTAAGCGTGGCCGAGCTTCTTGCGCCGGATTGCCAGGGTGCGGGTGCGGGCGCGGGCGTTCGCACAGGCCGGATATTCGAGGTGCCAGCGGTGCGAGCGGTCCGCCCTACCTCCACCTCAGCCATGCGACGCCTATCGGAAATAGGACGGTAAGGGCCGGTCACCCGTCCGGGTTTTACTAAATGTATGCAGACCGGCTGAGGAATGTTCGGGATAAGTTGTCCGTTTTTTGCGTTTTTTTGGGAGCGGATTGATTGGGGACACGAAAGGGCGTTTATTGGCCTTACGGCGGCGGGACGGAAAGCGCGTGGAGACCAATTAGACGATAGGCGATGGATGAAGAGAGAGACGGGGGTGGGGATGACGATGACTAGCTGGCGCAGGGCGAGACGGTTGTGGGTTAGACGGCGGTAATTGGCGCAGAACCGGATGGTGGGCGGTTAAGCGGCTAGCTATTGGCGGGTGGCGGGACGGTGGTGGGTCGTTAGTCAGTGGCTATTGGCGCACCTTCCCGGAGGAAAAGCAAAGAAGCCTCCGCTTCCATTGAAATATGGAAACGCATGCTTCTGTGACTTCTATCGGTCCGAATCCGCGATAGATTGTTGGGCTAGGTCGGAACAGGTTTTGGTCTATTGAGCCGCCTTGATTCTTGCTCGAAGGCAAAGTTCTCCCCTCTCGAATTGCCCTACGGACGGGGGCGGTATAGCTCTGCTTGACGAAGGCCGCCTGTCCATGCAACCGGATGCTGCACCATCAAATTTGATCAAGCGGCATCCGCTTTACAGCTATTTGACACGAGCGGAGTCGGGGCCCATGATATCGCCGATTTCCTTTATCAGATCCGGCGACGGCTTTACATTGTACGCCTCGTTCAGCGCAAGCAGGCGCTGTTCGCGTTCGTAGAAAAGCACGACCGGCATCGCTCCTGCGTGCCGCTGCAGCAAGCTTTGCAGCCCGCTCAGCCGCTGCGGCTGCTCGCGGTCCGCGGTTATTTTGACGAACAGCCGCTGCATCCGCCCGGGCGCGCTGCGTGCAGGTTCGGGCTGCTTCGCCTGCGGCGTTTGCACACGCGCTTGTGCCGGCGCTTCGCCTCCGCGCAGCGACGCTCCTCCGGCTCCCTCGCCCGCTCGCTCTGCCCGCTCGCTCCCGGCCGCGCTCCTCGCTACCGCTACCGCTGGCGCGCTTTCGCGTCTCGCTTCGCCGCCGCGCGACGCAGCGACTCCGCTTCGCGAGCCGCCCGGCTGGCGCTTCAGCGCCCGGGCCTGCTGCGCCGCATCGGGCGCCTCCAGCGGCACGACGCGGTCCGCGATCAGCTTGACGTCCTCGTCGTGATGCTGGAGCCGCGCCTTCATGAACAACGCATTCCCTTTTTGCATAAGCGCGGACGCCTTCTTCCACACCTCCGGGAACAGGACGACCTCCACCTTGGCGATCCGGTTCTCCAGCTCGGCAAACCCCATCGGCAGCCCTTTCTTGGTCAGATGCGGCTTGGCGGACAGCACCATGCCCGCTACGAGCACCTCCGCATTATCCTCGTACTCGGGCAGCTCGTGCAGCAGATCGGCGTCCACCTCCGCGATCAGCTCCTCATACGCGTCCAGAGGGTGCCCGGACAAATATAAGCCGAGCAGCTCGCGCTCAAACTCCAGCTTCTGCATCTGCGAATACGGCCGGACGTCCGGCAGATCGACCGTCCAGTTCGTTTCCTCCGTAAAGCCGAACAGATGGAGCTGCAAATCTTCCCGCTCCTTCTTCCACTTCTGCGCCGCCTCCACCGTCTCGTCGAGCACGGCGATATGCTGGGCTCGGTGGCCGGGCAGCGAATCCATCGCTCCGCCCTGAATGAGCGATTCGATCACCCGTTTGTTGCAGACACGCAAATCGACTCTCCGGCAAAAGTCTAGCAAACTCTCGTAAGGCCGATCCCCGCGCTCGCGGATAATCGTCTCCATCGCATGCGTACCGACGTTTTTGATAGCGGCCAGCCCGAAGCGGATCGCACCGCTTACCGGCGTAAACTGGATGCCGCTCTCGCAGACGTCCGGAGGCAGCACCTCGATGCCCATCTTGCGGCATTCATCGACGTATTCGGCGACCTTGCGGTGGCTGCCCATCACCGAGGCGAGCATCGACGCCATGAACGTCACCGGATAATGCGCCTTCAAGTAGGCGGTCTGGAACGCCAGCACCCCGTAGGCGGTCGCATGGGCGCGCGGAAAGCCGTAATTGGCAAACCGGACGATCATATCGTATACCTTGTTGGCGTCCGCTTCCGAGTACCCTTCCTTCAAGCTTCCGGCGACGAAATGCGCCCGTTCCTCATCGAGCACCTCCCGCTTCTTCTTGCTGACCGCCCGGCGCAGTTCATCCGCCTCTCCAAGCCGGAAGCCCGCCATCTTGGAGGCGATCTGCATAATCTGCTCCTGGTAGACGATAATGCCGTACGTATCGCGCAAGATCGGCTCCAGCTCCGGATGCGGGTATTCCACGCCGATTTGGCCGTGCTTGCCCTGAATATACTTAGGTATGAATTCCATCGGGCCCGGACGATATAAAGCGACTACGGAAATAATGTCCTCGAAGGTCGAAGGCTTCAGCTCCTTGAGCACGCGCCGGCATCCGGCCGATTCAAACTGGAAAATACCGGTCGTATCGCCGCGGCTCAGCAGCTCGTAAGTTGCCGCATCCTCGTAGGAAACCGAATGGAAATCGATCTTCTCTCCGGTCTGTTCGCGGACCCAGCGGAGCGTCCGCTCGATAATGGACAAATAACGCAAGCCGAGGAAGTCCATCTTCAGCAGCCCGACCGCTTCCAGGTTCTCCATCGAATATTGCGTCAGGGCGACGGTTTCCGTTCCTTCCTGGAGCGGTACATAGTCGGTCAGCGGCTCGCGCGAGATGACGACACCCGCCGCGTGTGTGGACGCATGACGGGGGAACCCTTCCACCTTCATCGCCATCTCGACGAGCCGGGCCGTACCCGGATGTTTGGCGCACAGATCCTTCAGCTCCTGGCTCTGATTCAGCGCTTCTTCGATCGTAATGCCGAGCTGATTCGGAATCAGCTTGGCCGCGCGGTCGACCTCGTGATAAGGCAAATTCATTACCCGCCCGACGTCGCGCACGGCCGCTTTGGCCGCCATCGTTCCGAAGGTGATAATCTGGGCGACATGCTCCACGCCGTATTTGTCCACCACATAGTTGATGACTTCGTCGCGCCGCTCGTCGCTGAAGTCGATATCGATATCCGGCATCGAGACGCGCTCCGGGTTCAGAAACCGTTCGAACAGCAGACCGTACTTGATCGGATCGACATCGGTAATGTTGAGCACGTAAGCAACCAAGCTTCCGGCGGACGAGCCCCTGCCGGGGCCGGTAACGATCTCCTGCTCGTGGGCAAACCGGATAAAATCCCAGACGATCAGAAAATAATCGGAATACCCCATATTGCCGATCACGTCGAGCTCGTAGCGGAGACGGTCTTCCAGCTTGGCCTTGTATCCCTCATCCGCCCACTCAGACAAAGCGCTGTACCGCGTTGCCAGCCCTTCCTCGCACAGCTTGCGCAAATATTGCCCGGAAGTCACCCCCTCCGGAACAGGCTGGTATTCCGGCAGGATCAGCCGTCCGAACTCCAGCTCCAGCGAGCATTTGTCCGCTATGTCGACGGTATGGTCCAGCGCCTCCGGAACGTGGGCGAACAGCTTCGCCATCTCCTCGGGACTTTTCAAGTACATCTGCTCCGTATGGAACTTGAGCCGGTCGGGATCGTCCAGCGTCTTGCCCGTCCCGATACAGATAAGCACGTCTTGGGCGACATGATCTTCGGCCATCACATAGTGGGCATCGTTCGTAGCGACCAGCGGGATGCCGGTTTCGCGGCTGAGCCCGATCATCGCCTGCATGACCTTTTTCTGCTCGATCAGGCCGTGATCCTGAATTTCCAGGTAAAAATCGTCGCCGAACATGCCGCGGAACCTTAGCGCAGCCGCCAGAGCCTCCTCCCGACGATCGTGCAGCAAATGCTGCGAGATCTCGCTGCCGAGACAAGCGCTTAAGCAGACCAGTCCTTCGGCGTGCTTCGCGAGCTGCTCCAGATCGGTGCGGGGCTTGTAATGAAACCCGCGCAGGTGGGCGTCCGAGACCAGCTTCATCAGGTTGCGGTACCCCGTCTCGTTTTTGGCGAGCAGGATCAGATGATGCGTAGGCTGCTCCTGCCGGGACGCCTTCGTCAGCATCGAACCGGTGGCCACGTACACCTCGCAGCCGATAATCGGCTTGATTCCGTTTGCTTTGCATGCTTTATAAAACGGGATGGCGCCATACATCACTCCATGATCGGTGAGCGCCAGAGCCGGCATGCCGAGCCGTGCCGCTTGCTCCGCCATTCGCTCGATGCGCGAGGCTCCGTCCAGCAGACTGTATTCGCTATGTGCGTGCAAGTGCACAAACCCTTTCACCAGCGTATCCCCCTTGCGTGTTCGCCTTTTGTTCGCTTCTCTTATTGTAGCATATTCCGGTAGGGGTTTCCCATACAATAGTGAAAAGAGAGCGGTCAAGCTTTCGGAAGCGAATCTATCGAACCGGAGGCGCAAGAAAGGGGATTTGCGGATGCGGGAATTTGCAACCAATCTGGCGATCGATTTCCTCGTCGCCTTCGGCATCGTGCTGGGCGCCTGCATGCTGGCCGGCATCGGCTCGGTGCTGACGCTGCAGGCTCCCTCCTACAAAATGCTGGATATAGCCGGGCGCATCAAAATATGGGCCATGGTGGCGGCCGTCGGGGGGACGATCGATCCGATCCGGGTGATCGAGACCAACTTTCTGGAAGGTCATCTGTCGCCGGCTTTCAAGCAGATTATGTACTTTGTCGCCGCCTTTGCGGGCGCTCATATCGGGACGGTGCTGGTGAAATGGATATGCGAGGGGGGCGTCGAGCCTTGAAGCGGCAGCCGAATCCGAGAATCGCACGCTGGCTTGCCGGGGCCGGCTTGCTGTTCTCCGGGATGATCATCGGCAGCGCCTTGTATATGAGCATGCATCAGGCCAACTTTAGTCAGCTCGTGAAACGCAACACCGAACTTTTCGACGAAAACGAAAACCTTAAGAAAGAAATCCAAAACTTGAACAAATTCAAGCACAGCCAGTCCGTAGTCAAAAAAATAACGGTACGGCTGGAGAAATCGACCCTCGATCCGCTGGTCGAGCAGGAACTGAGGCAGCAGGTGCAGAAAAAGCTCGAGCCGTTTTACGAAGGTCACAGTCTGTCGATCTTCACCGCCGGTAAAGAATCGGAACGTCTCGCGGAAATTCGCAAGCTGCAGGAGATCGTCACGAATCAGTATTCGGTGAACGATCAGAGCTACAAACTCGAGGCGACGGGCATTGCGATCGTCCAGACCGAATTGATCGTATTCGTCAAAACGTCGGCCGCTCTCGGCTCGATCGGCTCGTTTCATTTCCGCTGATTTTTGTAGAACCAGGGCGTTTCTGCTATGATAGAAAGAAAAACAAGATGCAAGTACAAGGTCACCCGGGCGCGTCCGGCATCCGGGGAGCCGCTTTAGGATCGCCGGAAAGCCTCTGCGATGCGCGGCTTCAGATCTGGCCTTGCAGAAGCTTGTGACAAAGGAGTATCGTCTACCATGCAGTGGCTTCAAGGAGCCCTTCTGATCGTCTTTGCCGTTTCATTGCTCGGCTCGGTCTTCTTCAGCATCCGTTACCGGAGACAGCATTCCCGAAAAGCGCGGGGCACCGATTCCGCCAAAATGAATATCAGCATGGGTCTTATGCTCATTTCCATCTCGGTCATCCAGCTGTTCCTGTTCACCGGTTCGTCCGTCCGCGTCGTCGTCGGCGCCGTCATGCTGCTGCTCGGGCTGTTCAACCTGTTCGCGGGCATTCGCAACTACGGGATCTACAACCGGATCAAGGAATAGGCTCTGCCTATTCCTGCAAGACGCGCCGGCCTGTAGGCGAGAACTTCTATAATCAATCGCAAAGACGCTTCCGGCTCCCCCTCTATGGACACGGGACCGGAAGCGTCTTCTGGTTTGCAGCGGCGGATTCTCTTCATCTAAGCCCGGGCCCGACGTGTCAGTCGATCGCCTGCGCGGACAGCATCGCCTTGCACACAAGGTTCGTTCCGAGATAAATCTCGACGTCGACTTTGCCATGCTTGCGGTTCAGCTCGATCACTTTCGGCCTGATCTCGATTTCGCTTTCTAGCTGGAGGGGACGCAGGAAATAAGCCGAGAAATGCTCGAGGACAAAGTCGCCTTTCTTGTGCGTCTTTAACGAACGATAGGCAAATTGCGTCATCAGCGTTGTAAGCACGCCCTCCGATACGGTTCCGAGCCGCCCGGTCATCTGCGGCGTAATGACCCCGCGATAAGACAGCTGCCCGCCGTCCTCGCGCATCTCCTCGAAGCCCATCACGATCAAATCCTCGAACGTCTCGCCGATTTGCGGCTGCTTCTGGATCACCTGTAGCGCCTTCAGTACATCTTGACGGCTGATCACCGAGAGCAGCTTGCCTTTCGGATCAACGACCGGCAGCAGCTCGATTCCTTCCCATACCATCATATGAGCGGCGGACGTAACCGAAGTTTGCGGCACGACCGTAATCGGACTGCGGGTCATCAGCTTGTCCAGCGTCTGCTCCTTCGGCACGCCGAGCACGTCCTTGGAGGCGATCATCCCGATGACCTTATTCCATTCGTCCACGATGGCGAACCGGCTGTGGCCCGTCTCTTCCACCAGATTCTCCCAGTCGGCAACGGTACTGTTGCCTTTGAGCGTGTGCGGCGGCTGCTGTGTAGACAAGATGTCCTCGACCAGCGTGATCTTTTTCTTGATCAGCCTGTCGTAGATCGCACGGTTGATAATGGAAGCAACGGTAAACGAATCGTAGCTTGTCGAGATCAGCGGCAGTCCGAGCTCGTCCGCGAGCCGTTTCACCTCGTCGTTCGTATCGAATCCGCCGGTGATCAGGACGGCCGAGCCGTGCTCCAGCGCATACCGGTGCACCTGGTAGCGGTTGCCCACGATGAGCAGGCTGCCCGGCTCGATGTACCGGGCCATCGCTTCGAGCTGCATCGCGCCGATCACAAACTTATGCAGCGTTTTCTCCAGACCGGCCGCTCCTCCCAGCACTTGCCCGTCCACAATATTGACCACTTCGGCAAACGTCAGCTTGTCGATATTGGTGCGCTGCTTTTTCTCGACGCGGATCGTGCCGATCCTCTCTCTCGTGCTGACCAGTCCCTGATTTTCCGCTTCCTTGATGGCGCGGTATGCGGTTCCGTCGCTTACGTCCATTTCCTTGGCGATTTTGCGTACCGATATTTTCGTATTGATCGCCAGCGATTCGATATATTTTAAAATTTGCTCGTGCTTGGTAGCCGATTCCTGAAGCAGCTCATCCATTCTGTTATACCCCATTCCTACGAAACTGTACCGTTCTGTATTACTTTCTATTATAGTACCCGGCGGATAACGTGACAACCGTAGGCGTTCGTCCGATCCGTTATAGGAATCCGATTTCCGGAACCTCTAGCAAAATTGGAGGATTATACCACAAGCAAACGGGCGTGTAAACGATAATTCCAGATTCCCAACTGCACTACTCACAACGTGTATTTTCCTTTATTCTGGAAATACATGATTAGATTGGAGGAACCCATACCATTCGGCAGGAGGATTGAACCGTCATGGACAACGTCGTGGTGGATCGCCAAAACTTAGAGATTGCGATTCAAACCGTGCTTCATCATTACCACAGCGAGCTGGAACTGGCGACCAAGACGAATAATTCGGCCTTAATCCAACAGATGGCCGGAGAAATTACACGGAGGGCGAAACAATTTCAAACCATAACGGAAGACACCATGATCGAAATGGAGGATGATGACGATGAGCTATAGAAGCGTATCGCCGCACTTGAAGTCAAGCTGCTATAACTGCCGTTACTTTCAGACGGGCGGCGATATGTTGAATGGCTTATGTTTCTATAAATCGACCGAGGGGAAAGCCGCCATCGGAATCGGAACATGCGGCCACTTTACGATGAAAGGCGGATCGGATCTTGCGTGGAGGGGCATCGCCCGCCGTCCGGGCGGCGATATGCGCCAAGCGACCGCAATGCGTTAGCCGCCATAAGCAGATACGACAAAGACGCTTCCATCACCACGACTTCCGTGGTTTTGAAAGCGTCTTTTTCCATGCCCGGGGACGAGGTCCCTTACCGGTTCCCTTCCCGGGTCGGCCCTTTCGCCTGCGAGGATACAGGCTAATCTGCGAAAGGGCTTGTTTACTTTTTCGTGCCGAGCGCCCGGATCTTGCTGTCGACCCACATCTGACGCCGCCGGCGGCTATGATTCCGTACACGGGCGAGCTCGTGTTTCGTTTCTTCATCCACTCCTAAGATACGGTGCAGATGCGCCGCCACGATCATCAGGGCGAATCCGATCCAGACGATGCCGAATACGGTCGGCAGCGTAAAACCTCCCCCGATATCGAGACGCGGAACGGCGTAGATCAACATCCCCAGCGCCAGGCTCATATAGATGACGCTCTTCCATTCTTTCATGGCAATCTCTCCTTGGGTTGTACTCCCTTCATTGTATGAGACAACCTTGCAAGGTATGACTGCCATCGCCCGGCGGGACCCGATGACGAAATTCGCTTGTGCCGGAATCACCGGGGAAGACTATTGCAGATCGGCCCGAATCTGCCCGGCGTTGTCGACATACACTTTATACGTGTGGGTCCCGTCCGGCGTCGTCATCAGCAGACCGTCCGACACGTGGACGTTCGCCCAGCGCCTGGCCGGCTTTCCGAGGCTTGCTCCCTGATCCGTCTTCGGATGTACGCCGCCGGCGAATTCGCCGTCTCCGGCGGTTGGTGAAATTTTCAGCTTGGAGCCGCTCGTGTCGAGCAGATTGCCGATGAGTTCGATGTTACCGCCCGGAGTGACGGCCAGTGCCGACTGTCCGTTCGCATTTTGCAGCTTGATCCGTTGGTCCTTCGGCCCGCGAATTACAAAGTCCCGCTCGTCGGACAGCGGAAACGTCTCGAAGCTGTCAAACACGTAACGCGGCGCAAAAAAGCCGGTGTCGGTATAGCGGACGCCTGACAAACGTTTGAACTTCGGCGCTTTGTCAACGGATACGTGAAATTCGGTCGCCCAAAACTGCACGTTCTCCGTATGGCCGCATGGATAAGCGCCTCTGGCTCCGGCAGCGTTCCGGTACGGGGACGCGATCAGCCGGCCGCCGCCCAGCACGCCGTCCTGCCTTCGGGCAGACTCGAAATAACAGCCGATAAACTGAATGTCGTCCGAGTCGTGCAAATGCAGCAAAATATCCTCGAATCCGAGCACGGTGCAGGCCATAAATTTCAACCCTCGCAGGTTGCCGCTGGCTTCGATGTTTTTGGAGACGCCGAGTCCGATACTACCGTGCGGCGCCCCTCTTTTGGAAGTGTGCTCCAAACCGGCGATATAACAGTTCACGTAGGTCGTCCCGGCAAAACCCGAGCTGAACGGGGATAACCGCAGCCCGTCCCCGACATTCCCGAGCTCCTCGGGATTGCTTGCGATGCCGTGCAGGGTGAGCTTGTCGCCCGATACGCTGGTCGAGGTGTAGTTGAGGTAGCTGCCGGCCAGCCGCACCGTTCCTTGAACGGGAAACGGATTGCTTGCAGTCCACGGAATTTCGATCGAATATTGCCCCGCCGATCCGCCGAACGCTGTAACCCGGTACATATCGCCACCTCGCACACATACGCCGGTCATTCCCTGAAACAAACAATCGTAGAATCGGTTCCTTTCCGCTCCGGCTTTCTTGTACTCATTGCCGAGCGAGCCGGCCGCCTGAAGCTTCGCTGCTATCCGCCAATATCCGACGATCTGCACGTTGTGCATGAGAATATCCTGGGCATTGTCCAGAAATACCCCGACGTCCCATTCGTCGCCGAGCGCAGCCGTCAGCTTGTCGTTGTAGCCGCTGATGCCGTTAAAATTCGGGACGAGGCGCAAGTTTCGGATCGAAGCAAATTCGCAGCCTTTCGGCACATAGATCCCGACTGAAAACTTACGGGTCGTCGCCGGGAGATTACCCGCAGCATCGGCGTTGCGGAAATTGGTCAGCCCGTAGACGGAATCCGCATGATCCGGCAGCGTCTGCGGATTGTGCAGCACCCCTCCGGAAGGAAGCATATCGGTGGCGTAAGCAATCTCGTATGTTTTCGCCCCGGTGCCGAGAAAGCGCAGCTCCGTCGGAGCCGGCTGCTTCGGCCGGTCGGAAAAGACCAGGTCCCATGCGCTGACGCCCGCTCCCTCAAGCGTGACGCCCGTGTGCAGCTGCAAGGTGCCTGTCACGTTATAGATGCCCGGGGGCAGGAAGACGATCCCCCCGCCTTCGCCGGCACATGCCTCGATCGCCGACTGAATCGCGGCTGTATCGTCGTTCGTCCCGTCGCCCGCCGCGCCGAAATCTTTGACGTTTACGGCGCCGTATGTCGCTTGCTGTACCGAATACGTTGATTGCTCCACCGTCTGATTCGAAGCTGCACTCGCTTGCAGCAAGCCGCCCGCCGCGACAGTTATACCCGCAGCTCCCATGGAGAGCAGAAGCTCCCTGCGGCTGACACGTTTGCCCGCTCCCTCGGCTTCTGTTCGAACAGATTGCCGCTCACTGCCGGACTCGTTTTTCATCGCTCAACGCCTCCTTGGATCTTGTCCTAGTCGTAGCCCGCTTCCGGCGATTCAGGCGTACGCTTCTGGTCGGGAACTGCTGACGAAAGCCCTGCATGAGCCTAGGAATCGCCGGAACTCCTTATGAACGCGTCGTACCAAATGCGGCATGCCTAGTAAACAAGCTTCCTGAAATGGCGAATCCGATGAAACGAGATAAAGTTCCCGTTATGAGCCGTAACCGCCCGCTCGTCGCCGGAGCGGCTCAGCACAACCAGATCGTCCCCGTCGATGGCCATGCTCGCGTAATGCCGGGCCTGCTTCGGGTGATCCGTTTTCGCGACCAGTCCGGCAAAGCACCAGTCGATGCAGTTTCTGGAGAAGTGCAGCTGCAGCCGGTGCCGCTCGTTATACGGCAGGTCGAAGCGCTCCGGCGGAAGCAGCTCCGCCCGCGTCATGCTGTCCGTCGTCTGGGTGCTGAGCAGCCAGTACAGCCGGGTCGTCTCATCGTATAGGATATGATACTTCATCTGGCCGCCGGGACACGGTACGAAGGCGATCGTCTTTCCGGAAGGAACGGTCTCCAGCATCGTCGCGATCGTCCCGTCCTCCTGCTCCACCGCTTTGGCCACATTCGCGAAGCCGGTCCCTCCCGTGTGCGCTCTCATCCAGAGATGGAACGTGCGCCCTTGCGGATCATGAAAATAATGGTTCGGATCGGTAAACTGCACGACATTCGTCTCCAGCCAGCCGATCCGGACGGCCGGCCGCCCCGGGGCGATGCGCGCCACGGTGCCCGGTTCGACCTTGTAGAATGGAACGCCGAAGCCGTTCAGCGCGTCCTCGTCGATCGCGTCGCGGAAGCCCAGCTCGGAAGCGAACGTCCAGCTTGACCGGAGAGTCAGGTCGCTGCCGGCGCTCGCCCGCATCAGAACGGGGGCAAGCACGCTGACCCCCCAGCCTTTGTAGGCCGGGTCGGTCATTTTCTCCATCACGAGATACACATTACCTTTGGCATAATGAACGTTCGCCGGTGCCTGGTGCCACTTTTCGCCATTCGTAAGCCGGACCGGCGCACTCCACGTCTCGCCCCGGTCGTCCGAGCGAATGATCGTCAAATCGTTGCAATGGCCCAGAACATATAACGCGTCCCCCGCTACGAACGGTCTTCCGTGAATAAACGGAAAGTCGGTCCGAAATGTCCATGTGCGGCCTTGATCGTCGGAAGTAAACACTTTGCCCTGCCACGGCCGGCCTGGCTCAAGCTCGCCCTTGCTGCCCGGCAATGCCGCTACGCCCGGCCCGCCCAGATCGAGCGTGGCGACAAGACGGCCGCCCGGCAGCACCGCGAGTCCGGGACTGTACGCGAACACAGTGCCCGGATCGGGCGACTCGTATACCTTTACCATTTCCGGGGCAAGCTCTTCGACTTTCCAATCGGACATTTTCCTTCATCCTTTCCCGCCGCTATCCAACCTGATCCGGCAGTCGTCTTCTTATTTTTTGTTTTCCGCGATCATTTTCGTAATTTCCTCGTCCATCTCCCGCAGTGCCGTATTCAAATCTTTGGCTCCGGTCAATATATCCTTGTTGTACTTGTTCATGATCGTGCGGGCCTTGCTGTCGTAAGGGGTTGGAATATGCGATCGGGCCGGCATCGTCTTATAGATGGCTTTCACGTTTTTCCCTTGTAGAAACGATACGTCTTTGCCGAACGACTCCTGTACGTTTTGGGCTTTTACTATCGGCATCTTGCCGTTGCGCGCCATCAGCAGCTGATTTTCTTCGGACAGCAGCACCTCGACCACCTTGTAGGCGGCATCCTTTTTGTCGCTGATCGAAGTGACGACGATACCGTGGCCGTCGAATTCATGCCCCGTATTCGGCGCTTCCTTCAGGCTCGGATAAGCAACCATATCCCAGTTCAGTTTATCCGCCACCTTGGAGATCGCCGGGAGTATATTCAGACCCGCCAGCATGCCAAGATTGCCTTTCGTAAATTCGCCGAAGTTGTTCGGATTAACGAACTTTTCCTTATAGCCGGGGATCTCGTATATCGTGTTGTACATTTGGAAGATTTGCTTCCACTTCTCGCCTGTTACGGTGGATACATGCTTCTCGTTGATGATCGGCTGGCCGATCGCGGAAGCGGTGCGGAACGGCAGATCGGGATCGAGTCCGCGGTATACGACGCCGCCCTCAGTGCGGGTCATTTTGCGCGTCAGCTCGATCGTCTCTTCCCAGGTCATGCCGTCCTTCGGGTAAGGAACGCCGAACCGGTCGAACAAATCTTTGTTGTAATAGAGCGCATTGAAATGTCTCGTGAAAGGAACGCCCGATAAGTGCTGACCGCCGCTCGCGATCTTGAACGAATCGAGCGCCACCTGTTCGATCCGGTTCAGGTCGATCTGATGCTTCTTCAGCATCGGCTCCATATTGTCGGCGAGCTTGGCCGCGATCACATCGTCGAACAGCAGGTTCGCCTCGAACAACAGATCGAACTTCTCGCCTTTTGCAAGCAGCAGCTCGTAACGGTCAACCGAATATTTCTGGCGGATCAGTTCCAGCGTAATGTTGGGGTATTTTTTCTTGACCGGTCCCTCGACATACAACTGATACTCTTCGTCCGTAATCAGACCGGTGTCGACGATCTTCAAGGTAACCGGCTTCGTCGTATCGAAGCCGTCGGCCGGTGTCATGTTCGTCCCCCCGTTTGCCTGTTCCTCTCCGCTCTTCCCGTTAGTCCCGCCGCATCCGACGGCCGTTAAGACGGCGAGCGCGGCCAATGTCCCGGTAATCCATCTTTTTGACATAGTAGAATCCCCCTGCATTCAAAATGGTAAAGCGTCGTCTGCCGGCACCGTACACGCCGGTAACCAACCGTCTGTCTGCCGATGGCGTTCAACGCGACTTCCCGGCTCCGGCAACCTGCGCATGATTGCCGAATGTGTACCGCTTTCATTTGTTCTTTAATACGGAACGACGTTTCCTAGGAATAGTATAACGCTTACCCTGTACCGCTTCATTGCAATTCTTAAGGTTGACCTCCCACTTTTTAACACCAGAATGTTTAAGATGAGTGCGAGTTCAAAAAGTCCGGTTTTCAGCACGGAGAAGATGGGATGAAGCTAGGAAATGAGGAGCGGAGCGTAGTGGCAGCTTTTGTGAGCACCGGAAGTTCCGGCTGAATTCCATATTCGATGTCGAGTAGGCTTTCGGATCTCCTTCGTGATCAAAAGTGGACTTTCTGAACTACCTCTTTAACAAAAAAAGCTTTGCCGCAACATACCGGCAAAGCCTCTTGCTTGCTTATCACTACCACATCTCAAATCCCGGTGACCCGGGTACGCCGCTGTTGATCATTCCAACCAGCGGAATCGTATAAGCGAAGACGATCAGCACGATGCAGACGCCAATCCAGACGCTCCACCGTTCCAGCAAAGCCGGAGTAGGCTCCGCCGATTCGGCTACTTCCCCGATCGGATATTCCTCGCGGCCTTTCGGCGCCCGGAGCATACCGATGATGCAGCCGATCATGATCAGGACGGCCAGGAACAGCAGCACGCCCGATACCGCCATCGCGACATGATACGGCATCCACGATAACGCGTCCGGATGATCGCCGTAAGTCGTGTAAGCCGTTCGACGCGGAGAGCCGAACAACCCGACCGTATGCATGGCGCCGGACATGAAGAACATGCCGACACACCACAAAATCGTCTGCACGATCCCCCACTTGTTCATGCGCGGCGTCAGCGTGCGTCCGGTCACGACCGGAACGAGCCAATACGTAATGCCGAAAAACGTCAGCGCGACGCTGGTCGCCACCGTCAGATGGAAGTGCCCGGTTACCCACAGCGTATTGTGCACGACCGCATTCATCTGATTGCTTGCATTGATGATGCCGCCCGCTCCCGCCGGAATGAAGACGAGCATGCCCATAAACGGAGCGAAAAACCGGACATCCTTCCACGGCAGCTCCTTAAACCAGCCGAACAAGCCTTTTCCCCCTTTGGACCGCCCGTACAGCTCGAACGAAGCGAACAGCGAAAAAGCGGTCATCAGCGAAGGTACGATAACCATAAACGTCAGGACGACCTGGAAATATTTCCAGAACGGACTGATGCCCGGCTCCATCAGCTGATGGTGAAAGCCTACCGGAATCGAGAATACGATGAACAGCATAAAGGACAGTCTGGCCAGAGCGTCGCTGAATATTTTGCCGCCGATCACTTTCGGGATGATCACATACCAGCAAATATACGCCGGAAGCAGCCAGAAATAAACGAGCGGATGGCCGAAATACCAGAACAACGTCCGGCTGAGCAGCACATTGATCGTCTCGACCCAGCCGAACGACCAAGGGATCAGCTGCAGCAGCACTTCCGCCGCGACTCCGATCGTCGCGATCTGCCACAAAATCATCGTCGCGACCGCCATGAAGGAAAACAGCGGCGACAGTTTGCCTTTGTGCGTTTTTTTCCAGTAGCGGTAGTTGTAAAACATCCCGAACCCGCTGACCCAGCTGCCGACTACGATGAGGGCGAGCGCGATATAGAAAAACGGGGAAGCTTTCAGCGGCGCGTAAAACGTATACAATACGCTCGCCTTGTTAAGCAGGATGACGACCGTGCCGATGACGGTTCCGATCGCCATCAGGACGAAGCCGATCCATCCCATCCGCAGCGAAGTCGGGAGCAGCTTGCCCCCCAGCGTCTTGGACATGCCCGAATACAGGAAACCGATAATGAAAAAGGTGGTGAAAATTAACGCCATCAATACGCCGTGCGCCGTCAGCAGCTGGTAATACCCGATGCCGGCCGGCAACTCGATCAGTCCGCCGCGGACGAGCCCCTGCAGCACACCTGCGATACCGCCGAGCAGAAGAGCCGTGAAAGCGAATAAGAGATGCGCCAGAACGAGCGCCCCGTCCTGACGGTCGAAGCGTTCCGCTTTCTCGCCGCCCTTCCCGCGCGTTGTCATCGGTTCCGCAGCCGGAGCCGCCTGCGTGTCTGTTGCCATATTCATACGATCGCCATCCTTTCCGGACCAGGCCGGATCTGTTTATTTCACGACCAGCGTCGTTTTCATCATTTCATGGCCGATTCCGCAATACTCGTTGCACAGAATCAGATATTCTCCCGGTTTTTTGAACGTATGCGTCGTATGGTTCACCTCGCCGGGCAGCACCATCATATTGACGTTCGTCCCCGGAATCTCAAAGCCGTGAATGACGTCCGGGCTCGTAATCGTGAAATGCACCGTCGCCCCTGCCGGAACTTCCAGCGTACCCGGCGCATAACCGTAAGCGAATGCGGTCATGATCGCCTCATATTCGTTGTCGCCTACTTTCTTTAATACAGGCTTGTCGAAAGGCGCCGTCTCGTTCACCATCGTCGGGTCTATCGAATGATGATGGCTGCTTGGCGGTGCCATCCCCATCGAAAACGTCATCACGCCCAATACGAGCAAAAAAACGACCAGCATGGAAAACCCGAACGTCAGCCAAATTTTTTCCAAACGGTGCATGTGCATGCCAATTCCCTCTTTCCCCCCGTTAATTCCGAGCCAAGTACAACACGAACACGGCCAGCCACGTTACAGCGATAAATCCGCCGAGCAGCATTACCGCAGCAAACGTTCCTTTTAATGACGGTTCCGACTTCGAGTGCCGGTCCTGCTGCGGCTGTGAAGCTTGCGAAGCCGATTGCGGTGCCTGAACGGCTTGCCGGTTATGATCCTCCTGAGCAGTCGATTGCCCCATATCCGAACGCCTCCTCTCCTACCGCTTATAAGGCCTGTTGTTGCCCGCTTTACTCTGCTATTGTAACGGCCCGGAGGAAGTCCGCACTGTGACCAGCATCACTCGCCGCCGCCCGGAGCCGTGAACAATTTGTTACGTCTTGCCGCGATGTGCAAACTCCGCAAACTTTCCACAAGCCCAGCCGGGGCGAAACGCCGTCCACCCATTCACCAAGGGATATATGTCCTCATATGATGAGAGTAGTCTATGGAAGCAAATCAAATCCGCAAGACGGCTCTTCTAAAGGAGACACACCATGACCAGTACGAAAATGACAATCCATGTGCAAAACATGGGCGGTATGCTTCAGGATCAGACGATCGTTCTCGGGGATCGCGCAGTCCGTTTATCCAAAATTCCGACTAGCGGAACCGTCACGCTTAAGTTCGGCGCTTCCAAGCAGCAGGTGAAGGTCGTCTCCGCCTCTCATCTCGACGGCCTGCGCATCGGCGAGCCGCTGGCCCGCAGGCTGGGCGTTCACCATGGAGCCCATGTCGGCGTTTCGTATAGGGCGAGCAGCAAAACGTTGTCGCTTGGTCCGCTGATCGGCGTTTTGATGAGCCGGGTATACAGCGGTACTCCGGATCGTCCGTTCGGAACGAACACGGGGTTTTGCAAGGAACTGGTGGACGCGTGCCATACGTACGGCGCTCTCGTTTACTTTTTTACTCCCGGCGACATCTCTTCCGGACAGCAGTCTCTGGAGGGCTGGACCTATTACGGCAGATGGCGCAAATCCAGCTTTCCGATCCCGGACGTCGTGTACAACCGGCTGACGACGCGCAAGCTGGAAAATATGCCGAGCGTGCAGCATTTCATGAAAGAAGTCAAATCCCGTTACGGAAATTACGTGTTCAACGAAACGTACTTGGACAAAACCGACGTCTTCGACGCGCTGAAGAAGGATTCGTCGCTGGCCCGATATTTGCCGGAATCCCATTTGTTCAAAAACTACCAGATGCTCAAATCGATGACGGCCCGTCATCCGATCGTCTTCCTCAAGCCGATTACCGGCAGTCTCGGCAAAGGCATCATCCGGATCAGCCGGCTTGCGGGCCAGTCTTACATGTGCCAGTCTACGAGCTTGAACGGCACGGTCCGGCAGTCGTTCCCGAGTATCGACGCCCTGTTCTCCTCCTTATCCGGCAAGCTGAAGCAGCGCCGCTACCAGATCCAGCAAGGACTTCACCTGATCGAAACGGGAGGAAGACCGGTCGACTTCCGCGCACTCGTGCAGCGGGGACCGCAAGGCGTGTGGGGAGTCACCTCCGTGGTCGCCCGGATCGCCGGCAGCAATCATTTCGTCTCCAATCTGGCCCGAGGCGGGACGCTCAGCCGGGTGAAGGAAGCTTTGCAAAAGACGAATCTGAGCGCCGCCCAGCAGCGCACCGTTAACACTCATCTGCGCAAGGCCGCGCTTGATATCGCCAAAGGGATCGAATCGCACATCAAGGGACATTTCGGCGAGCTCGGCGTAGACCTGGCCGTGGATTCCCACGGCAAAGTATGGCTGCTCGAAGTGAATTCCAAGCCGTCGAAAAATGACGGAACGCCGCTCTCCGAAGGCGCCATTCGGCCGTCCGTCAAGATGACGGTCCAATATGCCCGTTATTTGGCAGGATTTTAGCGAAGGTGATAGCGATGAAAGCAACGACAGCGACGCGAATATCCGGCAATACGGTCGGCATTATGGTTTGTCCTTCGGCGGGCGATCCGCCGTTTTCCGAAAAGCAGTATTACCGCCGACTCTCATTGCTCGGTCAGAAACTGGGGCTGGCCGTTTTTGTTTTTTTCCCCCACCGGATCGACTGGGAGCGCAGACGCGTGCTCGGTTACCGCTACAACGCTTCGGGAAGCCGCTGGGAGAAGCGTCTATACCCGCTCCCGGAGACGGTATACGACCGCTGCTTTTACTCGGACGCGAAGCTGTACGCCGAATTCCGGGAGCCGATCCGCCGCCTGATGCAGACGCCCGGCACGCGGTTTCTCGGCTACGGCCTGAAGGGCAAGTGGAGCGTTCATCAGATGATGATCCGCGACGAGGCGCTCTCGCCCTACATCCCCGAGACGGAGCTGCTGCAGAGCCCCGCCGATATCGAGCGGTGGCTGAAGGAGAAGGGGGAGCTGTTTCTGAAGCCGCACGGGGGCAGCCAGGGCAAAGGGGTGCTGCGTGTGACCCGGGAGGAGAACGGTTATGCCGTGAACGGACGCAGCCACCGCAACGAAGCGGTGCGCTCGGGTTTCCGCTCCAAGCGCCGGTTGCTGGATTGGATCGCCGCTTTTACCGGAGGACGCAAATATTTGATCCAGCAATACTTGATCCTGACGACGACAGAGGGAGAAGCGTTCGACATCCGGGCGCTCGTGCAGAAAAACCGTACCGGCCGCTGGGAACTGACCGGCATCGCGGTCCGCCGGGGAGCGCCGGGGAGCGTTACCTCCAACCTGCACGGCGGCGGCCATGCCGAGGAGGCATTGCCTTTCCTGCGCCAGCAATACGGCCGGCCGGCCGCCGAGACGATCGAGTCGTCCGTCCGCGAGCTGGCGCTGCGCGTCCCCTACGTGCTCGAGCAGTATCACGGCCGTCTCGTGGAGCTCGGCGTCGATATTGGCGTCGACACCGCCGGGCACGTCTGGATTCTGGAAGCCAATTCGAAGCCGGGCCGGTCCTCCTTCGCCGTATTAACCGACAAGAAGGTGAGACTCGACTCGATCCGCAATCCGATCCTGTACGCCAAATTTCTGATCGATAATCCCGGCAAACGTCATGATCCGTCCCTATAACGCCATCCGGTAATGACTCGCTGCATGTAGAAGCTTATGAACCGGCAGCTTCTGTTTACCTGGTGCGACCATTGTCGGTATATGGCCACCCAAGCTTCTCGCAACCTTTTAGGAGGGTAACTTCATGAGTTTGACAACGTGTACAATCCATTTTGCGGCGCGAACCGACAAGACCGTGTACGTCAGCTCCGCCCTGATGAAGTCGCTGCAGCTGACGGGAACGAAGCCGGTAACGCTCAAAGTGGGAAGCAAGTCTCTGCTTGCGCCGATCAAAATCGTCAAAAAGACCGGGAACCATCTGTATTTGCCGGTTGCGGTCAAAAACGCGCTCCTCGTGCCGCGAAGTGGAACTTGCATGGCGGTTTCGCACGGGGGGCGGGATATTCAGATCGGACCGCTGGTCGGCATCCTGACGAACGCATCGAGCGCCAGCATCGTGCAACCGTTTGGCACCCGTTCCCCGCTGCTCAAGCAGTACATCGGCCCCGGCAGCCAGAAATCGTTTTTTTTCGCGTTTACGCCATCCGGGGTCAACTGGGCGGCCGAAACCGTCACCGCCTACTTCCCTTCCGGCGACGGCTGGGTCCGCAAGACGGTCCCGCTGCCCGACGTCGTCTACAACCGGCTGTCCAGCCGCAAGGCCGAAAAATCGCTTTCGATCGAAAACTTCAAGGAACGGTTCGTCCGAAGAGGGACGCCGATCTTTAACTGGAGCTTCTTCGATAAATGGGACGTGTACAACTTGCTGGAGGGCGACAAGGAAGCGTTCAAGCATGTGCCGGAATCACACCTGAATCCGACGCCCGAACGGGTCAAGGAAATGCTGGAGAAGCACCGGTTCGTCTATTTGAAGCCGACCGGCGGCAGCCTCGGCATCGGCATTTACCGGCTGACGTATCATCCGAAGCGCGGCTATTTCGCCCGGTTCCGCCGCAACGGCAAAAATGTGCTGTACCGGTTCGCCCAGTTTGGCGGCCTGATGAACCTGCTGAACTCGCGGAGCGGCAGAATGCGCAATTATGTCGTCCAGCAAGGCATCCGGTTGATCGAGATCGACAGCTGCCCGATCGATTTCCGCTTCCACCTTCATAAAAACGGTCAAAATGAATGGGTAGTCGCCGGAATCGGCGCCAAAAAGGCCGGGAAAGGGAGTGTGACGACCCACGTCAAAAACGGCGGGCAAATTATGACGCCCGAGCAGGTGCTGGACCGCGTATTCGGCAGCAAAGCCGATACGATTCTGCAAAACGCCAAGCAGACGGCCATCAAGCTGGCCGAAGCGATCGAGAAAAACAGCCGCCACTTGCTCGGCGAGCTCGGATTCGATATCGGGATCGATCAGAACGAGCGCATCTGGATGTTCGAGGCGAACTCCAAGCCGGGGCGTTCCATCTTCAAGCACCCTTCCTTGAAGTCGCAGGGCAAGACGTCTCTCGGTCTCATTTTTGAGCATAGCTTGTATTTGGGCAGGTTTCGGGCTAGGAGGGAAGCGTAAGTGGAATCTTCTGCACAGCACCATCGCCCTCTAATCGGCATTTTGACTATGGACGATCCGGCGGAAATGTTTCGGGGCAACCGGAACAACTTCATCGACATTATCCGGACCGGCTCGGAGCTCGGAGTGTCCGTATGCGTCGTGACCGTCAAAGATTTAAAGCTGAAGCACCGGAAGATGATCGGATACGTATTCGATTCGGCGAAAGGAACGTGGTCTCCGCAAACGATCGGTTTGCCCCATGTTCTGTATAACCGGATTCCGCTTCGCCAGGACGAAGCGCTGCCCGAGGTGCAGCAGACGCTCCAGGCCTGTGTCCGGCATCCGCACATCCGGATGTTCAATCCCGCTTTTTTTAACAAATGGTCGTTGTTCGAATGGCTGAGCAAAGGAAAAACAACGGCGAAATATATTCCGACCACCCGAAAAGTAACGACGCTCCAGGAGTTCGACAGTTTGTTTAAGCTTCACTCCTCGGTTTACTTAAAGCCGATCGGCGGCAAGGCGGGCAAAGGCATTATGAAGGCGGATCGCATGAGCGACCGCCTGGGCCGGAAGCTGGAATACTGCTTGAGCGTACAAGATACAAAAGGCAGCGTCGTATACAAATATCCGAAGATGTCGCAGCTGTGGGCGAAAATGAAAGAGGAGATCGGACAGGAGGAATACATCGCGCAGCGCGGCATCTCCCTGGCCCGCCATAAGAAGCGGCCGTTCGATCTTCGCCTTCTCGTTCAAAAAAATGCGAAAGGTCAATGGGATGTGACGGGGGTCGGCGCCCGCCTCGCCGGCAAGCTGAGCATCACGACGCACGTGCCGCGCGGCGGCTCGATCGACGACCCGGAGAAGCTGCTCGCCTCCACGTTCGGCATCGACGGAGCCAAAAAAATTATTCAGCGGACGCGCAGAGCGGCGCTCGCGATCGCGCGTCAGGTCGAGAAAAAGTCAGGACATATGCTAGGCGAAATGTCGATGGATATGGGGGTTGACATCCACGGCGGGATCTGGTTTTTCGAAGCCAACTCGAAGCCGATGAAGTTCGACGAACCCCATATCCGCAAAAAATCGCTGGAGAGGATCGTTCATTATTCCTTGTTTCTCATCCGGGCCAAGTCGAGCGCAGGCGGGGGTTACCCCGCCGCCCAATCCAATTAAATCGGACACTGCTTTACGGTGAGCGGACAACCGGCACGCAGAAACGGCGGTTAGGTCCGCTTCCGTACATTCGCAAAGTGGGTGAACCGTCTTGTCAGAACCGTCACTCGGCATTATGACGTTATATTTGAGCGATCGGGCGAATCTGGAAGAGCGAAGCTACTTCCGCAAGCTGATCGTACAGGCCAAAAAGCTGGGCATCCGGGCTTTCGTCTTTACCCCGCAGGATGTGGATTCGAAGCAGCACCGCATCTATGCCCACCATTTCGAACCGGCGGCCGGCAAGTGGACGCGCAGCTGGACCTCGTTTCCCCAGCTGATTTACGACCGGTGCCGGTACCAGCCGACGGAGCGGTTCCGCCAGTTCCGCCGCTTCCGGGCTACTTACAGCCAGCTTATTTATTTGAACCGCCCCATCTTGAACAAGTGGGGAATGCATCAATTTTTGGCCAAATCCAGCCGGATCCGTCCGCATCTGCCGGCCACGAAGCAATATGCCGATCACCGCGACTTGACCGAATTCATACGCAACCACCGGCATATTTACCTGAAACCGATTAACGGAACAGGGGGACGGGGAATTCTCCGGATATCCCGTCAGCCGAACGGCCAGTTCTACGTGCAGGGCCGGGACCAGAACCGCCGCATCGTGGCGCCTAAGCTGCTTACCGAGAAGCAGCTGCCCGGCCAGCTCGCTTCATGGAATGTAGCCGGCCGTTACTTGATCCAGCAAGGCATCCAAAGCCGGCTGCCGGACGGCCGCGTCCATGATTTCCGGCTGCTCATCCAAAAAAACGGCAGCGGGGAATGGGAAGTAACCGGCTGTGCCGGGCGGATCGGTCCGCGCAAAAGCATTACCTCCAACTTGCACGGCGGAGGCCAGGCCATCTCGATGACGGAGCTGCTGCGGCGGAGGATGCATTCGGAGGAGAAGATCGAGTCGATCCGCAGCAGCGTCTACGAGCTCGGCGAGGAGATCGCCAAATCAGTGGAAGGCCACTTCGGCCGGCTGTGCGAGCTTGGCATCGATATCGCGATCGATCCGAGCGGCCATCCGTGGGTGCTCGAGCTCAATCCGAAGCCGGCACGCGAGGTGTTCGCCCGGATCGGGGAAAAGGAAACGTACGAGAAAGCGATCTCCCGCCCGCTCGAATTTGCACTATGGCTGCATAAGCAGGACCCGGTTTCGTCCGCTTCGTTGCGGAGAAAGCGGCGGCGTACTTCCGCCCGCTCCGGTCCGGTACCAGGACGCAAATAAATCCGTCAGGCACCGCCGCGTCTGCAATAAAAACGGGGATGTCCCCATTTTCAAACGAAAAGACCTCAACTTCCACACTGCAACAGGTGGAGGCTGAGGTCCTTTTCTTGAGGGACATCGGTTCGAGGCGAGGTTCGAAAAATCGCCAAGCGACTTTGGAGACAGTCCCGTTCCGGCACGCCGGCGTTTTAAATATCGCGCCTCAGCGCCTTCAGCACATCGACCCGCGTCGCCCGGACAGCGGGGCGGACGCCTGACAGAATGGCGACGAGCAGGCTGATCGCGACGCAGATCAGCGTTAGCGCCGGAGGTATGTCGGAGAAGCGCAGACCTTCCGGCGGATTGCTGTCCAGCAGGCCGCGGACGATCTGGGGCAGCGCCAGATTGACGGCAAAGCTGACGGCATACGCGACCGCCGTCCCGATCGCCGCTCCCATAATTCCGATATAGGCGCTTTCGATCAAAAACACGCTTTTGATCGTCCTCGGGTGGGCGCCGATCGCTTTCATCACCCCGATATCCGGCGTACGTTCCGTGACGGCCATCGTCATCGTGTTGTAGATGCCGATCGAAGCGATCAATACGGCGATCGTACCGACGAGGATGAGGCCGATTTTCATAATGAGGAACACCGCGTTGACCTGATCGAGCTGATCGACGATCGAATACGTCGCATAGTTTGCCGTCTTAAGCCGCTCGACGATCGATTTGACGTTCTCCGCGCGGTCCGCATACACGTAGACTTCGTTGTATATCCGGGGCTGTCCGAGCGATTCAGGAGCTGGGTCCTCGGGATTTTTCGATGTCATGGCGCCGTATGCGGTCTGCGTGAACGATTCGATCTGCTTCATGACCTGTTCGTGGATGTAGACGTAACGGTCCTGGAGCCATTCCCGGGAGGGCGCTTTGCCGATCCCGACGATCGTGACCGGAACCGCGAAGCTTTTCGTTTCCTCGCCGAACCGCTGCACCACCTGTACATTCATCGTTTTCCCGATTAACGACTTCGCCTTGTCGGATACGGTTTTTTCGCCTTTGCCCGCAGCCGGCTCTTCCGCATCCGCGTTATCTTGCCGCTGCTCCTCCATCTGCTTCCGTTCCTCGGGAGTCAGCATCGATTCCGCAAAGTTGAAGCCGATGATAATCTCGAAGTCCTGCTGGGGCATCCGCCCTTCCGCCAGCTCGAAGCCGGCCTTCGCCTCGGACGGCATATCGACGACGACCGCCTGTCCGAGACCTTGAAGCTCGCCGATCCGGAATTCGGCCGACTGCTGGACCCCATATCGTCTCGTCACCGCCTTGACATGGTCCTGCGATTCCATAAACCCGATCTCGTTATCGCCGATCTGCCGGAACGATTTCTCGGATTCCTTCACGCCGTGCACCATAATTTGCGTCAGCAGTCTGCCCTCCGTTATATCCGCCACGACCGACTTTTGCAGGCCGAAGCCGACGGAAGCGAGCACGATCAGGAAGGAGCAGCCGATCGCCGTCGCGAGTACCGTCATAAATACCCGCGACCGGTTTTTCTTCATATTTTGCCGGACAAACCGGAACCTGTCCTTCCACTTCACAGCCATCCACCTCCCGTCGCCTGCAGCGGCGCTCTTTCGAGCCGGCCGTCGCGAATCGTCAAGGTGCGGTGTCCGATCGAAGCCACCTGATCGTCGTGCGTAATGATCAGAAACGTCTTGCCTTCGTCCCGGTTCAATTCGCGGATCAGCTCCAGCAGCGACCGTTCGTTGTCCGAATCCAGACTGCCGGTAGGCTCGTCTGCGAGCAGGATCGGAGGATTCGCGATCAGCGCCCGCGCGATGCCGACCCGCTGCTGCTGACCGCCTGACAGCTCCCCCGGATAATGGGTGCCGAACGATTCGAGTCCGACGCGTTCCAGCATCGCTTTCGTCTTTCGTCTCCGTTCGTTCTCGCTCGCCCCCTTCAGAATAAGCGGCAGCTCCACATTCTCGTATGCGGTCATGCTCGGAATCAGTTGAAAGCTCTGGAACACAAATCCGAATTGGGCAAGCCGGAAATCCGCCCACTGCCCTTCGCTGAGCCGCGTCACCTCTTGTCCGGCGATCCGGATCTCGCCGGTCGTGGGGCGGATATAACCGCTGATCAGGTTGAGCAGCGTCGATTTGCCTGAGCCGCTTCGGCCGACGATCGTCACAATCTCCCCTTCTCCTACCCGCATATCGATTTGATGAAGGACCGGAACGATACGCTCGCTGCCTCTTTTGCCGATGCGGAACTGATGGCTTACGCCGTTCACTTCGATCATAGCTCTGCCTCTCCTCCTGTTGCTTTCTCTTTATTTGGCCGGTCGGCTTGCTTTCTCCAGTCCTTGCTGGAGCAGCTTCCTGGCGTCCGGGTACACGTCTTTGTTCGTCGATTGCAGCACGACTACGATCACCTGCTTCCCGTCCCTGGAAGCGGAGGACACGAGACAATACCCCGCCTGGTCGGTAAACCCGGTTTTGATGCCGGTAGCTTCTTTCAAATAATTGGCTCCCCCCGGCTGAAGCAGCAGATTCGTATTCGTCAGCTGCAGCTTCGCGGACGGATTCGCGGACGTCTGCACCGCAGCCGTATAGCTGGCCGGCTGAACCGCCTGCCGGAACAGCTTGTTGTTCATCGCTTCTTTGGCGATCAGCGCCAAATCTTGCGCCGTGGAATAATGTTTGCGGTCGTGCAGGCCGGTAGCGTTGACGAAGTTCGAATGAGTGGCGCCCGCTTTCTTGGCCCGCTTGTTCATCAGCTTGACGAATTCAAGCTGCGCTTCGCGGATGCCCAGCTTCGGATTGCCTGCCGCTTTCCGGCCGATGTACACCGCAACCGATCGCGCCGCGTCGTTGCCGGACGGCAGCAGCGCCGCCTCCACCAGATCGAACAGCTTCAGCCGCTGGCCCGGTCGAAGCCCTGCCCGGCTCTCCTCCGGGTCTTCGGGAGCGACCTCCTCCCCGACCGTAACCAGTTCATCGGGCTTGCCCAGCTCCAGAGCGAGCAGACCGGTTAAGATTTTCGTCGTGCTTGCCGGATACGCCTGTTCCCGCTCGTTTTTGGAATAGAGTGTCTTGCCGTTTGCCGCATCTATGACAAGGGCATGGCTGGCCTGAATGCCATCACTAGCGAGGATCGCTCCGCCGCCGCCGATCGTGCGGTCCATCCATCGTTTAGCCTTGGACATGTATTCCTCGCCGAACGTGTTGCCGGCTACCAGAATTAGCAGTGCGATGCCGAGCGCGGCAACCGTTAAACGTTTCATTCTTCAGCTTCCTCTCCCGCTTTGATCGTTACCCAGTGTAACGGACAATGTTTAATCGAAAACGAAGAAAGGTTTAAATATTCCTTAACTTTCTCTTCAGATCGTTATGGGAAGGGGTGGTCACCCATTTGCCACTCCTGCCGCTCTAAATGAAGTCATACGTTAACGTTTTTTCGAACTCGAACATTCTGATCATTTAACCGCAAAAAAACCGCCAGGGAGCATTTCCCTGACGGTCTGGTGTGCATACGGCCGACGCGGCGGTATGCACGTACTTTAGCTATAAGCTACACGAGGCAGCGGTCCCACAAACGTTTCATATTGCCGCCGAACAGCGCTTTTTTATCCTCGATCGGCAAGTTGGCATACGCTAGCCAGCCGACCTGGGGCCGGGGGTCGCGCATCGGGGAATCGGTGCCGAACAGCACCTTGTCCGCGCCGGTCTCGCGAACCAAATATTCGATCGCGCCAAGCGTAACGGACGTGTACGTAAGCTGGAGATAGACGTTTTTGTGCGCCTTCGCCGTTTTCGCGTACAGCTCGGCAATCTCGAAGCTCCTCGCCCCGTGGTCCATAAAGATCGCTACCTCCGGATAACGACTCGCCAGTTCCTCGATCTGTCCGACGTACTCCGCGTCGTTTTGGCCCGCCGGATCGACGAGGGCGTACAGCTTGCGTTCGTTGCCCAGCTGCCACCACGGCGCAAATGCCGGGTCGGTGTAAGGAATATGCGACAAGTAAAAGTATGGCTTCATTCCTTTGAACCGTTTCTCGAGATGCCATCTCCGCGCCTCCGCTTCGACGTCCTCCACATAGTTCGGGTCGATCACGGCATACCCCTCGACCTCCTCGGGATATTTGCCTATAGCCAGCTCGGCGATCCGGTTACCCGCCTCCGAATCTCCGCCGTTGATGCCGGCCCACGGAGCGATCGACATTTTCCGGATGCCGATCTGGCGGTACAGTGCGATCATCGCGTCGATGTCCCCTTGCAGCATCGGAAAACCGCTGCCCGTACCGCCGCCGTCCTCGATCAAATGGGTATGGGAGTCGTACACCGGGATGGTGATCGGCAGTCCCCGGCAAGCGTTCGACGTGACTTCGTCCTGCTCCGGCAGCGCCGCTTCGGGAGGAGACGCGCCGAGCAGCTTTGCCAGATTGCCGCCTGCGATAAGCCGCTTCGCCTCTTCCGGAATCCGCGCGTAATCGATCAGCGCACGCGCTGCGCCTGGGCTTTTGAACGGCATACCGCTGCCGAACAGCAGCCGCTCGGCGCCTAATCGCTCGTAGGCGGTCTCGATAATTGCATTGCTTTGCAATGCCGAGAACTCGATCCGTACGTTCGGATGTTCATCGAGCATCGGGAACAGCCGGCGTTCCTGGCTCCAGCTCATCCCCTGCAGCACGACGGCCAGATCGGGGTGACTTCCGGCAATGCCGGCAACAGCGGATAAAGAGACTTCCGCTGCATCGACCAGAAGCGGAATCCGCTCCTGCTCCAGCATACTGAGCAGCTTGCCGATCGTCCTCCGGTCCGGATCGTAGTGGTGGCTCTTCGGAAACAGCTTGACGGCGCGCATCCCGCTCTGCCGCAACTCCTCCAGAAATGCCGCGGGCGCCGGAAAGTCGCCCAAATGGTCGGGCATCGCCGCCAGACAGCCGAACAGCCGCGGACTTTTGGCAAGCTCTTCCGGGAGCAGCCGGTTGCCGTATACCGGCGAATGCGATTTGGCCATCCCATGGTAGACGAGCGCCCCGGCGATTCCGCACCGCTCCATCTCCGCCAGCAAATCTTCCGTGCGCCACATTTGCAGCCGGTGCTTGTAGCCGATTTTTCCGACATTGGCATTGCAATCGAAATAGTGCAATTGCTGCTGTTCTCCAGTCATCGTTTTCTCCGCCTTCCGATGGGTTGGTCCGGTTATTCCGGGTATTTGATGGTTATCGTTTATCCTGTATGGGTTATCTCGGGACATTCATTTCCATACATGTAAAGAGGCTTTCAGGGCGATATTCCAGCCGTTTGGGCCGTGAGTCCCTCTTCCCCCATATAATCCACATGCCATTCCTGACTACAGGGTCTCCCCGCGCGCTTGTGCCCAGTTCCGGAAATAAAACTTCCGCTAACGCAACCTGATACGCCTAACCCTGTACTTACCGGAAATTTCGTTTCCGCTATTTCAGCAAAACCGCGCCTAAACGTTGATTTTCAGCGAAATAGAGGAAACGTTTCTTCCGGTATTCGGGTCCGAACGACTCATTTCACAGATTAGCGGAAGTTAAACTTCCGGTAACCGAGAAGATCCAGCAACATACGGGCGAAACTGCCGGGTGCTTAACATCCGGTACGGTCAGAACGACGATACCACATCTTGAAATGGATCAGCGTACCGCCAAAGCTCAGGGTCAGGCTCAGGCTCAGGCTCACTCACTCTAAAATCCTGCATTGCACGAGAAACCGGCATCTGACCACCCTAAATGAAACTCGATGATGATCTTCCGGCACTCCTTACGCGATGTTTTGGGGCATCTGCAACTGCGAGACACCCTAAACGAAGGTCGATGATGATCTTCCGGCACTTCTTGCGCAATGTTCTGGGACATCTGCCACTGCGAACCTCACACCCAATAAGGCTCCTAACGCTAAACGCTCGCCCCCCTGTCGCCCTACACAGCTCAGCTTCCCCACTTCGCCAGGATGGCTCCGGCATCCGCGCCGATCGCCGCAAGAGCGGCCTCTGTCAGAAGCCCTTGCTGGAGCACCGACGGAGCGCCGATATACGCCAGCATATCCCGCATGTAGTCGGCTGCCGTCGCCTGCTGGCCTTGCCCGGCCAACAGCCCGATTATACTCAGCCGGTACAGGAGCTGGCCGGATAACACAGCCGACATCCGTCCCGAAGACGCTTCCCCCTCGATCCGCCCGCGCAACTCCTCCAAGAGAAGCGCCGCCGATTCCCAGGTTGCCGTCAGCGGAATCCGGAAAGCCGCCCCTTCCGCGATATCGTACGCATACCCCGCAGCCATATCCGCATCGTTCGCATATTGGCGGATCAGCGTTTTGTCGCCGATCGAAAGCGCATAGCCGCCTCCTGCACGCTCCTGCACCGACTTGATCTCATACGCGGCGTTCCGCGTTCCGTCGTTCTCTACATAGATATGCGCCCGCTCCGGAAGCACGCCCGGCGACAAAGGTGCGTCTGCCGCGACGACGATCTCATTCTCCCAAACAAGCTGCTTCGTAAATCCGGCAATGCTGCCTTCCACAGCGGCCAGGGAAGTGGCGATCAGCGATTGACCGTTAGCCTGCAATACGGTTCCGTCATGCAAATAGCCGTATTCCGGCTGGCCGCCGCGCTCCGAGACTACCCCGAAAAACCCCTGGAACGTCAGCTTGTCGTCGACTGTGTAGACGATGTCCGGGTTCAGAGCGTTCACGATATAGTCGGTTCGGCCGTCGGCAAGCACCACCTTGATCGCAGCGGCCTCCGAGCCGGTGACGACAGCCGCGCCCGCCTTTACCTGAACCGGAGCTATCGATTGGATGTGCCGGCTGCCCCGGTAAGGCTCGATAACGGAGGCGAACAAGGAGTCCAGATCGGTGCCGGCGCGGCTGGCAAGGACGTAACGCAAGCTCTCGGGATTACCCGGCTTGTTCTGCGGCGGGATGCCGTCCGCCAGCGCAACCTCGTCGAACGTGCCCATCATCGTCAGCCGGAGGCGCACATCGGTCGGTGCTCCCATCCCTAACCCGTATACGTTCCAGGTATCTTCGACGCCCCAGTCGACGCTGAATGCGTTCGCCGGCGAATCGTCCCGCTCGACCCGCTTCAAGTAATGGAAGCCGCTGCCCATATACCCGGTACCTTCCACGCTGTCCACCCGCTGGCCGTACTCGACGTTCGGTCCCGCATACGTGCCGGCCGGCTGTGCCGTCAGATTCAATCCGTCTGTCGTAACGCCGCCTTCCGCCCCGTGAAAGCTGAAATGATGCTCGCTGCCGCCCTTCACCCGGAACAGATCGACGATGTACGAGTTCGCGTCATCCACCCGGATCGTCGCCGTCGTCCGCCGGTACGTCGTCGTCTGCGGATAGACATCGTCTGCCTCCACATCGATCAGTTTGACACGCTCCCCATCGTCGAAATGAAGCGGCGTCGACACCCATTGGGGCTGCTGCTGCGAGCGGTCCACGACGACCGTATTATGGCTCACCGTATTGCGGACGAAATGGAACCGGTGCATGTCCCGGCTGTCCGTAAATTCCGGGTAACCGAGATCCGGCGACAAATCCAGCCCGAAAGCGTGCAGACCGATATTCAGCGCATCCCGGTGCCCGTGGTAAATCGTCCGCCCGTAATACATCCACAAATCGCGCAGCGTCTCTTCCGACGCCGTACCGTCGCGAAGCGCCGTAAAGCCGTAGCCGGTCAAATTCGCGCTCTCCTGCTTCAGCGGTCCGTGCGCGGCGATAACGGAACCGATCTGTGCGGCGACGCCCTC
This sequence comes from Paenibacillus sp. GYB004, assembly GCF_036577605.1. Classification (NCBI taxonomy): domain Bacteria; kingdom Bacillati; phylum Bacillota; class Bacilli; order Caryophanales; family Paenibacillaceae; genus Paenibacillus; species Paenibacillus sp. GYB004. Next base: position 367,695 of record NZ_JARBDB010000002.1, read on the forward strand.
CGGATCGGACGAGAAAATGTCCCCGTGAATGCCGGCGGTGCTGTTGCCGTTGAGGAAATAAGCCATCTGGGCGAATCCGGGATCGCCGAACGTCTGGAACGCTTTGACGTAATGGTCGAGACTGAGCCATACGGCCGGATTGCCCGTCCTGCCCGAATCGCCGATCGTCGGCATATAGTTGTCGCTTAAGACAAGCGGGGACAAACCGCTGAACAGCGTTTTCAATTTCAAATTGCCGTACAAATCCGCCCCCGGGTATAGATCGTAGCCCTGCAAAATATCCGCCGTCGTGCGGAACTGGTTCAGCCAGTACGAGTTGTATTCCGGAGAAGCTTCGTCCGGATGACCGTCCCGGTCGACCCTATTCACGAGCGAAGGAAGCACGTTGCCGCCCGTGACGCGGGCCGGATTGTACAGCGCGCCGCCCGCCTGGAACGTAAAGTCCAGCCATTCCTTCGTCTGCGGCAGCGTATCGTACACGACCGCCGCCATCGCCAGCGCGCTCTGGTGCATGCCGGTATTGCCGAGAATATCGCCGTTTCGGATCGCCGGGTACACTTGGCTGACGATCCGGTCCTCAATATTACGCGAGATCGCCGCTCCGTTTATTTTCGGATTGTCCAGTCCGAGCTCGCCCGCCTTTTGATGCAAAAACGCAATCAGCAGAGCATCCTCGCGTTCCGGGAAAAACGCGTCGTAAGCGCTCAGCAGCTCCTTGATCAAAAACGTTTCCCAGATCGCCCCTACCGCCTTGCCTTTGCCTTCCGCGCCGTTATGGAGATAAGGCGCTTTGTAGACGGACGTATCGAGCTCCGGGTAGACGTCGGCGATCCGGTCGAGCATCACGAGGCCGGCCCGCGCATATTTCGCGTCTCCCGTATACAAGTAAGCGTCTCTCATCGATTTCAGCGCATCGACGAGAAAGGCGTTTCTCTCCCCGTACCAGACGAACCGGTGAGCGTAATAAGCGATGAACGGATACCGGTTGCCGCTGCCGTCCACCCAGCCGAAGCCGTCGTCGACGCCCCAGCCGGGTCCCTTCTCCGGATACAGCGTATTCACAAGCAGGCTGCGGTCGGCAAGCTCCGGCCGGAATATCCCTTTGCCGTCCAGACCGCTCTCGTAGTAGGCGCCGAAATCGTTCGTCGGGAATTTGTAGCCGCTGCTCGGATCGACGATCTTCCAAGGCTCGTTGATCGGATCTCCCTGATATGGATAAGCGCCGAACCGGTCGATGTCGCGTCCGGTAACGGGACTGCCCATCGTCTCGTTAACGGCGTAGCTGCGCCGGAGCGTCTGCGGCGGGACCGCCTTCCAGAAAAAGTCGTAGCCATCTTGCGCAAAACCGTCCGACTGGAAGTACGCCTCCGCTCGCGTCACCGCGGCATTGCGCGACTGACTTGCCCAGCCGTAAGCGAGCACGTTGCTTCGGGCCGCTTGCACTTTGGCGGGCGTATAGATCGTGCTGCGCGTTTTGCTGCTTGTGATTGCCTTGATATCGATCGTAATCGACGAAGCCGCGCCGCCTGCGAAATCAAAATGGACGATGTAGGTTTGCGGCGGCAAAGAGTTCAAGTACGGCTCCCGAAACGTCACATCCAGGCCGGACACCGTATACGCCTCTCCCTCCGGAAGCGGAGAGCCTCCGATCCGCAGCCCGCCCAGCGTGCCTGCATAAGCGGACACTGTGACGGTTAAAGGCTGCGGAGCGGACGCTTGCTTGTAATACATCAGCGACGGTACGCTCAAGCCGGTCGAATCGGTAACGTTCAGTTCCACTTGACGTTCCTCCCCTTCATCGAACACAAACGTCAAAATCGCGGTTCCAGCCGGCTGCCCGGCCAAATATTCCTTCTTCAGGACGATCTCGCCCGTTGTCGCTGTGTAATCCCCTCCCGGCTGCAAAACGTAGCCGCCATTGCGGATCTGCAGCAAGCTGTTGCCGTTCGCCGTCACCCGGAGCGGAATATCTTGCTGCCGTGCCGCGTTTTTATCGAACTGGGCGGCGGTCGGCTCGACGACAGAGTTGCGGATCACCCGGGTCAAGGAAACGTCGTCGTACCAGATCGTCCCGGCTCCGCCCCTCATATGTACGGCCACGTGGGCATACTGGGCGCCAGCCGGAGCGGTTTCCTGCATCGCCGCCCGCGACCAGCCGGCTGCGGAGCGGTCCACATCGAGAACTTTCTGCGATAGAAACCCTGCGGCGTTCGGAGCCGAATACCAGGCCAGCAGGATGAAGGCGCGTCCGGTTATGTTTTGCGGCTTGAAGTAGCTGCTGAATTCGTACAGCTTGCCCGGCTGAACCGGAATGTACGATTGGGAGAAGAAGGCAATCTCCGTGCTGCCCTGCGTGATCAGCTTGGCCGACCGCGAGCCGGTATGGCTGACCGCCGCGTCCCATTCCCACGTGCCGGCCGCGCCGCGCGACCAATCGTCCGGCGCGGCGGCGCCGATTTCGAAGCCTGCATTTTTCACCAGATTAACCGGCTCCGCTGCCGCCACAGGGCCGCTAACCGCCAGGATCTCCAATACCATGCACACGACCAGCAATGCCGCAATCGCCGTCCGTGTAACCGCAGCCAGGCCCCGGCCCGATCGCCTTGATTCGCGCAGTATCCCGCTGGCCCCGCCGCGCCCCCGCCATGTGCCGATTTGGTGCAGCCTGCGGAGAACGCCTTTCCGATATTCGCTGTTCCGATCCTTCCGATCTTTCCGCTCCGTCAAGAGAATCCCTCCCGATTGTTAACCTTTGACCGCGCCGATCAGCATGCCTTTAATAAAGTACTTTTGCAGGAACGGGTAGACGAGCAGGATCGGCACGATCGCCACCACAACAGTCGCCATCTTGACAGTCTCGGGAGGAAGCTGGGCGACCAGCATCGGGTTGCGGATTTCGAGCTCCTGACTGACGTCCGGGGAACGAATCATGTTTTGCAGCACGACCTGCAGTGGGTACAGCCTCTTATCGTTCAAATACATAATGCCGGCAAAATAAGCGTTCCAATGGCCGACGCCGTAGAACAGCCCCATCGTGGCGAAGATCGGCGTCGACAGCGGCAGCACGATGCGCAGCAGCGTCCGCCAGTCGCCGCAGCCGTCTACCTTGGCCGCCTCCTCCAGCTCGTGCGGCAGCCCTTCGAAATACGTCTTCATGATCAGCAGATTAAATGTCGACACGAGCCCCGGAAGAATAAGCGCCCATATCGTATCGACGAGTCCGAGCGACCGGACGACCAGATAGGTCGGGATCATCCCCCCGCTGAACAGCATCGTGAACACGATGCCGAGCAGCAGGCCGCTGCGCCCAGGCACCGTCTTTTTCGACAGCGCGTAGGCGAGCAGCGAAGTAACGAGCAGGTTGAGAAACGTTCCGACTACCGTCACCGTCACCGTAATTTTCAATGCCTGCGGGATGCGTCCGCTCGTGAAGATTTCCTTGTATGCATCAAACGTCACCTGCTGCGGAAGCAGGACGAAGCCGCCGCTTCGCATCACCTCCGTATACGGCGTAATCGACATGACGACGACGTAATACAGCGGAAATAACGTGCTCAGCGCGAACAAGGTGAGGAACCCGTACATAACGGCGTCGACGATTCTGTCGCTTTTCGATTTCCGGATCGCCACCGTCCCCGGCTTGGTTACCATATTCCGTCACCTCCCAGCTTTTTGGCCAGCTTGTTCGCTCCCAGCACGAGCACCAGACCGATCACCGATTTGAAAAAGCCGGTAGCGGCGGCCACGCTGTAATCGAGCTGCTCCAATCCCCGCCGGAACACCCACGTATCGATAATATCTCCGACCTGGTAGACGCGGGAATTGAGGAAGATGTACACCTGCTCGAAGCCGGCGTCGAGAATATGACCGAGTCTGAGGATGAGCAGCAGCACGAAGACGGAGCGAATGCCGGGCAGCGTAATATGCCACAATTTGCGCCAGCGCCCCGCCCCGTCCGCTTCCGCCGCCTCGTACAGCTCCGGGTTGATGCTGGCCATCGCCGCCAAATAAATAATTGCGCCGAAGCCGGTGTTTTTCCACAGATCGCTTACGAGCAGCAGCGGACGGAAGAGTCCGGGCTCGGTCAGCACATTCGGGCTGAACCCCCACGTATCGCGGATAAAAGTCGTGACTAGCCCGGACCCTGGGGCAAAAAAAGCGAATACGAGCCCGTATACGATGACCCATGATAAAAAGTGCGGCCCATACGTAATCGTCTGCACCAGCCGTTTAAACCAGACGATCCGGATCTCGTTAAACATAATCGCCAGCGCCACATCCGGAATCATATTAAACAATATCCGGTAAAAGCTGATCACCAGCGTGTTCCGGAAAATAACCGGAAAATCGGGCGAGTGGAACACCGTCCGAAAATGGTCGAAGCCGGCCCACGGGCTGTCCCAGATCCCCTTAAACAGGTTGTAGTCTTTAAAAGCGACGAGCAGACCGGCCATCGGCAAATAACAAAATAAAACATAATACAGCACTCCCGGCAGCATCATCACATAAAACCAGCGGCTGCGCGCGATGCTTCTCCACAGCTGCCGGCGTCTTTCCGCGTTCGCCGGGGAGAAGCTCGTCTTGATTGTTGTCTGGCGGTCCATCGGCCGCTCCTTTCCCGTCGCACCGTCGGATGCACCCGCCCTGCCCGAAAAGGCAGGACGAATGCTCGATTGTGTCGTTAGCCGTCCAGTACAATTACAGAGCTTATCCATACGGGATGAAATGGTGCAGCTAACGCCAATTCCCTTTTTTCATACCGCATCCTAGCTCTGAATTGGAATCAGTTAGCGGCTTTAAACGTAATTTTTTTGCCGCGCGCCTCGCTGATTTGGCTGGCATACGCTTCGAAGATGTCCTTGGCTTTGTACTTGATCATGATCTCCTCGCGGTATTTCGGCCAGTTCGCGCTCGACTTGTCCTCGAACAGCATTCTGGCATGGTATTCCGACATTTTGGTCCGCATCTCTCCCAGGTTGACCCCCGGAGGCGGAGTCGTACTGGCGCCTACGCTCGGCACATATTTATAGCCGGTGCGCAGGAAGGCGAGAATCGACTCGTCGCGCGGCGTCTGGTCCGGATCTTTGACAGTCAGCCCGAACGTCTCCGGCGACGGCGGCGAGAAGAAGTCGTAGATCGACAGGAAGTTTCCTTTTTGGACGATGTCCTTCAAATACGCTTCTTTCTGGATCGTAATTTTCGAGCCTTCCTTCGTATAATGCTTGCCGCTTTGCCCGTAACGGGTTAGCAGGAAACCTTCCTCGCCCGCCAGCCAGTCCAGAATCTCGACGGTTTTGCGAATTTTCGCCGGATTCTGATCGGCTGTCTTCTTACTGAACAGGAACGGGTAACCCGCTTCGTTCTCGGTCCAGAACGGCTTATCCGGATACGGATTAAACGGCACCCAGTCGGCTTTCGGATTCAGCGCCTTCGCTTTGTTCTGCACGCTGCTCGGGCTGCTGTCCAGCGCAAAATTAACGTCAGGGCTATACACGATACCTGCTTTGCCCTGGACCGCTTTATCCGTCACTTGTTCCGCCTTATTCAAAAACCAGTCCGGATCGACGAGGCCGTCCTTAATCATCTGGAGCGTATCGTCCACTACCTTGGCTACGCGCGAGTCGGTTTGCGTATCGAAAAACTCGTCGTTCTCGACGTAATACCCGGCATAGAGACCGTGCTTCCGCCACTGCGGAAACGAAAGCGACAGCGACTTGCCGTTGCCGTTCGTCGTAAAACCGAACGTATCCTTCTTGCCGTTGCCGTCCGGGTCGTCGTGCGAGAACCTGCGCATCGCTTCCAGCATCTCGTCGTATGTTTTCGGAACCGGCAGCGAAAATTTGTCGAGCCAGTCTTTGCGAATGTAATACGCGAGATCGAGTTTTTTCTTGTACGGAAGCGGCGCCCGGTAAAAATCGCCTTCCACCTGATACGATTTCATTTCCAGCTCGTTCGTGTTCCAATACTTGTAGTAGTTCGGCATCGTTTCCTTCGAAACGTAAGGCGTCATCTTGGCGATCAGTCCGTCCTGAATAAGCTTCTGTGACAAGGTCCCGCTCGTGATGAACATATCCGGACTATTGCCGCTGGCCAGCGCCACGGTCAGCTTGTTGTCGTAATCGGCTCCCGCCGGATAGCTCTGAATCTTCAGGCGCACGTGAAACTTCTCTTCGATCGTTTTCTTGACGAAATCGTCGTCAGGCTTATCCGGAAGCAAGCTGCCCGCATCTCCGTCGATAAACCAGGAGATTTCCAGCGCCTGCTCCGCGCCACTTCCCTGATCCGGCCCGGCCTTCTCCCCGCCGTCCGCTTTCGTGCAGCCTCCGGCCAGCATAGCCGCCGCCAGCACGGACGTCAGCCAAACCTTTTCTCTTTTGTTCATGAGAATTCGTCCCCTCCTTTTTTACTGTGAACGGATATCCGCGAGCGGATCTCCATTACGGTGAACACGCTTTCATCTTAAACGGGGCAACCTTTGCCTGAAAACTGCAAAAACCGGCTTTTCCCTGTAAAAAACGAAGCCGTGCGACTGTAAAAACGGACTGTACTTTCACCGTGCCACTCCCTGTGCCAGCTGAGCAGGCAGTCCGGTTGCGGCCCCAAAGGCGAAAAGACGGGCTTACGCGCCGCTGCCGACCCGTCTGCCCGTCTATTCGTGTTTGCCTGCATACTGAATTTTATATTCGTTGGGCGTCAATCCGAAATGCTGCTTGAACAGCTTGAAGAAATAGCTTTGGTTGACGAACCCGACACGTTCCATTACCCTATTAACGCTGGCCTCCGATTGTGATAGCAGGTCGGCCGCATGGTTCATCCGGACCTGTGTAATATATTTGGCGACCGACAGCCCCGTCTCGTCCCGGAACTGCTTGCCCACGTAAGAAGACGACAAGTGGACCATGTCGGCGATGCTTTGCAGGCATAAGGCGGAGTCCGTATACCGCGATTCCACGATATCCCGGATCGTAGCGACAAGCAGCTGCCGCTTCGTCGTCTCCGAGCTGGCCGCGTCGATGCCGTCTTCCGACGAAAGGTGGAACAGCTGCGCGAACAGTCCACGGACGTCATCAATCGTTTCTTTTTCCAGGATGAGCTTGTACACGGAACGCAGATCGGGCGCTCCGCCTTCCCCCTTGGCCATCCGGAGCTCATGCGCGGCGCCGGCCGCTAGCGAAAGCAGCGTATTGATCATCTCTTCGTAGCGGAACTTGGCGATAAGCGAGAACAGCTCTTGCAGCAAACTCGCGCTTTCTTCCTCACTACGGGTCCGGATCGACAGAAGCCAGCTCTTCTCCAGCTCGATCGCGGCGCTCTCCATCTGGTTCTCCTCGCTTTGCCGGACAAGCGCCGGATGGATGACGGACTGTTTGCCATGAACAAACCGGTACTTCGCATAATTGTCCACCGTCCTGTATAACCGGGCGATCTGGGCATAATCCGGCGCAGGATCGCCGAATACGGCAGTAAGCGACAGCTTGTAATAGGTCATGATCGTCTGCTGCACCTCAGCGGCAAACCGGTGAATCCGTTCGGCGAGCTGCGGCTCGCTCTGCCCGGAGTTATCGTCATATAGAAGCGCGACGAACCGGTCCCCGCCTACTTCGACCACATCGCCATGCATCGAGCGGGAGATCATCTCCTGCATAATGTTAACGATCGAGAACGTGTATAACCGCCGGTCCTCCGGGCTATGGCTGTTCAGGAATGCCGCATAGTCGTCTAGCATGAACAAGCAGATGGAATAACGTCGCCGTCCGTGTCCAGAACCGGCATACAGCTTGTCGGCGGCGTCAAAAGGCGATACGTGCGGGTTGTCCATCAGCAGCTGCCTCACGTAATAACCGCGCAATATGCCGCTCTGCGAGTCCTGCATCTGCTTCAGCGAGCGCATCTCGTTCATCGTTTTCTCCAGCACCGTCGAGATGACCCCGAATTCGTCCCTTCTGGCAGACGCTGCCGGCTCGTGAAGGTCGGGATCTTTGCGGATCAGCCGCAGCACCCCGGACACCGGGTTGTACAGACGCGAGGCGAGCAGCGTCGAGCTGACCGCAACCAGCAGTAAAATAACCGCGACGGCAAATAGTGTAAACGCCTTCATTTCTTGAATAACCCGAAACACCGCATCATAGGGCTGTACGCTCACGAGCGTCCATTTGTTTTGGGGGGCCGACACATAGGTAACCAGACTGGCGATGCCGTCGCTGTCATCGATAAACGAATGGGTTCCTCCGTCGTTCAGCCGTCTGGTCTCCACCCGGTCGCGAAGCCGGTCCCAGGAGCCGTTCCCGGACAAATCGTTGACGATATTGCCGCTGCCGTCGATGATCAGCAGATGGCTGTCCGAATATTCGGTGAGCCGGTTCATTTCCGAGACGTTGGAGAACAGCCATTCCGGCTTAATGTTGAAAATTAGCGCTCCGTTGTCCGTCCCGATTAGATTGCCGGAGGAGCTGTTGTACATAAAAAACGAAAAGTGGCTGATTCTGCGGTCCGAATCGCTGTAATAAATCGGCACGAGCTGCAGCTTCGGCACATGGTCCGCCTTCATTAAGTACCGGTCCACCCGTCCATCCATCCCGTCATCCCGGCAATTCAGCACCTTCGTCTCGGAATAGTAATAATAGCAGCCGTTGCGGGAATTGTAGACGGCGACGGAATGCAGCAGCGGAACCGAACTTTGCAGCTTCTCGAACGACATGATGCTGGAATACAGCTTGAACTCCTCGGGCTGCGCCGAATCCAGCAGGTAAGCGGTACGCAGGTCCATATAGGTGGAAGTGATCAGGTTCGTCAGCATCCGGTCGGTAAAACTGAGGTTGTAGCTGACCTGCTCCAGCATCTTCCGGTTGGATTCGTGCTGCATGTCCAGCATCGTATTGCGCGATTTGTAAAACAACACGGCGGATGACAAGATCACAACGATAATAGACAGCAGGCCGATCGAGATGAGCATCTTGAACCAATACGACTTGCCGGTGTAGTTTCGCAGCCAGTTCATAGCATTCTCCATCCGTTCCCTTAAACGATAATGTAACTAGGCAACTTCATTATATAAAACTCCGATAAGAGAGAGAAGAAGATTTATCCCTGACTCCATAACCGAGCCGCCACGAGGAACGGCCTGCCCCCCTTGCCGGCACGATGTAAGCCAAGCTGCTCATCGAAGCTTTTCTGCGTGATGCGTGCCCTCCTAAGAGGGGGCTTGACTGGGTACAGAAACTGTGCCGCCGGCGCTCCCGAAACAACCTTGAAGCTTTACCGCTTTAGCAATTGTAAACGTTGTGGCGCCAAACTAATAAAAAGGCCGCCTCACCGGCAGCCTTCTCCTACTCATGTCTATCGGATTTGCAGCAGCAGCTTATAGTGCCGCCGTCTTGTCGATGAGTTGCGCCCGTTCGTCCGCTTCTACCGTCAATCGGCTGACCATCAGCACATCGTGCGGCGTCAGAACGGACGGCTTGCCTTCGATCCCGCCCAAGAAATCTTCGCACAGCTTATGCGGCACCGGCTGCAGCTCCTTGCGGGCCAGCGGTTCCCGGCCGGTCACGGTAAACATCAGCTCTTCCTTGGCAAGCGCCGGGTCCCCGTTCAGTCGCAGCTCCGCGGAGCCTTTCGTCCCGCAGACGAACAAGCGTGAATCGCCGTACGTCCAGCTTTTGTCGGGGGTATGCCAGTCCGCATACAGCTGGGCCAGAGCGGCATCCTCCATGACAACCTGGGCAGCCGCCACATCGTAGAAAGTCGGATGCTCAGGCATCATCGTTTTCGTCATGACGCTTTGCATGGAGGTTACCTCCTTGCCCGTCAGCCACCGGAGCAAGTCGAAGTCATGCACCAGAATATCTACAATCAAGCCGCCGTTATTTTCTTTGTTGAAAAACAACGGAGCTCTGGCGCCCCCAGCCAGCCGGTGGGGCTTGCGAAACGACAGGCTGACGATATCGCCCAGCTCGCCGGAATCGATCGTCCGCTTCAGCGTCACCGTCACCGGACGGAACCGCTCCGTCAGCATCATCCCGACCTGGATGCGCCCGCGTCCGATCACGGCTTCGAGCCGGCTCAGCCCGTCCCGGTCAGTTACCGCCGGCTTATCTACCATAATGTGCTTGCCGCGGCTTTCGCACAGCTCGATGACGTTTATTTTCTCGTTATTCAGCGCGGCCGAGCCGACGATGCCGATCTCCGGCGCAAGGGCCTCCTCCATATCGTCCAGAAACGGAACACCGTAACGCTCCGCAATCCCTACCGCCAGCTTCCTATCGCCGGATTCGTAGATGCCTTTGCAGCTGTACCCCAGGGCAATCATTTCCCCGATAAATGAGCCGATATGGCCGTGTTGACAGCCGATCACGGAAAACATTCGTTCCATTGCGACATCGCTCCCTTGTATTCAGGTTCGGCCTTCAGCCGAAACGGAGTTATTCCCCGATCCGGAATTGCTGCGGAAACCGGCTGTATCCGGTCACTTCGAAAGGCTCCGACGCTTTCGCCCACGGGATGCCTCCGAGCTCCGAGAACAGCCTACCTTCGCGGAATGCGGCGCGTACGGTCTCTTCAATTCCGCCGATATACATGCCGGGATCTCCCTGCTGTGTGCCCGGCTCCGCATACTGCCGCGGAATGTCCGTTACGCTGCCGGACGATTCAAAAGCGCCGTTCGCCGCAACCGTAAAGCGGATCGCCGATTCCAGCGAGACGTCGAGCTTTTCCTCGCGGCCTTCGATTACGGCAATCAAGTTCCGGTAACGGGCAGGAATAAAGCCTTCGTCCTGACAATCGTACACGACCGATTCTTCGCCTTTCCATAACGTGACCTTATTATCATAGCTCCATTCCACGGCCCCTCCGGTGCCTTCCAGACGAATCCGCTGCGTCTCTCCGTGCCGGGCGCACAGCGTGATATACAAGTGCAGCCGGAGGCCGCCCTCCGTAACCACTCGTACGCATGAAGTATCGTCGCTTTCGATCGGATTCGCATGATACAGCTCAGCCGTCACGCTCGACAAGCCGGACGGTTGTCCCGTCAGTGAGGATAACCGCTCCGACAAGTTCAGCATGCTGTAAAACAGATGCGCAGCGGGATTGTGGAACGTGCCGTCCAGCACGGTAACGCCCTGAACCGACAGCTTGCCCGCCCAAGCGGTTCTTGTGAAATAAGTTGCAGGCCGGTTCAGCAGCGAGATGCCCTTGAGCGCTTGAATCGGTCCGATCTCGCCCGAAGCGGCGATCCCGGTCAGCATCGACAGCGCTTTCCTCGAAGGAGTGAAGAAATTGACGGCGCACAGCTTGCCGCATCTTTTTGCAGTATCCGTTATCCGCAGCGCATCCTGAATGACCGCGGCCGGCGGTTTCTCGAGCAAGACGTGATACCCCGCCTCCATCGCTTCGATAGCCATCGGAGCATGGAGCTGAATCGGCGTCGAGATGACGACGAAGCTGGCGTCCTTCTCCCGGGCCAGCATCTCGCGGTAGTCCGTATAATGACGGATGCCCCGCTCCGTAACGATGGCGGATGCTTCCTCCGACAACCGCAGATCGCTTACCGCTGCGAGTTCCAGCATTCCCTCATCCTGCTGGCGCGTAAGCTCGTTCAGATGCCTGGCGCCGAATCCGTTTACTCCGATCAGCAAAACTTTATGTAATTTCCCCATATTCGGCCCGCCCTCTTCCGACTATTAACTAAGAAATCGATATCCATCCTGATTATACCAGACAATCGTTCGGAGCGGCTGTCCATAAAACGGCGTAAAAAAGAAGCGCTCAACCGCTGCAGCAGCGGTCAAACGCCTCCGTTGATCCGTCCAATGTTTGCTCGCCTGCCCTGCGTTCGCTTACCGATCCGCAAGCTCCAGCTTGAAGTTCCGCGACAAATGATCCGAGATCGAAGTAAAGTGGAAGCTTCGCATAATCTGCTCCAGCTTCGACCGGGTTCCGCCTACGTTGTAGTAATGAATGAACCGTTCCTTCGGCGGAAGGCTCAGCTTGTGCTCGGTCGTATCGATCTCCCTCGGATGCAAATAAACGATCGAGCTGTTCCCTTGGCGGTTCGCCGAACGGATCGCGTAGTCGATAAAAAACTTGGGGAAAAACCGGAAGTAAAATCCTCCGGAATATCCGATGTTTCTGCCGGCCAGCTTCATCACCGACATCGGCACCTCATACAAGTCCAGTTCCCTGCCGTTCACCCGCGGCTTATGGATCACGGTAGGCGCGCCCGGAATGCCGTACAGAAACGTTTTCACCGGGAAAATGCTCGCATCGTACTTTAAGCCAAGCTCCTCAAGCGCCTCCAGGTAGTGCAGATTCCGTTCCACGATCGACCAGGAAGGTGCACGGTAACCGAGGACCTTCGTGCCGGTAAGGTTCTCCAAAATATCGACCGATTTCTTCACGTCGTCGCGAAACTCATCAATCGTCTGCGAGTAGGCGAGCTGATGGCCGTAGCCGTGCGAAGCGACGTCATGACCGTCACGGGCGATCGCCTTGACGACGTCCGGATAATCCTCCCCGATACAGCCCAGTACGAAAAAGGTAGCTTTGCTGTTCGTCTCCCGGCACATCTGCAGCAGCGTATCCATATTGGCCCGGAAATTCGACCCTTTGCCGGTGGGAGGCGCGATGTCGTCGTAGTTGGCGTGAAACCATTCCTCTATATCGAAGGTCAGCATATTAACCGCTCCGCCGACCGGTTTCTCCAGGTTAGTCAATGTTCTTTCTCCCTTTTATCGCAAACGAAGTGGCGAGCATGTTCGAGAACGCTCCCGCCGATCTGCCGTTCGTAACGAATTTGAACGGATGATACATATGCAGAAACTCGATTTGATCAAAGCCGTATTTGTTAAACACTTTCTTCAGCTCGTCCATCGTATACATCCGGTCGAACTTTTTGCTTTTCTCCATCAGCTTGAGCAGCTTCCGCTGTACGGAGCCTTTGTTCAGCGTCTGAATCAGGAGGGTGCCGCCGGGCTTCGTCACGCGGGCCAGCTCTTTGATAACGGCTTCGTATTGTTCGATCAGTTGGATAACGCCGATGCACAATACGGCGTCAAACTTGCCGTCCTCGAACGTGAGCGCCGTCAAATCTCCGGGCATCGTCTTCAATCCCCGTGCCGCCGCGAATTCCAGACTTTTCTCGGAGAAGTCTACGCCGTATACGGTATTGTTTTTGACGAGAGGCTCGCTGAACGCGCCTACGCCGCAGCCCGCATCGAGTATGGTTTTATCCTTGCAGTCGCCCAACCAGCGAAGCGTATTGTCCCTTTGCATAAAGAAGCTTTCTTCATTGAAATAGTCGGATGATTGGACAGCCGCTCCATGAGTTTCGGCCCTTTTATCAAAGTACTGCTTCCAGTTGGTGTTGCTCATCGTATGTGCATCCTCCGATTATAGAAACGTTTATATTAAGTTACATTCAGCTTAACCACGAAGTATATTTAGCTCAACTTTCACAGTTTAAGGAAAAACATATTTGATCAATCGTTTGCCGACCGGGCCCGTAACGAAATCGGGCGTTTTTTTCCACAGCTCTACGAACAGGCTCAAGCTTTGTTTGTCCGGAGGTCCCGACTGTCCAGCCCCGCCGTCGTAGACGTAATAACGGAGCTGTTCGGGCTTCGCCCCCCATTGCTCCTTGTACTTGTACGTTCCGGAGCCGGCCGGCGACCGGCCCAAGTCCAAGCGGTTCATGCCATGCCGAATACCGAAGCGGACCGCTTCCCAGTACATAAAATTATTTAAGTATTTGTTGTTGTACTCCGTCAAATTCGCCCCGTACGGGTAATACAGCGTCGAATTCGAAGGGCTTGTCAGCAGCAGCATGCCGCCTACAACCGCCCCGGACTGCTTGTCCAAGACGGTGAGCAGGTGGGAGTGGTCCGGCAGAACTTCGAAAAACTTTCGAAAAAAGCCGATCTCCGGCGACGGAGAACCGAGCTGCTTCATCCGTCTTACGTATACGTTATAAAAGTCGTCCAGATGCCCCGGATCGAACGAAACTCCGAACCAATCGTTTTTGTACACTTTGCGGACATGATTCCGGTTGCTGCCGGAAGACAGCGCCAGTACCCGCTCCTCCTCATCCGCTAAAGCAAGCTCGAATGTATAATTGTGATCCTGCACGTTCCAGCCTGCGCCGTTCAACGTCTGCTCCTTCAGCCTTAACTCGATATAGCCGAGCCCGTACCGGGATTTCAGCTCCGGAATCGAATCGATCGCATAGCGGAGCGCCTCGTCGCTGTCGGCGCAAATATCCATATAATTCACGAACGGAAGCGAAACTCCGACCTTCTTGAGCCCGAGATTGCGGCCTGCGACAAGCGGCATAATCGCCCGGACCCGGTCATCCTTGTCTACAATCGCCTGGTAGATGCAGCTGTATCCGAAAGTTTCCGTCAATATATGTCTGAACGCAATCGTATGAAATACCGTCCCCTTCGACCATGCGAACTTGTCCCACTGTTCCTTCATGGCGTCGGTATACGCAACACACCTGAACATCAGCCGTTTATCCTTTCAGCCAGAAAATTACGCCGATCATAATGATGATGCAGCCGATCCACTTCATCAGACTGATATGCTCCTGAAAGATCAGGATAGACGCGGCCAGCAGCAAAATATATTGGAAGCTGGATACGAAAGTAACGTAGCTCAGGTCGAACTGGGACAAACAATATACCCACAGCACCGCACCTACCGCATAAGCCGCAAAGCCGGCCAATAAAGCAGGCGATGTGATATAACTCATAATGACACCGAAGATCGCACCGTCAAAACTTAACGTTCTGCTGCCGATTTTGAGCAGCGTGCTGCCCGTCACCGTCATCAAAACGCTCCCGAATAGCATCAAATACTTGATTTGGATTCACCCTCGCTTAATTTCTTCTCCAGCTCGTCGAGCCTCAGCTTCGTTAATCCCAGTTCCTGCGTCAACGCCTTGTTATGCATCTTCATGCCCGAGATGCTGACGCTCATATTCAAGAGCAGCAAATAAGCGCATGCAATAAGAATAGCAAAGAACGCCGAGGGCGCATAGTCTATTCCGATGAGATTCGAGAACCAGTCCATCATATCTTTAAATACGGACATGACGAGCGTAAAGATACCGATCGCAAACCAGATGAGCGAATATTTTTCCCGGATCATCCTGGCTCTGACCATCAAAAAGACGGATATGATCAAAAACAGACTGAACGCAATCCCCATCAATTGAACGCTGTACAAATGAGCGCCGTCCATTTGTCCTTTCACCACCTAGTCCTGATAAAGGAGAAGAAAATCGATACGATCACCTTCGCCATATAGTACGGGCTTTTGATCATCGTGATGGACGAGGAGCCATGCTCGCGCTGCCTCATTTCAACGCCTACCTCGCTTATGCGCAGACCATGCTTTTTGAGCATGATGATCGCGTCCGGCTCCGGATAGTCGTCGGAATAATGCCTCGAGAGAAGCTGGATGCTCTTGCGGTTGTACATCCGGAAACCCGAGGTGCCGTCCGTAACCTTGGTGCGGATCAGCATCCGGAACAAATAGTAGAACACTTTGATGCCGAGTCTTCTGGACCAGGACGTCCGGAACGACTGAACGTCGAGAAACCGGGAGCCGATTACCACATCGCTGCCCGTCCGGATCATCGTATTGTACAACGTGTCGACCTCTTTGGACAGATGCTGCCCGTCCCCATCGATCTGGACCGCATATTCGTATCCGTGAGCCGCGGCATACTTGAAGCCGGTCTGTACCGCGCCGCCGATCCCTAGATTGTACGGGAGATCGACGACCTTCACCCCTTCGGCCTTCTTCGCCGCCGGGGAGGTTCCGTCCAAGGAACAATCGTTAATGACGAGAATATCGCAGTCCCGGACATGCTCCCGAACGTCCCGGATCACCTTCAAAATGTTGTTCTGCTCGTTGTAAGCCGGAATTACGATGAGAATTTTCCCTTGTTGTTCCATAGCAACTTCCCCGTCATTTTTTTGGCGATGATAATCGTACCGCGAATGATCCGTTCCAATCCGTACCCTGCCGCAATCGCGATGAAGGGCGAACTGGGCGCCTTATACCTGTACATGCCGTCGATAAAAAAGATGATGCAAAACATAAATACCGCCAAAATGACATACCAGATAACAGCGGCTTTCCGAAAGGTTCCGTTCCACATCGCGGCAATCGTCCCCAGCATAAATAAAAGAACGGGAAGCATGTTTTTGAGAAAAAGCTTAATGCCGAGAAGACTGCTCAGATCGGTTTGCCAAACCCATCTTCCGAGAAAGGCAACCGTTCTTTTCCCATAAATGTGCAGAATATGTTCCCAGTTATTAATTATAAAGCTAAGAACCAAACTATTCCACACGTCAATCGTATAATCCGGCTTATATTTGTAATCGTACGGCGTCGGATGATCGTAGATCCAGCCTTTGGCGTATATATTGTACAGGACCATCTTGGCGTTGAACTGCATCGATGTAATTAGCGCATTCAGCTTATGACCGGCTATCAGGTACACAAGCACCATCAATACGGCCGCCGCCGCGCCTCCGAGCGCCAGCTTATGTTTGTTCAGGAAGGCGAGCACGGACTTTCTCGGTAGACGAAGCACAATATAAAGCAGAATGAAGGCGACGGACAATATCCCCGCCGGACGGAAAAGCGCCAAATACATCAAGGAAACTGCAAACAGCGCTTTCACGATTTTTTTATCGGATTCATAACATTTGAGGAGGAGATACACGCACAAGAGCAGGAGACTGATGAAAAAGCTGTCCGTTAAAATATAAGTCGCCCAGAGCGTAATATCCCATAAATACGAATAAAAAAGGGCGGCGATAAAAGCGGCAGTCCGGTTAAACAGCATTCTCGTAATCTTGTAGACGAGAATGACGCATAAGCTGGCCGTAACCGCCTGAATGAACAGAATCGTAGCGGGGTCCTTAAAGATGGCGAGCAGCACCGTCAGCAGCAAATTGTAGCCGATATACAAAATATCGTTCATATGCGTGCCGATCGTAAAGTTAGCCATCAGATTATGCGCGTAATCCAAGTACCACTTGGAGTCGGCAGCCTGTGGAAATCCAACGCCGGATGACTGCAAATAAAAATAATAGCGCAATCTCACATACAGAGAAAGCGGCACGAGCGGGATCAGATATATGAAATCTCTGACGATACACTTCTGGTACAATTTGTACACGGTATGCACGTTAAGCACCGCTCCACTCCGCGAAGTAGTCTTATTGCTTATCAGTTCCGGCGCCAGCGACAAGCACAACCGGTACTTAAGCCGCTGTAAGGGGAATCGCTATGGTACAAATGGACGATTGTTCCTCCTCTCATTTTGCACGGAATCCCCGCTTTCGGCAACTCTTTTTTTAATAATTTTTTAAGAATTGTGTAAAGGTGTATTTCCTCCTCTTTTCTCGTTATTTCTCCTTCTTTCGCCTATCAGGCAAAGGAAGCCTTACCTCGAACGCCGTACGGCTCTTATCGCTGGCCGCTTGAATGGTTCCGCCGTGCAGCTCGACGATCTGCTTGGAGATCGCAAGTCCCAATCCGGAGCCGCCCATATCTTCCGTTCTTGATTTCTCGACCCGATAAAACCGTTCGAAGATGTGGGGCAAATCTTGCGGAGGAATCGGGTCCCCGTAGTTCACCACCTCGACGACCGCTTCGGTCCCGTCCACGCGCACGAATACATCGAGATATACGCCGTCCTTGCCGTAATTGACCGCATTGGCCAGCAGATTGTCGAAGACGCGGGCCAGCTTGTCGCCGTCCGCCGTTATCATCACTTTACGCTCCGGAAACGACAGCCGGATATCCATGCCCGCCTGCCGCATCTCGTATTGGAACTGGGCGGTCAGCTGTCCGATCATCTCCACCAGATCGACCTCGGAGATCCGAAGCGGCAGTCCGCCTCCGCTTAACCTCGTATACTCGAACAAATCGTCGATCAGCACATGAAGCCGTTTCGCTTTCTCATAAGCAATGTGAACGTAATGTCTCAGCTCCACCTCGTCGCGGTACCGATCCTGCTCGATCAGTCCCAGGTAACCGGTAATCGACGTAAGCGGCGTCCGCAGGTCGTGGGAGACGTTCGTTATCAGCTCCGACTTCGTCCGCTCCGCCCGGCGCTCGTCTTCGATCGACGTTTTGAGCTGCTCCGACATTTTGTTCAGGTTGGCCGCAAGATCCCCCATCTCGTCCTTGTACCGGACCGGAATCCGTTCGTCGAACTGACCTCCCGCTATCCGCTGGACGGCCTGCGTAATCCGGTGCAGGTACAAAATCTGCTTCCGGCTCAGCAGGAAGATGTGGATGATAAAGAAAAACACGCCGGCGACGACGAACAACGCCACAACGCCGAACATGTCCGCCAAATCGACGGCAAGCCGGGCGGGCGCGCGAATCCCGAATTCGTACAGCAGGGCGAGCGCGGCCCAGACGCCGGCCAGACTGAGTGCGGACAAAGCGATACTGGCAACAAAAAGTGCGATGATTTTCCAGCGTATGCTGTAGAGCAGTTTACCGATCAAATTTATAGCCAACCCCCCATACCGTATGAATCCATTTGTGGCCGGATTCGGTCTCCAGCTTGTCCCTCAGCTTGCTGATGTGCACCATAACCGTCGTATAAGTGGGAGAGTAAGGCTCGTTCCATACGTGCTCGTAAATCGCTTCGGCGCTGAAGACGCGTCCGGGATGGCTGGCCAGCAGATGCAGGATGCCGAATTCGATCGAGGTCAGATGGACCGGTTTGCCGTCGGCCGTGACCGTGTGAGTCGCCTTGTCGATCTCGAGGTTCTCGAACGCCATCACATCGGCGCTCCGCTCTTTGTTCGATCTGACATTCAAGCCGTACGCGCGGCGGAGTAACGAGCGGACTCTCGCCAGCAGCTCCAGCGGATTAAACGGCTTCACCAGGTAGTCGTCAGCGCCGGTCATCAGTCCCAATATTTTATCCATATCTTCCGCTTTCGCGCTTACCATCAGAATCGGCACCGCCTTGTCGGCACGAATGTGACGGCATACCTCAAGCCCGCTCATGCCGGGCATCATAATATCGAGAATGACGAGCTTCGGCTCCTTGCGCTTCATCAGCTCCAGCGCGTCATGACCGTTATTCGCCTTCATAACCGTATAGCCTTCGTTATGCAAATAAATTTCAATCAGATTGGCAATCGCCGGATCGTCATCGACAATGAGTATCGTTTCGTTCATCCCAAAAACTTCCTTTCTTTCTTCCATCTGCTAACCGAGCAGACGTCTCCTGCTATCATACGCCAAATGGAACGCGGCCGGCAAACGGGAGTACCCGGACAGTCACACCTGCGTTCGATTGCACCAAGTAAAGAATCGTTTTTACGCATTTTTATTTTGATTCGGAAAGCCGATTGCTTTATTATAGGAGAATCCGGAACGGAACACGTTTCCTTCCACTACCAAAAGAGGTGTATGATGGACCACAAGCAAACCAAAATTAACTGGGTCGTCGCCGGCCTGCTGCTCGGCATGTTCGTCGGCGCGCTGGACCAGACGATCGTCTCTACGGCGATGCCTACGGTCATAACGGAGCTCGGCGGCTTCGAGCATTACGTGTGGGTGTTCTCCGCCTACATGATCGCCACCGTGGTCGCCACGCCGATCTTCGGCAAGCTGTCCGACCTGTACGGACGCAAGCTGTTTTTCCAGCTCGGGCTCGTGATCTTCCTGGTCGGGTCGGTGCTATGCGGCATCGCCGGCAGCATGACGGAGCTGATCGTTTACCGGGCGGTCCAAGGGATCGGGGGCGGCGCGCTGATGCCGATCGCCTTCGCCGTTATCTTCGATATTTTCCCGCCGGAGAAGCGAGGCAAGATGAACGGGCTGTTCGGCGCCGTATTCGGGCTGTCGAGCGTATTCGGACCGGCGCTCGGCGCGTATATTACCGATTATATCGACTGGCGCTGGGTGTTTTACATTAACCTGCCGATCGGCGCCGTCGCATTAGCGCTTATGCATTTCGGCTACCGGGAGAAAGCTTCCCTCCGCAAGCAGAAAATCGATTGGACCGGCGCTACTTCGCTAGTCGTCGCCATCCTCAGCTTCATGTTCGCGATCGAGCTTGCCGGCTCCGATATGTTCGCTTGGGGATCGTGGCAAATTATCGGTCTTTTCGTTCTGTTCGCGGCCAGCTTTTTGCTGTTTATCGCGACCGAGCGCAAAGTGTCCGATCCGATTGTAGAACTGAAGCTGTTCAAAAGCAGACTGTTCACCGCCAGCCAGGCGATCGGATTTTTGTACGGCATCATCATGGTTTCGGGCGCAACCTATATCCCGCTGTTCATCCAAGGCGTGTACGGCGAATCGGCCAGCGCGGCCGGCCAGACGCTCACCCCGATGATGCTCGCCGTCGTCGCCAGCAGCATGCTGGGCGGTCCGCTCATCAACAAGATGTCGTATCGCAGCATCATGCTGATCTCTACGATTATTCTTGCGGTATCAATGGCGCTGCTCGGCACGATGACGGTCGACACTCCGAGATGGACCGTTACGCTGTACATGGTGTTTGTCGGACTCGGAATCGGCGTCAACTTCGTCGTGCTGAACATCTCGGTTCTTCACGGATTGCCCGGGCAATACAAAGGCGCGGCGATCTCGCTCATCACGTTTTTCCGTACGATCGGTTCCGCGATCGGCGTAACGGTGCTGGGCGTCCTGCAGAAAGTGAATTACAAGTCGGGCATCGAAGCCTCGTTCCCACCCGACCAGGCCGCGCAGTTCTCCGATCCGAAGGCGCTGCTGATTCCGCAGGTGCGGGAGGCGTTGCCGCAGGAAGTCGTCCAGAGCGCGACGAAAGCGCTGGCCGGCTCGATCTCGTATCTGTTTCTGATCTCGATCCTGATCACCGTCGTAGGCTTCGTCTTCGTTATGCTGCTCGGTCGCGCCCGTATGGAGCTGTCGTCCGGGGACCCGAAAACGATGGAGCCGGGGCCGATCGGCCACTGAGGCTCCAAAACCGCACTATAGGCAGCAGAGTCCTGCTCGGCTGAACATATAAAAGGCTCACAGGACACGGGAACGTCCCCATATCCAAACGAAAGGACCTCAAATTCCACTATACAAGTGGAGGTTGAGGTCCTTTTTCTCGGGGGAAAACGGTCTACGCAAATCTCAACAAAATCGCAAGCGACTTTGGGGACAACCTCGTTTTGTCGTTTGGAAGGAGCCGGATCGCTTGGTTGCTGATCGCAGGAGACACGGGCCGTATATCAATGTTTAGGCGCGCACACGACTATCTTTTTCCCGTTTGCCTCTCGCCCCGCATAAGCTGCTTATGCACATAATTATTGCGCCGCTACTGCATGATTCGGTTCCGGATGTCATATCGTTAGTAAAGATGTTTTTCGGAAGGAGTGTGAGCGATATGCCGTCTGTCATCTTGTCGCCGATTCGGATTACCAGCGTTTCCGGCACCGTCACGTTCGGCGATGTGATCCAAATCTCGCCCAAGAGTACATCGAAATCGTATTCGGGTTCCGGGGGAGGCAATACGGGAGATTTCTTGCAGACCAATTCCTTAATCAGCAATACGAATACGAGCGACCCGGATGTTCTGGACAGCCTGACTGCCCTGAACAACTGACCGGCCTGTCGGCCCGTTTCGTTTTCAAGAGCGTTTGGGACTTGGGAGCGATCCATCCGAGCGGAGTCTGCATCAGCCTCAATGCCGGCTGCGTCTGCCCGATCCGGCCGATGCCGCTCGTAACTTTGTCAAACCTACAGGCTGCAGACTCCGCACTCGCCCTCTGAGCCGATCCCGATCCAAGAAACCGCTCCCTTAATCCCGAAACCGGATAGGAGCTTCGTGAAAAAAATCATCGTCCGCTCTTTTCCGCAAATGCAGCTGCAGCACTCCGTCCTTGTATACCGCCTTGCAGCTGGACTCTATAACTGCGCTGCCCAGCTTGATCAATTGGCTGCCTTTACCGGGCAGCCCTTCCAGTTTCACCACGTTCGCGCCGACCTTTACGCGTGCATTTTTGGCTTGTGTCTGGTCCGGAATCGAAATTTTTACGATCACGCTGTTATGCGTCTCGAATACTTCCGCGCTGTATCTTTTGGACGATAGATTCAACTCGCTATTTTGCGGAAACGCCTGTTTAATGGCATCCTGGACGTAGCTCTCGATCCAATTCGTATCCTTTAATCGGTCAGCCGGGATTTGAGGCAACCTGGCGCCAAAAAATTGCTCGAAGCTTTTCCAGTCGAAATTTTGCAAAAAGTTTTTTTTGGGATCGTCCATGGCAACCTCTCCTTACTTAACAACCATTATATGAACGTTTTCCAAATAAATGAGCTTCGGTCAAGTCCGGTATCCTATATTTCTGATCCGACTCTATAAGCGGATGGCAAGGATTCGCTCCACTTTTTTATTCCTAATCATAGTCTTGAAGAATCATGCATAAGAATGAAACAATCCATCGTTAAGGGTGTTAACTATGCCGGCAATCGTAGGAAATATTAAAATTTTAAGCGTAGGAAACAGCTCCATCGTACATATAGGGGACTCTCTTCAACTGTCGCCGACCAGCACCTCCAAAACATTTGCGGGTGCCGGATCGTTCAACACGGGCGTCGACATCAAAACGTTCAACGGTGTGAATAACACCAACACGCTGGACGCCGGAATTGCGGATTCGAACACCATTTCCTTATGGTAGGCGGGTGTTGTGATGAACTTGGTCGTGCATCAAAGCATAGTCATCCATCAGTTGAAAGTGGAAGCTGTCCAAAACTCTTCCGTGCTGCAGATCGGGAGCGCCGGCATCATCAAAAGCTTGTCCAAGCTGTACAACACTGGCGGATTTACAGAGCCCGCTCCCACGATCGGACAGATCGCCCCGGAAGCGCCGCTTGTTCCTTTGCCCAACCCTTCGGGCAGGGATTCGCTGTAATCCGGTCGGTACTTATAATGCATGTTCAAAAAGTCCGGTTTTCAGCACCGAGAAGATGGGATGAAGCGAGGCTGTCGGTTCAATGTGTAGAAGTGATAGCAGGCCGTTCCAAGTGAAAAATGCTCAAACAGGTTGTCCGGAATCCCTTGATTTCATAAGGATTGTAAGGTAGGGGATTCCAGACAAAACTCGCCAGAAGGTAATCTTTTCCCTTTCCACTTGGTTGTCCACATTGAATCGACAGCCTCTGAACAACCTCTATTACGTTTTATGGGGATGGAAAACAATGAGCTGTCTACCTCCGTATCCTTTTCAGCAGCTGCAAGACATGCTGCAATGGCAATATCAGAAGCTGCAGGAGCTCGAATACAAGGTCAAGCAATTAGAAAATGACATGGAGCGATTAAGTAAGCAGCGGCCGATGAACGTGGAGAAAATCGAATACAAATTCGATCAGCTCAAAATCGAAAAGCTCGAAGGCACGCTTCATATCGGGGTGTCGCCGGGCGGAGACAAAACGATTGAAGAT
This sequence comes from Paenibacillus sp. GYB004, assembly GCF_036577605.1. NCBI lineage: Bacteria > Bacillati > Bacillota > Bacilli > Caryophanales > Paenibacillaceae > Paenibacillus > Paenibacillus sp. GYB004. The sequence goes on from NZ_JARBDB010000002.1 coordinate 391,155, forward strand.
TTGACTGTCGATGGTGAGCCTGTGGAGACGGTCACATACAATAAAGATTTATACCAATGCGTAAACCAGCGGATTGAACAATACCTCTCGGATGAATGCCCGGCCTACATCCGCAGCATGGAAGAGAAGTATCAGATGATTATCGGGCACGACTACCGGAATACGATGATCCGGGACATCCGGGGACAAGTCGACAACCGCATCGAAAATTACATCAAGTCGATGCCGCTCGGCAGCGGCCAGGTCGAAGACCCGAACCGGAAGGAGCAGGTGATCTACGAAAAGCTGAAATCTGATATCGAGGTCGCGATCGACCGGCATATTCAGCATCATAAGAAGAAGGGATGAGGGACATGAAGTTTAGCGTCGAGAACAAGGAACTGACGGTAGGCTCCATTCAAATTACCGGCGTTGCCAGCTCGTCCGTCTTATTGATCGGCGATACGAAAGTCGTCACGTTGTCCTCCATATTCGATACACCCCCGGAATCGCTGATAATCGGTCCCATCGTGCCATTGACGCTGGAGTAAGCAATGGCAAGAATCTCGATCGTCCGGAACATCCATATCAACGACGTTGTGCTAAGCTCCACTATTCTTATCGGCGATATCGTCGACGTCAATTTGCGCAATAAGGCGCTGGCGGTGCAGCGCGAAGTTTCTTCCTACCATTCAAAGGAAGGGAATTTTGACGACTACCGGATTTTTACCAAGCCAATCCCCCAGCCGGACGTGTACGAACAGGTCGACTTTAACGTTGTGAATCGCAGTCCGTATATTAAAGTTGGAGATGTGGACGTCATTGGCATCTCGACTTCAGCCCTGCTGCAGGTCGGCTCCAATCAAACGATAAGAGCCGAGTCGCGCACCAAACATATCCGGCAGTTGAAAGGCAGCCCGTGAGAAGTTCGCAACCTAGCAGCCAGGTTGTCAGGTCAAGTGGATGTAGCTCTGTTTTGTCAAATACAATCAAAAAGGGGCTGTCTCCAAAAGTTTTTTCGATTATGCGAGCCCCGCTTAGAACCGGTTTTCCTCAAAAAAAAAGGACCTCTCCACGTTCAGTGGAATTTGAGGTCCTTTCGTTTGGAAAGGGCGACGCTCCATGTCATGCGAGCGCTTTTGGGACAATCCTTTGTGTGCTGCAATTTCGTGCGTCTATTCGACTAGTTCGAGCAGTTGGCTGAATTGGGTAATGATCATATCGGCGCCATCCAGCTCGCTGTCTTTCCCGAACTGGGCGTAACGGCAGCCAACGACCGGCAAGCCGTTCTCCTTCCCCGCTTCCACGTCGGACGAACGGTCGCCGACCATCCAGGCCGAACGGACCCCGTGATGCTCCAGCAGCAGCCTGACCAGATCCACCTTGGAGCGGGTCTCGTATTCGCCCGCGCTGTACAGTCCGGTGAACAGATCGTCCAATCCTTTCAGCCGGATAACTTCCTTCACGTAGCCTTCCAGCCCGTTGCTGGCAACGAACAGCTTGATACCTTTGGCGTGCAAAGCTCGTAACGTTTCTTCCACACCCTCGTACATAACCCCTTCTCCGCGAAGGAGCCCTTCCGTCTGATGGCGGAGCAGCAGCTCGTCCGCGCGGCGGCGAACCGCTTCGTCGCTGTCGGGCAGCACTCTCGCCCATATATGTTCCAGGAGCATGCCGAGACTGCTCAATATAAGTTCTTTCGGCGGCGTGCCGAGCGTGTAGGTGCCTTCTTGTCGCAGTTCCTCGAAAGCGGCCTCATAAGCGGGCAGCAGCAGCGTTTCCGTCTGGAACAGCGTTCCATCCAGGTCGAACAGCATCGCTTCCGGGCAAGTTCGTTTCATCTTTTGTCGGTCCCCTTTTGCAACGGTAGATTTGAGGAAATAATACTAATCAAACCATGTTTTCAGACGGATTGTCAAATGACCGGGACAAAAGGAATGTAAAGGAAATGACAGTAGCTAAGAAAATGATTTTCGTGTATGATAAAATCATACAAAAATTATTTTCACACTCCAGATCAAACATCCCGTTTAAGCCGCATTCCGAAAGAGGTGACATGCTCGCATGTCCGATTTGTTAAGATCGATCCGCGAGCAAATGCACGAGCTGAATCCGAAGGAGCAGACGATCGCCGCGTTTATAACCGAGCATCCCCAGCTCGTCGTACGGCTCGGCATAACGGAGCTGGCGGACCAGTCGCAGACGAGCGCGGCTACGGTCTCCCGGTTCTGCAAAAACTTTCATGCGGGTGGTTTCGCCGGACTGAAGCTGCAGCTCGCCACCGAGCTCGCCCTGCAGCCGGCGGCTGACTCGTATCAGGACATCGTCGCGGGCAATACACTGGAAAGCATCGTGTCCGCCATGGAAGCGAACCATATCCGCTCGATCTCCGATACGTCCCGCCTGCTGGACCCGAAGCAGCTCGCACGTGCGCTGGACGCGCTGCGAAACGCCGGTCAGATCGATATCTACGGCGTCGCTACATCCGGAGTCGTCGCTCAAGACTTTTACCAGAAGCTCGTCCGGATCGGCCGCAGGGCGACCGCGTTTTCCGACCCGCACATGCAGATTACGTCGGCGTCCATCCTTGGCGAAGGAGATACCGCATTCGCCATCTCGTATTCGGGGGAAACGCCGGAGACGATCGATGCGCTCCGGTGCGCGAAGGAACGCGGAGCCGCAACCGTATCGCTGACGAAGTACGGGCCGAACACCTTGTCGTCGCTTGCCGATATTCCGCTATACACCTCTTCGCTGGAAGAAGGAATGCGCCGGGGAGATATGGCTTCGAGAATCGCGCAGCTGCATGTCGTCGATATTTTGTTTACCGGACTGGTCACGGAATCGTTCGACGAGTATGTGCCCAAGCTGGAGCAGTCGTATCAGATGGTCAAAAAATACCGCAAAGAAAAAGGGAGATAACACACGATGAACATTTTAACTTTCCGCTCTAACGAGGAATTAAACGAAGCGGGCGCAGGCATCATCACCGGACTCGTACAGACCAATCCGCGGGCGGTGCTCGGTCTTGCTACCGGCGGAACCCCGGTCGGAATCTATGAGGAGATCGTCAAGTCGTACAACAAAGGGATGGTCAGCTTCAAATCGGCCACCTCGTTTAACCTCGACGAATATGTAGGCATTGCCGAGGATCATCCGGAAAGCTACCATGCTTATATGAAGCATCACCTGTTCGGCCATGTCGACTTTGCTGCGGAACGCACCTATCTTCCGAACGGCAACGCGGAAAACCTGGAACAGGAATGCGCCCGGTACAACCAGTTGCTCGAAGACGCGAAGCAGATCGACCTGCAGCTTCTCGGCCTCGGCCATAACGGACATATCGGCTTCAACGAGCCGGACCATTCGCTCGTCAGCGGCACTCATATCGTCAAGCTGAAGGACGAGACCCGCCAGGCGAACGCCCGCTTCTTCGATTCGATCGACCAGGTGCCGACTCATGCGCTGACGATGGGAGTCGGGGCGATTTTGAAAGCGAAAATGATTCTGCTCGTCGTACGCGGTGCGGACAAGGCGGAAATCGTCCAAAAAGCGCTGCAAGGCCCGATTACGACCGAGTGCCCGGCTTCGCTGCTGCAAACGCACCCGCATGTCGTCGTGCTGCTCGACACCGAAGCGGGGAGGCTGCTGAACGCATGAGCGGAAAAATCGCGATCACGAACGCAAAAATCGTCACAGAGCAAGAAGTTATCGAAGGCGGCACCATCGTTCTGAATGGAGGAATCATCGAGTCGATCAGCGCTTCTCCGTACGCCGGCGGCGATGCGGAGACGGTCGACGCGCAAGGCGGCTGGGTGCTTCCGGGCTTCGTGGACGTTCACGTTCACGGAGGCTACGGAGCCGACTGGATGGACGCGACGAAGGAATCGATCGACACGATCACCAAGTTCCACGCCGGCCACGGGACGACTTCCATCGTCGCTACGACGCTGACGGGACCTAAGGATCATCTCTCCCAAGTGCTGGACGTCGTCGCCGATTACCGGTCTAAGGACATGCCCTACGCCCAGGTTGTCGGCGTCCATCTGGAAGGACCTTTCATTAACCTCAAATGGAAAGGCGCGCAAAATCCGGCCTACATCGTCCCTCCGCAAAAAGCGTGGCTCGAGGAATGGACTGCGAAACATCCCGGCCTGATCCTGCAGCTGTCGCTTGCACCTGAGACGGAAGGCGCGCTTGAGCTGATCTCATGGCTGCGCGCGAACGGAATCAACGCGGCCGCAGCGCACACCGACGCCACTTACGATCAGGTGATCGCGGCTGCGGACGCGGGGCTGAACCAGGCGGTGCATACGTATAACGCGATGACCGGACTTCACCATCGCAACCCGGGCACTGTCGGCGCCGTTCTGACCGACGACCGCATCCGGGCGGAGATTATCGCGGACGGCCATCACGTCCATCCGGCCTGCATCCGGCTGCTGACCAAAACGAAAACCGAGGACAACCTCCTCATGATTACGGACGCCATGTCGGCGGCCGGACTGGAGGACGGCGAGTACGACCTCGGCGGACTGGCGGTTATCGTCTCCGGCGGAGTCGCTACGCTGAAGGAAGGCAACAGCCTCGCGGGCAGCACGCTGACGATGATCGGAGCGCTGCAGTACGTCGTTGGCAAAGTCGGCGTCACCGTCCCTCAGGCAAGCCGTTATATGAGCGGCAATCCGGCGCGCCAGCTCGGCCTCTTCGACCGGACGGGCAGTCTCGCCCCGGGCAAGCAAGCCGACGTGCTGATCGTTGGTCCGGAGCTTCAGCTTCAGCGCATCTGGGTGAGGGGCAAGGAGCAGGAAGTGTTTGGAAGGTAAATGTTGCAGCAAATAGCCGTTACTACGAAAGAAAAGCCTGCAGATCATTCGCAGGCTTCTTTCGTTTATTCCCAATTCCACTCGCTATCGCCTAAAAACCCGATCAATTCGGACATCAGCGTTGATAGCCGGGGATCGCCATACTCCACAGCCTTTTGCCCGAAGCAAAGTATAGCCGGCCGTCCACATAAGCCAACCCGGCCGTAATGGCCGGCGGTTCCGCATGCAGCGGCACGAGCTTGAAGGAGCCGGTGTCGATCCGGAAAACCGATCGGGTTCGGACTCCGTATATACGCCCCTCCTCATCCTTTACAAGGCCGTTGCGTACGACACCGCCCATCTCCTCGATATTCTCGGTACGGATCACTTGTCTCGACATCGGGTCATATACAAAATAATGTTTCGCCGTGAACGCGTGGACCTTGCCCTGCCCGTCGATTTCCATCAAAGCCACTTCCGGTTCCCCTTGCGCCGGCACTTCGCTGTAGACGACCCGTTTCGCCTGCCAATCGAGCCGGTACAGCCTCCCCTCCGTTTCTTTGGGCTTGCCTCCGCCCGGAGCTTCCACGCTCGTGCCGCACAATAAATCGCCGCCCGGCAGCGCGACCATACAAACGGTGCTGTGGTAGGGAACAAGACGCTCGTTGGGCAGCAGTTCGTCTTCGCCGGTTGCCACATTGCGTATGTACAAGCCGCCGCCGATCGCACCGTATCCCGCATAGCCGCCAAATACGGCATGCTCTCCGTCCGGATGCGCCAGCGCGCAGCGCGGGCGGTAGATCGCTTCCTGCGATGCGACCAGCTGCGGGTTCCGCCCCTCCGCCGCCGCATCGGTGACGATAGGCCGGGTTGTATCGATAAGATGGACGTGACCTCCCGCATAAGCCGCTCCTGCAATCCGGCCGCCCAGCACCGCATAGGCGCAGATGTTGCCGCCGCCGCCCTTCTCGATCGCCTTGCCGCCGAAGTTCTCCACGGCACCGGAGTGCGGATCGTACCGGTACAGCTGGAGCGGGTGGTTCGAAGTCCCGTAGATGCGGCCGTCGGGACCCGCCACGAGCGGCGACAAGTCGGCGCCGTCCGTCTCGTACGACAGCCGGATCGGGAACGTTTGGCCCGAAGATTGGTCCAGCAGGACGACTTCCTTCTCCGCCAGGCTCATCTCCAGCAGCACCCACGGATGCGGGAAGGCGCGATGGACCGTCTCAAACCCGGTTCCGCTATAGGCGCTCTTCGCGACTTGCTCGGCCGTTACGGGACTCATCCGCCCTTGCTCCAGCCGATACCACCGCGGTTCAGACCCGCCGGACTCGGTATCGTAATAACCGTAAACGCGGCCGTCCGCGCCCAGATGCACCTTCCCTTGACCTTTCCGCCGCTCGCCGTCCGGCACCAGGGAGCGGGCTTGCAGCGTCACCGGGTCTACGGCCGCGATCGTCTTGCGCTCGGTACCGATCCCGCCGTAGATCCAGCCATAGGCGTCCACGGCCAGGCTGAACGGGTATTTCTCCTCCGCGTCCAGTTGCCCGATCACCGTCAGCGTTTTGCAGTCCGGATCGTATTTCATAAGACGGCATTGCGGATAAGAGGCCGTATAGATCGTCCCCCGGCCGTCTTCCGCGAAGCAGAAGCCGACAATTTCTCCGGGCAGCCCGGGCCGGGCGTAATCGGTAAATCGTCCCCGGAACGGGTCCAGCACCATGAACATCCCGCCCGCTCCGACATAAAACATCCCGTCCTCGCTGCTATAGGAAGCAAACGGGTAATCGACATGCTGCTCCGGAAACGGTACCTGCAGACTGGTCCTCTCCTGCGGATTTACAATAACGACATAACCGCGTGCCGCTATTACCAGACGCGTCTCTCCTTCGCGATTCGTGCAGATGGCCGCCGTACGCCCTTCGTTGGCTGGTACGGGAACGCCGTGGTCGGTAAACGCTGCTAACGTTTCCTTTTGTTCCGGCATGATGGTTGCCTCCTAAACTTTAACCTGAATACAACCATTATACAGGTTCCTCAGCCAACGCTCGAGTTCCTAATTGGACGAAAAATAGGAAAAGCTTTGAACTGCCATTATTCCCCTGACCAATCGGGTTTCCGACAAAATAAAGGTTGCAAGCCGCTCTTATCCGGTTTTTTCCATAAAAAGAACCGGGGCCAATTGGTCCCGGTCCTTTCGCAGCTGCGCCTCACAGCGCGCAGCGCTTATTCATAATTATTTGCTCATCAACGTTTTCACAGCTTTGTAGATCAACGTTCCCGAGAATAGGACCATAGAGACGATGCCGACGCCGTCTAATACCGGTTCCAGGCTGGATATCATCGTACCGTCGAGCGGCAGCTCGGTCAGCACATATCCGGCCAGAACTCCTCCTACATGAGTGAGAAGTTTTTCCATGTACCTCCACCTCCCGTACGTCATATGCTGCCAGTATATGCAGCAATCTCTCAGCTCGCTTGGACAAGTGCACCGATTGGTAGGAGATGGACGGCGGCGCGGAAACCAATTTTTTCAGAAATGGTAGTTTGTAAAGAGCCGTTCATCGGGTTTCTAACGAACCCTTCGTTGGATTGCCGATGAACCCGAGCGTTGCCAGCAGGACAGCCAACGTGTGACCGGACACCACGCGCCGGGAGTCGCGAGCGTTGTGGAAGCAGCTTTCCTTCCAACGCTTATTCGGCCTCATTAGTCCTTTTGGAAAACCTCCAAAAGCTGCCGTCAGCAAGCTCCGGCTTCCCCCGAAAGGGCCGAAGAATCTCGAACCGAAACAGACCGGATAGCCGGTTCCCCCTAAACACCGCCCCCCATTCAGAGCACAATCGGTCATTGAATTTTCTATGAATCCAAGTATACTTGAATTATACGTTCGGTTGTGAAGCACACGCCGCTTGGATACACGCTGCACCTTGATGGGTCAGTTTGTGTCGAAGTGGCTTCTTTATTTTTAGCCTATGCTCAGAGAGGTTGGGGTTCGATGTCAAGATTTGAACAAGCCTACGAGGAGTGGGTACGGTCGGCCATTGCCCAAGAAAAAAATCATAGAAGAGTCGAACTACTGGAGAAGGGGCTCGGCCACGGTACTCGCGAGTTTCTACGCTCCGTCTGGTTTCCGGCTGTAAAAAACTTTAACCATCTATATCCGGAATGGGAAGTACGCGACTTCCACAACGGTTATCGCTATCTGGATCTGGCTTATATGCCCGGCGGCGTGAAAGGAGGCATCGAGATTCAAGGCTACGGATCGCATGCAAGAGATCTCGACATGAGACGCTTTAAGGACTTATGCTGGCGGCATTGCTTGTTGACATTGGACGACTGGATGTTTCTATCCATTCCATACGGGTCCATTACCGATGAACCCAAGCGTTGCCAGCAGCTTGTCCTTTCCTTTATCGGGAAGTTTGTTGCGATGGATGTGCCCGAACCTTTGACTTGGCTGGAAGCGGAAACCGTTCGTTTTGCGAGGCGGCTGCTTCGACCGTTTACACCTTCGGAGTTGGCCATCCATTTGCGAGTCACAGACCAGCATGCGAGGAGGCTTCTTCATAAGTTGGTCGAATTTCAGCTTCTGCTAGTCGTCAGCGGCAAGCAGCGTTATCGTATGTACGGCTTACGAACCCAGTAACCCTTATTGGGTCCGCATGTAGCGATCTGAATTGTTACGAACTCCACTAGCGTTATTTCAATGATGCGATTTCATTCCCGTCTATTTACTCGTTCATAAGGCTGCTGGAGTTCGTTACATCAAAAAAGAAGCCGTTTTCCCGGCAATAAGAACGATTGAGTTCGTTAGCTGAGACACCTTCGGCTGGCTGAGTCACCTTCACAGACTGAGACACCTTCAGCTGGCTGAGACAACCATCGGCTGGATGAGACACCTTCGGCTGGCTGAGACATCCATCGGCAGGATGAGACACCCTCGGCAGGATGAGACACCTTCGGCAGACTGAGACACCCTCGGCTGGCTGAGTCACCTTCGGTTAGCTGAGTCACCCCTCGGCAGAGTCCCGGATGACCCCGCTCGAACCACAAATAGAGAAGCCGGCCGCTATCCACAGCAATCGGCTCCTCTACCGGAATCCATCGAACGCTAGATAGCGACGATGTTAAAACATCAACTCCAGCCATTGCTCCTTCGTGACCGCCCCGAAGTACCGGGTCAAATCCACCTCGTCCAGCAGCGCCCGGACCGCTTCTTCGTCGTACTTGACGCCGACGAGCTTGTCCGCGAATTCCTGCGCGTCCCAGGCTCCGAAGAAGTCGCCGAATACAGCGGCCTCGGCGATTTTGCCGCCCTCCACGTTCAGGCGGACGTCGAACGTGCCGGCCCCCTCGATCCGCAGCGTCTTGCGGACGTTAAACGAAGGGGATCTGCCGTAGTTCCAATCCCAGTTGCGGTACCGCTCGTCCGCCAGTTTCCGGACCGCCTCCCAGTCCGCCTCCGCAAGCTTGTATTCCGGAATGTCCGTGTCTCCGAATATCGACTCCAGCAGCCGTTGCCGAAATTCCCCGATCGCGATCGGCTCGCGCAAAAATTCGGAAATGTTCGCCACCCGGCTGCGAATCGATTTGACGCCCTTCGATTTGATCTTCTCCGGATTTACGTTCAGCGCCGATACGACGTTGTCGATTTGCGATTCGAACATCAGCGTACCGTGGCTGAACATCCGGCCTTTGGTGGAATATTGGGCGTTGCCGGATATTTTGCGTTCTCCGACCTGGATATCGTTGCGACCGGTCAGTTCCGCCTCGACCCCGAGCCCACGCAGCGCCTGCACAACCGGCTCCGTAAATTTGCGGTAATTGTGAAACGACTTGCCGTCGTCGTTCGTGATAAAGCTGAAGTTCAGATTGCCGAGATCGTGATAGACGGCTCCACCGCCGGACAACCGGCGAACGACGTGAATGCCATTGTTCTTCACGTAAGCGGCGTTTATCTCTTCGACCGTATTTTGGTTTTTGCCGATAATGATGGACGGCTCGTTGATATAAAAGAGCAAATAGTCCTCGTCGGCCGGGAATGTTTTCAGAGCGTATTCTTCCAGCGCCAGGTTAAGCGCCGGGTCGGTAATGCCGCGGTTATCGATGAACAGCATGGCGTCTTCTCCTTGTTCCGTTACGGTAGTCGGAAGGCCTTCGTGCGGAAACCGGCCTTCTCTCTCACTATACCGCAACCGGCAGGTTCGTTCCACCTGACCGCCGCTTCCCTATCCGCCTCCAGTATGGCGGATATCCGTCCCAAGCGCTTCCTCTCTAAATCCTTAAGCAAATAACCGTTACGGACACGTTTGCGCCATAACAATTTGACAAAATAATGATTCCTTACTGGCAAACCGGAAATATGAACGCGATTTATGGTAACATTAGATGGAGAGAAATATAGGAAGGGGCGGGCATCTCGTGGAGCGCGTACAAAAACAGACACTAAGTCTCGACATACGGACGAGATCGTTCACTAAAGTTGTATTCGATACAATTAAGATCGGCATTGTGAAATCGAACTTAATTGCGATGTTCGCGGGTCTGTGTATGGCCCTTTATGTCGAACAATTGTCCATATTTGATCAGATCGGTCCCATCCTGTTTGCCTTGATCGGTTCTTCCTTGGTGATCGGTTCGGCAGGCGTTTTCAACAATTTGTATGACCGGGATATCGACGCCATTATGGAGAGAACGAGAACGAGACCGACCGTAACCGGACAGGTCGGCACGAAAAGCGGCTTGATTATCGGTTTCTCGACCGCATTTCTCGGGACGATCGTCTTGTATTTGGCTTCGCCACTAGCCGCTGTATTCGGCTTTCTCGGACTGTTTTTTTACGTTTTTCCTTATACGATGTGGACGAAGCGCAGAACGATTTATAACACGGAGGTCGGAAGCTTATCGGGCGCTATGCCGCCGCTCATCGGTTGGGCGGCTATCTCGAACGACATCACTCATCCGGCAGCGTTGGCAATTTTTTTGATGATGCTCATTTGGCAGATGCCTCACTTTTACGCCATCGCGATTCGGCGCATGGAAGAGTACCGGGCAGCAAACATTCCGATGCTGCCTGTCGTGAAAGGCATTCGCAGAACGTACGTGCAAATGAACGCATATTTGGTGGCGTTGCTATTGTCCAGCGTGTTGTTCTGGTCGCTTCATCCAATTATCGCGTTGACGAATGCCGCGCTTAGCGTTTGGTGGATCGTTCTTAGCGTGTCAGGCTACCGCCGCAAACCGGAGAACAAATGGGCGAACTCCATGTTCGGTTTCTCGCTGCTCCACATTACGGTTCTGATGCTGGGCATTATCGGGTATTCCCTTATCGTCCCGTTGTTTCACTAATAGGCAATGGATATAGGTCCTTGTCTTTAAAAGGTATTTGTTCTTGTCCGCCGGCAGCAGGGAAATCATATGGAGTAGTAAGTCCATATACATCTGTAAAAAACAGATTAGTTGAATATGCAGACGGGGATGCCGTGGTAAACATCCGTATTTGGCGGACGTGTACCACGGCATCCCCTTCTTATCCCCGGCATCGGCAAAGCATATACTGCAGCGGCCGTGGACGCTGGATAAGCTGTACGATGAATGTGCTTGATCGTTTTGCCGAGTATGCTCCGGATGGCAACGAGCAGGCCTGCATCCATCCGCTTCTTTTTTTATTTGAGCCGCTCCGTCTCGATCATCTTGTTGATTTCTTCCTCCGCCTGCAACAAGGCGGTATTCACATCCAGCTGTTCATCGCGGAACAAGACGAACTTCTTGTTCACGATATCCTCCGCCTTGCTGCGATACTGCGAAGCGATCGGATAGGGGACCGGGGAGCTTTTGAAAATGCTTTGAATATGTTTGTCTTTCAGGTACGGCTTGCTGCGGCCGAAAGCCGCCTTAACCTCATCGTTTTTCAATGACGTGATTTGACCGTCGGCAGACAGCTCCTTTTGCACCTCATCGGATACCGCTACCTCAATCACGCGCAGCGCATCCTCCTTGTGTTTGCTTGACGGCGTGATCGCCATGACTTGTACACTGGCGTTGGCAAATATATTTCTCCGCTCCGGATAGCTCGGATACTGCGTCACATCCCAGTTCAAACCTTCCTTTGTCGGCGCTTCCAACGCAGAAAACAAATTCATGCTCGCGAGCATCGCCAGATTCTTTTCCTGCATAAAGTCATTGTTCGGCGTATGACCCGGCTGAATCATATTTCCGGGAATTTTGTACATCGATTTCACCAGCTCAAACACTTGCTTCCACTGATCCGTGCGGACGGAAGCTTTCTCGGTCTTATAGCTTGCTGCGGTTCCACTAGACAGAAAAAGCCCGCTATTTGCACGGGCTTCATTCGGATGATATTCTTGTCGTTCGACATAACTTTTAGCATCAGAACATGTTTCAGTCACTTTCGCATGCGCTCCGAAACGAAATATGATTTAATATACCCAAGGAGCGTGATGCAATGGACATCAAATCGTTTTTATATCCCAAGAATGAGGTCTCTTACCTCGTGACATCCTCAAATATGAAAGAAGCCATGGATAAATTGGAGGCGAGCCACTATACAGCTATTCCGATCTTAGACGAAAATGGCCTATATTTCGGAACCTTGTCTGAGGGAGATTTGTTATGGAAGATGAAGGCCACGCCCGGTCTCAGTTTCGATACGATGCACGAAATTCCCGTTACCTCCATCAAAAAACGGCTGAAAGTCGAATGTGTTGCGATCGACGCCGATTTGGACGATATGCTGGCGCTGGCAGCCGATCAGAACTTCGTTCCGGTCGTAGACGCCGATCGTGTCTTCCTCGGCATAATTCGCCGCAAAGATATAATCGCATACTATACCCAGAATATTGTAGATTAGTTGGAAAGACCTGATCTAACGGATGATGCAGGCTGCCGTTCAACCGGCAGCTTTTTTTGTTCTGTATTGTCCCGCCCGGTGCCGATCAACGGGTACGGATGCCGCACACTTGAGCGGCCCTCCGGTATATGTCCCGCAGCTCATCCGTGCCGACAACCGTATGGTTATGCTCGAACGTCAGGTGGAACGCCGAGTTCCGCTCGGCCAAATGACACAAATACAAGTAAGCATCTCCGCAGCCGTCGTCCCCGCCATCGCTTTCCCGCACGGGCAAGTGATGCTTGAACGTGTCTTCCTCATACCGGACGTTGCTGTAATGCACCAGGTACACGCAGGAGGCGAGCCGGTCGATCCAAGCGTACGGATCGAAATTGTAGAAAGACCGCCGCGTGATATCGAGTCTGGCGGTGTCGACGACAAGCCCAATCTCGCGAAACTGCAAAAACATGTCGGTGAAAATATCCTCATACTCGCCAAAAAAGTCGTGCTCCAGCAAAATCCGCTGCTTATAGCGATGCTGCAGCTCGGCAAGCTCGTGGAACATCCGCTCGGAGATGTCGCGGAATTCGGCCCGCGGAAGCCGGTCGGAGGCGTATCGCTGCCGCTCTCCCGGCAAGCGGCGGTACAGCTTGCGAATCGGCGGCTGAAAGACGGGGAGGTACGGATAGTGAAACAAAATGTAATCGGCCCCGTAGCGGGAGGCAATCCCGGTTTGGGCCTCGACCTCCCTCATGGCCTCGCGTCGTTCCTCGGCGTCCGGGGCGTTCAGCAGCGGCAGGTCGTAGCCGTTATCGCCCAGAATCGGCCCGTGCACGCCGTAGCGGATTCCGCTCCGCTCGCAAAATAATTGCACCTCCCGCAAGCTTTTCTCATCGGCATAACGACAAATCTCAAGTCCGTTCAGCATATCCAGCTGTACCTGCTGCCACTTGACCGGCTCGAGCTTGTCCCACATGCCCATCTGCAATCGTCTCATCCGAGTCCCCCTAATAAGCTATATCGTCCAGTACTAATAATCTCCTACATTGGACTGTCCGGCAACCGGTTTGGTTGCGCGCTTCGGCTGCTGGATGTTCCGACGCTTCATCGGCACCGGGCCGCACTTCCTGTTCAGGGCAAGACGGCAGACGGCGCGGGTGAGGCGGCAAATCCCTGCTCCGTCGTTTGGCCGGAAGGGTTTCCCCGGCGGGCGACGAATAGTTTTTTACTGGAGGTGTTCTAGTTTCTTATGAACCAGCTAACAAAATCGGTGCCGCACAGAATCCATACGTTTACAGAAGCTTGGCTCGAGTGGCTTGGCGGCGGCAAATTCCCGGTCGCATTTTTTGGCGACAGTACGTTTGACGGTGCCAATACAACCGATTGGGTCCGCAATACGATCGGCGCCGACAACCAATCCCCGAACGCATTCTCGAAAAAGCTGGAGGAGCTGCTCCGGCAGGCGACCGGCAACGACAGCTTGCGCATCTACAATGCCGGCTTCAGCGGTCAGACGGCCAGATGGGCAGAGAAGGTCATCAGCGAGGAGTTCGGCGAAGCTTCCGCTTACAGCGACGTCAAAATGATCGGAATCGGCTTCGGGATTAACGACCGGCTCGGCTATCCGAACGAAAAGGCATACCGCGAAGGCTTCAAGCGATCAATCGTGACGCTGATCGACTGGTGTTATTCGCAAGGCATCCAGCCTTTTCTGCTGACGACCCAAGCGACCGTAGAACCGGGGGTGCTGACGCAATATGCGGACGAATACCCGATGCGGACGAGCGAGCACATTCATTCCGCAGCCAATGAGGTAAAGCGCGAGCTTGCGGACGAATACGGCTTGCAGCTCATCGATCTGAACGAGTTCGGCGAAAGCTTCCTGCTCTACTCGCCGCTTAGCACCGCAGCGATCATCTCGGACCGGCTGCATTTTGGAGATGCCGGCCACCGCGCAGAAGCCGAGTATTTGTTCTCCCGCTTCTGTCCGCGCACGATCGCCGTCGACTCCTACACCAAGATCGACTATTCGAGCCAGCGGGTGTTCGACTGCGTGCCGGAGGATTGGCTGACCATGCCGGATGCCCCTTCCGGCAGCTTCAAAGTGTATGTGGACCGCACGAAGGCGGATACGTCGGATCTGGGCATCCTATCCGCTTGGTTGTTCGTGAGCTCCAAGAAGAAGCTTCGCTTGTCAGCGTACCGGGGAATCTCGGCGGACAGCCGCACCTACGTTCGGATCAACGGCGAAACTAAATCTCTGGAAAGCCCCGAGACGGTAATCGGCGATCTGGACATCGGGCTGTACAAGCTGGAAGTTTTCACAGGACCGTCGGAGCGGGTTGACTTCAAAGGGTTTATTTTGGAGTAAACGTTCCCGCTGGTAATCATTCTGATCCGGGGCATAACCGCCTCTAAACAAAACAGGCACCTCCATCGTTGGCCCTTGAGAGGCAAAAAGCTCTCTCTTGAGCGGACAACATAGAAGTGCTTGTTTTCTCATTTCTGTGACTGCTTGCCTTTGCGCGCCCTTCGGGTGCCAAACCAGGCTCCAGCCAGCACCAGCACCGAAAAGGCCGCGATCGCTGCATACAGCCCCCGCTGATTTTTCGCAGGCGTAACAACCGCGCCCGCTTGCGAACCGGCAGCTTCGCTGTTTAACGGATGCTTCTCTTCCCCGGCTTCAAGCGGATGATCCTGCAGAAATTGATCGTACGTTTCGGTGTACGGATGTTCCGTGGAATTCGTTCCCCGGTAACTTTCAGTTACCCGATTGTTTTGAATGACCGCGATATTGTTGCTGTCCGAGGTAAAAGAAAGCTCTCCGTTATTCACCTGCAGCAATACCATCACTTCGGTTCCGACGGGCGGGATCGCCTGAATGACGGCGCCTGTCGTATAAATAAACTCTTTTACAGTCACACCGCTGCGGCGGAACGGCTCCATGTCGAAAGACTCGGGCTGCTTTAGCACCCGATGAATACGGATGACGGCTTCCTGTCCTTCCTGCTTCTCTTTGGCGGGCTTTAATTGCTCCACTTTGCCCTTAACGATCACATCCGACTTTTCGATCATTTGGGCCGGGGGCAAAATAAGGAGCTTCGCATCAGCTCGAGGTGGAAACCATAAGCTAAAAACGAGCAAGAGAGCAAAAACCGGCATCAGGCAGCGGATCGGACGCATAGACTTCCCTCCATTTCCCGATAATAGCTGCATGCTTATATGACGATGGAATCCTCAATAGGTTGCAGCTCGAGGGGATTTACAGAGCGGGTAACGACTGCGGCGCACAATCGGAGCTTGCGAATCCGGGACGGGTCTGCTATTATGAGTATCGCCGAATACCTAACTATCGTTAGTTAGAAGAACGGAAGGAGCGATCGTTTATTACCGCTACCGCTATTAAATCCGCCGCATTGAAACTGTTTTCCGTACACGGCTATGAAGGGACGCCTTTATCCGCGATCGCCAAAGAAGTCGGGATTAAAACTCCGTCGCTGTACGCGCATTTCGAGAGCAAGGAGAAGCTATATTTCGCCGTTTACGAAGAGGTACAGGCCGAGCACGTCCGCAGGCTGGAAGCGTTGATCGACTCGGTCCGGGAGGAAAATACCGGGACGAAACTGTATACGATATTGTCGGAGACGTGCCGCAATTACTTGCTCGATGAGGAAAAGGCGGCGTTTCTGAAACGGGCGATGCTGTTCCCTCCTTCCTCCTTGCAGGACGAGCTGCAACAGCGGTTTATGGACGCGGAGAAGAGGCAAACCGCCGTCTACCGCGGCATTTTCGAAGCGGCTATCGAGGAAGGATCGATCGCGGGCCGGGATGCGGATGACTTGCTCGCCGCTTATTACTGCCTGCTGGACGGATCGTTCGTACAGATGTTTTATTACGGCCCTGACCAGTTCCGGCAGCGGCTGCATTCCGTCTGGTCGATATTTTGGGAAGGAATCGCCCGCTGATGCGTCGATCGGAAGATTATCTTACAACTAGAGAACGGAAGTGGAGTGGGAGACATGGCTTGGTTTTATTTGGTGATTGCCGGTTTATTTGAAGTGGTATGGGCTTTCGGCCTGAAATATTCGCACGGGTTTACAAGAATCGGCCCGAGCGTCATAACGGTCGCAGGGATGGCCGTCAGCTTCTTTTTCCTGTCGCTTGCGCTGAAGTCGCTGCCGATCGGTACGGCCTACGCCATTTGGACGGGAATCGGGGCGCTGGGCACCGTCATAGTCGGGATGATCCTGTTCGGCGAACCGAGAGAATGGACGAGAATCTTGTTCCTGCTGTTTATCGTGACAGGCATCGTCGGTCTGAAAGTAACGTCCGGCGAGTAATCCGAATCAACAGGCCTCATACTAAGGGTAGCTTACTCTTCTAGCGAAAAGGGAGGAACAAGAATGGATCGAACCGGAATCCGGGTGCCGTTCGGCTACGAACCGCCTGAGGAGACGTCAAAAGGCACGCTGCTGATCTACGACAGCTTCGACCTTGGCGATGATGAAGACAACCCGTCGCCCGTCGCCGGCGACTGGCTGGACCGGCAAGGACTTGCCGAGCTCGCCGGCTGGGCCGAGCGCCGGTTTATTTCGCGCGTAGTTTGGTACGTGCCCCATGAGGAGACGCTGAAACGGATGGGCGTCCGGTACCCGGCGCCGATGTACAAGCGCGAGGAGGCGCTTCGCGAGGCAGCCGATTCGATCCGTTCGGGGGTTCGAACCGAGATCGACACCTGGGAGCGGAAGCGTAAAAAGTATACACCGATGGATACCGCGCTGCGTTATATGGAAGAGCGGTACAAGGGACCTTACTTCCTCGGCTTGTCGGAAGGAACCGCGAACCGGTTTGCCTCTTATCAAGACTTCGAGGAGTGGATACGCAAAATCCGGCTCGTCGTCGCCGCAGGCCCCGAGTTCCAGCCGCATCCTCATCTCGGCAAGCATGCCGCGCGCTGGAATGCCGCAACTAAGCGCGAATAGAAAAACAGCCGCTTGGGACCTGGTGCCAGGTCAGACCTTACGTGCTGCGCCTGAATGGGCTCCGGTTATCCGTCAGTCCCTTTCCAGCACAAGCACAAAATAAGCTCTGACCGGGTACGGCTCCTTGCGGCTGTTTCCGTATCCAGCAATTGTGTGATTCAATCACGCATCGTACGCAGATTGCGAATTACGGTTGCCGGCTAAAACCGAGCAGCTCCTGAAGCACAGGCGTAAGCGTATCGGCCATCCGCAGGAAGCCTAGATCGGTCGGGTGCACCCCGTCCACCGTACACTCGTAGTAGCTGTCCGTGCCAAGAAGCGCCGTGCCGTCAAAAAAGTGAATGTTGGCGTCCCCTTGCCGGCGGTACGATTCAACCGTCTCCATCTCGATCTGCATCATGTCCATTCTTTTCTGGAGCAGCGCCGGCTCGAACCGCTCGCGGCCGAACTGGATTTTGGACAGCACCAATATCGGCACGTCCGGATGAGCCTCGCGGTAAATCCGGATAAACTCAGGAAGCGTCTTGCGCATCAAGTCCAATTCGCCCGCATTGGCTTCGTAATCAAGCACGAGCAGGGCCGGATCGCTGATCTCGCTCAAGACGCGGGCGACTTCCGGGTCACCGCGGCCGTTACCCGAGAAACCTTCGTTAATAAATTCCATCGGAATTCTGCGGCTCAAAATGTTCGTATACGCCATCCCCGGACGGGTAGCGCAGCCACCCTGCGTAATCGAAGTTCCGTAAATGATCACCTTACGGTTATTCGCATAAGGCGCCGGCGCAATCACTTCCGCTCCCGGATCGATCCCGATTTCGACTTCCTCGACCCCTTGATACAGCGGGAAGTTCAGCGTTACGCTGCGTAGTTCCTTTTGCGGGAACTCGTACATCATTACTTCATATTCCAATTTCGTATGATCGTATCGGGATATGCTGTAAAAGTGCTGATCGCCCGTCTCGCCAAAGTATAAGTCGAATCCGCATTGGCCGGTGGACGGCATATGGTACATATTCGCCTTGCCCGACAGCTTGACGCGGATCGCCAGTCGGGCCGAGTCCGTCCGGAACGCGATCTGGCCTCCGGCCGTCGATTTCGACAGCTGCTGAACCTCCGGGCGAATCGGATAATTCGGTTGTACCGGCAGTCTCCGGTACACTTGATCCTGCTCGAACCAGGGAAAGCCGGATAAGCGAAACGGCTTCTCCTTCGGCGACATCCAGATCATCCCGAGGTTCCCCGTCTGCTCCAGCGTCATATTAGGGTCCAGCTTTTGCGCATCCACCTGATTCGTTTGCTTCGTTTGCTCCGCCATCGGTATGCGGCCTCCTTCTAACCGGATTTGCTCCGGTAATCCTTTTCTTCCCGATTTTACCACAGCCTGTCCAGGAAGTACCGTTGGGAAATATAAAAATTTTTACGGATTTCCCTACTTCTCCGCGCCCCTCATTCCGTGAAGCAGCTCGATGATATAGATGACGTTCCGGATGATATGATACGGATCTTTGACCGGCAAAGCGACGACTTTGTCGATCGGCTCGCCGCCGCGCTTGCGGATCTGAATCCACTCACCCACGCTTTCGTCCGGGTTCGGAAACGTCCGGAACGTATAGTCGTGAAGCCGGTTGTAATCGCGCAGAAAATCGTCGTCGCGCGTTAATCTGTAACCGAGCAGCGTCGTATAGAGCGCTTCGGAATGCGGCCACCATAGCTTGTTGTCCCAGTTTTGCCGGATTTGGCCGGCCATCGCCGTATGCTCGATCCCGCTTAGGTCGCCGTGCGGCTGACCTCCGTCCTGATCGACGAAGAGAAGTAGTCCGCCGTATTCGGAATCCCAGCCCAGCTCGACCATTTTTTTCGTCGTGCGCAGCGCTTTCGGGATATAAGCGTCCAGTCCGAGCTTGCGGGCCGCATGGATGACGAACCACATATCTTCGATCGTATGACCGGGATTGCAGTACCGGCCCAGCAGCGAGTCGACCCGGCTGTTGTCCGCCGCCAGCATCTCATTCAGCACACCGTCTTCGCGCATAAAATGATTCGTAATTTCATGGAGGAACATCTTCATATTGTCACGCAAATGCTCCAGCCGACCGGTGCCCGCCTGATCCGCATCTACAGCTGGAAGCGACTCCTCCGGCGTCGGGTACGGCGCCATCTGATAATCGCCGCTGCGGAATCTCTCCATGACGGACCCGTACAACGTGCGGGCGAATTCGAGGCTTGCGGCGTCCCCCGACTCCGCTGCGTATTTGGACAACCCCGCAATGACGAAACAATCGGCAAATATGCTGGAGTCGTAACGGTCGCCCGGAGCATTACGCTTCGGATTGCCTTTCTTGTCCATCACAAACGTACAATTCCCGTTCTCCAGCAGACAGTGATTCATCAGAAACCGCGCGCCTTGTCCCGCCAGCTCCAGAAACCGGCTCCGCTCTTCCCTGCTGAAAGTACCTGTAGTCATCGAAGCAAGCTTCGCGTACATCCAGACGAACCGGCCCTGCGACCACGTATACTTGTCCGTCGAGACGAGAGTCGCCCCCGTGTTGTCGTAACAGTTGAAGTAGCCCCCGTCCTCCTCATCAGTAGAACGCAGCCAGAACGGCAGCAGCACCCGTTTCAGATGATCCTCATAGAAATCGTACAACTCTTGCAAGTTCCCGGCACTATACGATACGGTCATCTCTGCTCACCCAAACCCTTTCCCTGCAAGTTTCACTTCGTCTACTAGTCAAACTATCATATAACGCTTCGTTATACAACGGCATGTTCCTTGCCGGAAGTTTACCCGTACCCAAAGATCAGGAGTTTCCGGAAAACCGATGTCAGATGTTAAATACTAGTAGAAACGGCCCAGGGCTTGCCCTATAATCAACATGAATTAGTTCATATCTACTAGGAGTGTGAGAAAATGAAAAAAGCACTAAAATCCGTAATAGCCGCCTTATTTTTGGTTTGTTCGATGATGGTTGTGTCGGCCACCGCTTTCGCCGATGCGGTTCTCGACTTTGAAGTAACGGAGGTCGGTTACGAGAACGGAGTATTGAAGGCCACCGGCGTCTTTACGAACAGCGGGGACAGAGCGATCGAGAAAGTAAACAAAGTGGATGTAAAAATCTTTTTGTACAACGACGACGGCGATTCGAAGGAAGTAGCCAACCACTACTTCACGGACTTGGCCGTGCAGCTTGCGCCAGGCGAGTCGATCGAATATACGCTGGAATTCCCTGACGTAGCGGAGTATGAGGATGCGACGCAGTGGAGCGCCGAGGAAGGTGACTGGGAGTTCACTTATCTGGATGAAGCGGTGGAAGAAGTCGTTTTGTATGAGGAAGAAGTTGTTGTCTACGAAGAAGAAGTCGTTTACGAGGAAGAAGTCGTTATCTACGAAGAAGAAGACGTTGTATATGAAGAGGAAGCCGTGTATGAGGACGAAGCGGTGTACGAAGAAGCGGCCGTTGAGGACGAAGCGGCTTTGCTCGACTTCCAGATTACGAGCGTTTACTTTGAGGACGGCAAGCTGATGGCCACCGGCAAATTCATCAACACCGGCACCAAAAATATCGAAACCGTTGAAAGCGTATATGTGAAAATTTGGCTGTACAACGAGGCCGGCGATTCCGAGCAAGCAGCGGATCATGTATTTAGCGGCTTAACCGTTCATCTGATGCCGGGCGAAGAGATCGAATATACGCTGGAGTTCGCCGGCGTACCTGAGTATACAGACGCTACGGCGTGGGACGCTTCCGAGGAAGAGTGGACGTATACGTACTTCGAGTAAGTCCGGGCACCGGATGACTCCGCGAAAAGGCTGTTCTGAGCTTGTTACCCGGCTCGGGACGGCCTCTTCTGCTGGAAGCGGCAGCAAAAAAGACAGCCCTGCTCTTACAGCTTGGCTGTCTCGATAGAATTGCCTTACTCCGAACAAGCGGCGGCGATCGCATTGTGAAACAAATGTCTGAGCCGGACTACCGACCTCTCCCTGCCGTAATACACCCGGTTCGTCAGCAGGATAGCAAAGGTACCCTCCGCCGGATCGATCGTCAGACTCGTTCCGGTAAATCCGGTATGTCCAAAGGTCGCCGGCGACATCAGATCGCCGGAAGCGTCCATCGAGTCGCCCTTCAGCACCCAGCCGAGTCCCCGGTTCGCCGGCAAATTACCGGTCTGGGTACGCGTTGCCGCTTCCACCGAAGCGCGGCTGAGCAGCCGGCCCTTGTCGCCGATCCGCCCCTTCGCCAGCCACATGGCCGCATACTTCGCCAAATCCGCGGCTGTCGAGAACAGTCCGGCATGGCCGCTGATCCCTTCGAGCGCGCCCGCGTTCTCGTCGTGTACTTCCCCCCACTTGTGCCGGCCCAGCTCCTGACTGTACTCCGTAGCGGCTATACGGGGAAGCCGGTCCGCCGCAGGCACGTAAAACGTATCGTTCATGCCCAGCGGTTCAAATACATACCGCCGTGCGGCGGTATCCAATCGTTCCTCCAGCAGAGTCTGAACGATCTCGCCGAGCGTAATGTAGCCGAGATCGCTGTACACGACTTTCGTCCCCGGCTCGTAATCTAGCGGCATTGCAAAAATGTGTGCTTTGATCTCTTCGGGCGACCAGCCATGTGAATATAAGTTCGTATGAGCGATAAGTCCTGATGTATGGGTAAGCAGCTGCTTGACGGTGACGGCTCCCTTGCCCTCCGAGTCGAAGGCGGGAATATACTGCTTGACCGGGTCCCCGAGACGCAGCCGGCCGCGTTCGATCAGCAGCAAAATTAGCGGGAGAAGCGCAACGACCTTCGTTAAGGACGCGCAGTCGAATATCGTATCGCTTCGGATCGGCAAGACGGCTTCGCCGCCCGATGCCGCCATATGGGCGGAGCCGCAGGCATGCATTGTCTGAATGGCGCCGCCGCGTCCGATAGCGGCGACTGCGCCCGGCGTATCTCCGCGCGCCACCGCTTCATCCAGCAGCCGGAAAGCATCGGCGATTCTCTCCGGATTCATTGAAGCTGTGTAATGCTGCGCCAGATCGTTTCCGTTCGTTGGATCCATCATCACTTCTCGCTCCTTTATAGCGGGTGCCCTGCCCATATGCAGCACACGGCCGCCGATCGTTATTCAGCCCGGCAGCGCCAGCTTGCCCATAATCGTCTGTACCGGCGCTCCGGTTGCCGACGGCAAATTGTTCGGAATCCCGAACAGGAAGTTGTTCGCGAACACCGCAAACGCCACCGCTTCCTTCGCATCGCTGGATATACCCAGCGCGTCCGACGTCGTTACCGACAGGCCGGGCAGCAGACCGGCCAGCATCGCCAGCAGCGTCCGGTTGTGCGCTCCGCCCCCGGACACGATCACTTCGGATGCGGGGCACGCCGGCAAGACGAACTCCCGGTAGCTTTGCGCGATCGAATGGGCGGTGAACGCCGTAAACGTGGCGACGATATCCGCATCGCCGAGCCCTTGGCGGCTCATCCGTTCCATCCATTGCTGAGCATACGCTTTGCCGAACAGCTCGCGGCCGGTCGTCTTCGGCGGCTGCATGGCGAAGTACGGGTGGCTCATCATCTCCGCGACGATGGCGGCGTCCGCCGTCCCTTGCGCCGCCCATTCGCCGCCGGCGTCATAGCTTTTCTCCCCGCCGGACAGCGTGTGCACGGCCTGATCGATCAGCATATTCCCCGGTCCGGTGTCGAATGCGATCACCTGCTCCGGCTGTCCGCCTGCGGGAATGCCCGCACAGTTGCCGATCCCGCCGATATTTTGCACGATCCGGCCCTTCGCTTCTTCACGGAACAAGATAAAATCGGCATAAGGCACGAGCGGAGCGCCTTGACCGCCGACGGCCATGTCTGCGGTGCGGTAATCGCCGATGACCGGCTTCCCCGTCCGTTTGGCGATTACGGAAATATCGCCGATTTGCAGCGTCGACCGGACGAGCGACCAGTCCTGTTCGTCGGCTACCGGGATATGCCATACCGTCTGTCCGTGCGAGCTGATCAGGTCGATCTCGTCCATCGGCAGCCCGGCTTCGGCGGCAGCCCGGACCGCGGCTTCGGCCAGCACATCGGCCATATAGAAGTTCATCCCGCACACTTTGGCGACATCGGAGTAATCGACGCTGCACAGCTCCTTCAGCTTTTCCCGCAGCTTGTCGTCATAAGGGACTGCCGTATACCCGACGAGTTCCGCTTTCGTCTGCAGCCCCTTGCCTTCCACCCGCACGATAGCGGCGTCGACGCCGTCCAGCGACGTACCGGACATCAGTCCGATGATGAGACGGCTCGGTTTGTTCGTTAGCTCTCCGATCATTTCGGTTCCCTCCTCCAGCCTGCCGGATAATCCCGATGAATCGTAACCGGTGTACGGCCTGTGGCCGCTATCGTTCCGGCCAACACTTTGGCAGCCGATTGCAGCGCCAGCGGACGCGATTCATAAGCCGTGACATAAGCCGTCACGTCCGGAAACGCTGCGATATCGTAAGGGTTGCGCAGCGCTACAACGACCGGCTGTCTGCCCGCATCGATCATAGCCCGTACAAGTGCGGCCTGCTCCGGGCGCAGCGATGCATTGTACGTCCCGACGACCACTTGCCCGAACGATCCGGCCAGCGCCGCGAGCTCCGCTAGCGACGAACCGACCTCTTCCAGCAGCACACTGCGTTCTTCAACGTCAACCCCTTGCGCAGCCAGCGCCTGACCGAGCGTTACCGGCAGATCGACCGACTCATCCACCTCCGACACGGCGGCGGCCAGCACACTGATGACGAGCGTACGCTCTCCCCGGCGCAGCGGAATCAATCCCGCTTCATCCTTGATCAGCGTCAGGCTCGCTTCGCTGATCCGCTGCGCCGTCTCCAGATGCTCGCGGCTGCCAACGCTGCGGAAAGCCGAGCCCGTGTAATACGACTCGTCTGCAACCGTTACGACCGACTCTGCGGTAATACCACGCTTCTCTTTCATCGCGAGCAACCGGCGGGCCGATTCGGTGATGCGCGCTTCGCTAATCCGCCCCGACTCTACGGCGGCGACCAGCGCTTCGATCGCTCCCTCCTGCAAATCGTGGCGATGGCTGATCAGCACGCAGTCCGCCCCCGCTTCGACCGCCATAACCGCCGCATCCACGGTGCCGTAATGGTCGGCGATCGCTTTCATCTCCATGCAGTCGGTCATGATAACACCCTCGAACCCGAGCTCCTCGCGCAGCAAACCGGTGAGTACGTTGTAAGACAGCGTAACCGGCAGCTTTTTCGTCTCGAACGACGGGAAGTAGATATGCGAAGACATGATCGCATCGATTCCGGCCGCAATCGCCCGGCGAAACGGCACCAGCTCGACTTCGTTGATGCGCTCCCGCGAATGCCCGACCGTCGGCAGATCGAGATGGGAGTCGACGTTCGTATCGCCATGGCCCGGAAAATGCTTAGCCGTTGCCGTTACGCCTGCTTCCTGCAAGCCGCGGACGGCCATCGCGCCGTACTCGGCCACGAGCTCCGGCGACTCGCCGTACGAGCGGACGCCGATAACCGGATTCGCCGGGTTGACGTTCACATCGAGCACCGGCGCATAGTTCAGATTAGCACCCAGCGCAAGCAGCTCCTCAGCGGTAATCCGCGCGGCTTCGTAGGCGTTCTGCGGCTCTCCGCCCGCTGCGATCGCCATATTGCCCGGCATCAGCGCGACGCCTTCGGTCAGCCGGGCGACCATGCCGCCTTCCTGATCGATCGCGATCGTCAGCGGAGGCTGCCCGGATTTCAGCGCGATCCGCTGAAATTCGGCGTTCATCGCCGCCACTTGTCGGGTATCGCGCACATTGCGGGCGAACAAAATGATTCCGCCGATATAACGGTCCCGGATCATCCGCTCGATATCCGCTCCGGGCTCATATCCGTGAAACCCGCAATGAATCATCTGCCCGATCTTTTGGCGCAGCGTCATGGCCGAGACAGCCGCCTCGACGCGCGACGCTTCCGTATCTCTATGCTCCGCGGCGCCGTGTTCCGGCGCACGTTTCGAATTCGTGTTCAACGTGTGTCTCCTCCTGTGTCCGATGCATTCCGTTTCTCTCTCTATAAGCGGAACGAAAGTCCGCTCCATTCCGGTAACAAGCAGATGTTTCGTTTAACATCTCTATCTCTGTCACTGTCCGGGAACCGACACGGCGTCAAGCCGCTCTCCCGCACTAGGGGACAAGCCGGCATACGATCCCGTTTTGCCGTTTTCGCCTTCGTCCTCCTCCGGCTTCGCCAGCAAGTTGGCCGTCACCAGATTCGAATAGATCGCGTACATCCCCAAATAAAGCGCGGCAAAACCGATCACGGTCAACCCGAGCAGCACCGTTACGCTGAGCAGTTGAACAAACGCGCCGACGGTGTAGCCCGGATGGGCCAGAAACAGTTTGACGCTCCGGCCCATCGCCGTAAATACGCCCAGTCCCTGCTGCACGATCAGCGGCAGCGCATACAGCTGCGAGACGAGCACCATGGCCACGAAGTACGTCTGGAACACGGCCAGCGCAAAATAAAGCATGCCCGGCTTGCCGCCGTAATACCACCAGGTCGAGACGATGATGAGGATGAAGATCGAGGTTGCAAAGGCTATGACGAACGAGGGGAGGGCGAACTTCCAGGCGCCGGCGAACAGTACGGACAGCTTCGGCCGCTCCCCCTTCATCATCCGGTGGGTGGCATGCAGCGCTCCGGCGCATAGCGGAACGATCACGAACGGCAGCACGAACAACGAGATGCCGACCGGCAAAAAAAAGACGAACGGAACGAGCACAAGCGCCCCCATGATACTGAACAGGGCAACGGGAATAATGTCCTGGTAGATCCGTTTCCCCGATTGGATGACAATCTCGCTCAATTTGCGCATCTCGATTCCTCCTTGAACCTGTATACTTGCGGCCGATGAAACCGGTTGCCCGTTCTTGCACCCGGATGATCGAAAATAAGAGTGGACATCCACCCTTATTTTCGCATCGGTTTCTTTTCTTCTATACGTCTTTATCTAAGAGCAACCGGATCAGAATACAATGCGCTGCTCGGTCTTCGGATCGAAGAAATGCATCTTGCTTCTGTCGAAGACGAACGTCATCATTTGTCCGAGGCGGACGTCCGTCTCCGGATTCACCCGCGCGGTTACCATTCTGGAGCCGACCCGGAAATAGAGCAGCGTCTCCGCACCCAAGTTTTCGATCACTTGAACGGTAGCCTGCATCGTATTTTCTTTGGATACTCCCATCTTCTCTGCATAGTATTCGTCATAGATGTGCTCCGGACGGATGCCGAGCGTTAACTCTTGGCCTTCATAAGGCTGCAGCGCCTTCGCCATCGCGTCGCTCAGCGAGAAGGCGACCCCTTCGAGTTGGGCTTTGCCGCCGGCGATCCGGGCATCCATGAAGTTCATCGCCGGGGAGCCGATGAAACCGGCCACGAACATATTTTGCGGCTCGTTGTACAGCTTGGCCGGGGAGGCGATCTGCTGGATGCTGCCTTTGTTCATCACGACGATCCGCTCGCCGAGCGTCATCGCTTCCACCTGGTCGTGCGTTACGTATACGATCGTGGCGCCCAGCCGCTTATGCAGCTCGGACAGCTCCACGCGCATCTGTACGCGTAGCTTGGCGTCAAGGTTCGAGAGCGGCTCGTCAAACAGGAATACTTGCGGGTCGCGGACGATGGCGCGTCCTACAGCAACGCGCTGACGCTGACCGCCGCTGAGCTCGCGCGGCTTGCGGTCGAGCATTTCGGAGAGACCGAGAATGTTCGAGGCGTCCTGCACCTTTTTCTCGATTTCCTCTTTCGGACGCTTCAGGTTTTTGAGCCCGAACGACAAATTTTCCTTGATCGTCATATGAGGATACAACGCGTAGTCCTGAAATACCATTGCGATGTCGCGGTCTTTCGGATGCAGACTGTTGACGATTTTGTCGCCGATGACGATGTCACCGCTCGATTGCCGCTCCAGACCTGCGATCATGCGCAGCGAAGTCGTTTTGCCGCAGCCGGACGGACCGACGAATACGACGAATTCTTTATCTTCAATGACGAAATTGGAATCGGATACCGCCGTGAACGTCCCCCGTTTTTCGTCGTGATATTCTTTGACCACATGTTTGAATTCGACTCGTGCCATATGTGTTCCCTCCTGAACCTCCTAAGCTTGCATTACCCTTTGACAGCGCCAATCGTAATTCCTTGCAGGAAATATTTCTGAAGCGCGAAGAACAAAATCATCATTGGCAGCGCGCCGACCGTAGCACCGGCCATAATCGCGCCGTAATCCGTCGCCTCCGCGAAACGGAAGCTGGCAAGTCCGACCTGAATCGTGCGCATTTCGTTCGATTGCGTAACAAGGAGCGGCCAGAAGAAATCGTTCCAGTTGGCCACGAACGTGAAGATCGCCAAAACCGCCAAGCCCGGCTTAGCCATAGGCAGTATAATTTTCGTAAAAATGCCGAACTCGCTGCAAGCGTCGATCCGAGCGGCATGAATAAGCGAGGTTGGTAGCGTCGACATGTACTGCTTCATCAAGAAAATGTTACCGACGGTCACGATAGACGGAAGAATGATGGCCGTATACGTATCGGCCAGGTCGAACACGTTGATTACCAGGACGTACAAAGGAATAAGCGTAACTTGAGCCGGAATCATCATCGTGCTGAGCAGCACCCAGAAAATCGAGTTGCGGCCCGGGAACTTCAGCTTCGCGAACGCATATCCGGCCAGCGATGCGAAGAACAGGTTGGTTACGGTAATGACAGCCGATACGAGCAGCGAGTTAAACAGCCAGCGCAAAGCTTTCGTTTTGAGGAAAAACCGCTCATAAGGGGCCGTGGACCAAATTTCCGGCCACATCTGCGGACGGAACGATGCGGAAGCCTGCGAATCCTGGAACGAACCGATAATCATCCAATATAACGGGATCACCGTAATCAGCACCCAGAGCATCAGAACGGCCGCCGCGATGCTAATGAATATGACCTTAGCTTGCTTGGACATAGCGACCGCCTCCTTAATATTCGATGTCCGACGAGAAGTATTTGAACTGAATGACCGATACGATAATGATCAGACCGGCAAGCACGAACGACTGCGCGGAAGCGAGTCCGAAGTCGTAGAAGACGAAGGCCGATTCATAGATCAAATACGCGATCGTCGTCGTGGCGAAATTCGGTCCGCCGGATGTCATCAAGTATACGCTGATAAACACCTGGAACGACGTAATGACGCCGGTAACCGCCAAATAAAGCGTCGTCGGCTTCAGCAGCGGCCACGTGATTTTGCTGAACTTCGCCCAACCGCTTGCATGGTCGATATCCGCCGCTTCGTACAGCGATTTCGGAATGCCGCCCATCGCAGCGAGGTACAAAATAATGCCACTGCCGTGCGCTCCGAGATAACTCATCAGCATAAGCGAGAACAGCGCTTTGTTTGATTGGCCGAGCCAAACGACCGGATCAAGCCCGAACATGCCGATGACCCGGTTCATAAGACCGGATGCGGTCGGATCGAAAATCGCCAGCCAGACGAGCGAGATCGTAACGCCCGACGCAACGGCCGGCAAATACAATGAAGCTTTAAAAAACGTCTGCCACGAGTTTTTCATCTGGAAAATAAAAAACGCGAGCACAAATGTGATGATGATATTGATCGGAACTGTCCCGATTGTGAAAATGACGGTGTTTTTGATCGATTTCCAGAACACGTTGTCCGAGATCATGTACGAATAGTTGTCTAAGCCGATCCACTTGGACTGCATGACGTTATACTTCTGGAAACTCATCAGAAACGCCGAGAAAACCGGATATAACGTAAACACCAAAAACAACAGCACCGGGGCCAAAATGAACAAGTACGCCCAGCCGTAATCTTTCCAGAACTGAACGAACTTCGTATTTGGCGGCTTTGGACCCGGAATCGCTTGAGCCGAATGGTTATCCATCGCTGTCCTCCTGACTGCAAAAAGCATACGTTCGCCCTGCCGAGAGCGGGTGGTTTTTACCAATGATGGTTCGCGAGGCGTTAAACGGAACGCCCCATATGCTGCCATACAGGGCGTTCCAACTGTTAACGCTCGTTTGCGGTTTGCGAGTCTTATCGCAGCATTTGCTGCCCTTTCGTTTTCAGATCTTCCGCTACCGCTTCAGGCGTTTTCTCGCCGGCCAGCAGCGCTTGGAAGTTCGGCTTTTGCACTTGCTCGCGGTATTGCTTCAGCTTAGCCGCTTTGTCCACGTCGATGGTGAGCGCTACTTGCGGAGCAAGCGTTTCACGCATTTTTTTGGATACGTTAAAGTTGACTTCTTTCGCCAGTCCTTTGCCTTCGAACGCTTTGGCTTGGGACGTCCGTACGAACGGCAGGCACAATTCGTTAGCGGAGTTGCCCGCCAGCGCGCCGGTTAAGGAATCCAGAACAAGGAATGTATTTTTCTTGTGCTGCTCGTTGGTTTGTCCTTTTTGCGTAAATGCAATGTAGCCTTCTCCGCCGCCTGTCGTCACGCCATAGCCGGAAACGGCCGGGGAATGAGGAACCGGAAGCTGGATGTACTCGATTTTCTCGCCTTTTACTTTGCCGGCGTCGATATCTTTGTTGCGGTTGGCGATCATCACGTCGTAATACGGGATCGCTTTGGAAATAATAGCGGCTTGACCCGCGTAGAACATTTCCGTACGTTTCGCAGGAGCGAGCGCCACGGTTTCTTTCGGCATATAGCCGTCTTTTACGAGCGTGTTGATGAATTTCAAAGCATCGGTAATTTTATTGTCGTTCCAGATAAAGTTGCCCTTCTCGTCAACAGCATCAACCAGTCCTGCATTGCGAGTAACCATGTCGAGGAAGTCCAGGGACGTTCCGTCCGTTACAAGTGCATATTGCTGAGTGCCGTCAGGCAGCGTTTTGTTCAATTTCTTGGAAACGCTCAGGAACTCTTCCCACGTCCAGCCGTTGTCCTGAATCTTCTTGTAGTCGATGCCTGCTTCGTCCAGAATGCGCTTGTTCGCGCCCCATCCCCACAGCGACTGGTACAACGGCAAGCCGTACTGTTTGCCGCCGAACTTCATCGTGTCCAGCGTGCCCGGAAGGAAGTCTTTCTTGATCTCGTCGGTCAGGTAGCTGTCGATCGGCAGCGCAAGACCTGTATTTACGTATTGGCCGTTCATACCGCCGAAGTACAGATCGGGCGGGTTCCCCGCATTAAGAGCGACGTCGAATTTCTTCGGACCTTCCGCCCAAGACAATACTTCGTACTCCACTTTGATGTGAGGATATGTTTTATTGAATTCGGAAATTAGCACTTTTATGTCGTCTTCGTATTTGCCGTGAACGGGATAGGTCCATACCTTAACGGTATCCGGCGTTGTATCCTGCTTCTGCTCTGTGTTACCGCCCGCCCCGGGAGCCGGCTCTTCTTTTTTGCCGCATGCAGCAGCTACGATGACGAATACGAAAATCATCGCGATGGAAAGCCACTTGTTGAACTTCATTTCACGTTCCCCCTTGTAAAATGGTCGTAGTATTAGCTTCGGCAGCCTCCGTTGTAGTTTGCATCGCACTCGGCATGTTATTCATAAATGTTTCCCGGGCATCCTAAAGATAACGGCCGATCGAACCGCTCTTCTTAAAATCGAGGCTCGGAGACTTCTATGCCGGCCTACGCGTACGCATGCTGGACGCTTTCAGCGGGTCATTGCTGCCATATGGATGTTATCGCTTCCACGTTTTTTATTATATCGCCTAGGAAATAATATTTCAACAATTTTTTAATATACGATAAATTTTATTTACAAAATCATGACATTCTCTTATACTTGAACTATTCCGCTGGATATACAGGGGAGTGTTTGTCTATAACTCCGATCAGGAGCCGCTTAACAGTCAGGAAATCATGTTTCCTATGAAGCCGGACCATACTACATGTAACGCAAATCCAATCGCAGCAACTTCGACGGCCGGCTGATCCGGCTGCACCGGGAGCGGAACTTATTTCCTCTCTATTTTTGCGGATAACCGCATAACCTTTTTTTTAGAGAACAACCTTACAACATTTATGTAAGCGGGTGAGCACGGTGCGGTACGTAATAGGAATCGACGGTGGAGGCACCAAAACAGAAGCGGTCGTCCTGACCGAGCAAGGTCAGGAATGGGGAAACTTAACGGTGGAATCGACCAATCCCCACGCCGTTTCCTTCGAGCAGGCCACGCGTAATATGGGCTTGCTGCTGGATCGGGTATTTTCCCTCCGCGAGACGAAGGGCATGGAATGTGCCGCCGTCTGCCTCGGCCTCGCCGGCGTGGATACGGAGGAAGAACGCAGACGGTTTCTTTCCTTTATGGAATCGTACCGGAATGAAAATCAATTGCCGTTCCGCACCTTTATGAACAATGACGCGCAAATTGCGTTAATGGCGACGCTTCAGTACGATCGCGGCATTATCGTTATATCCGGCACCGGGTCGATCGTTTTCGGCCTCACCGGAGACCGCCGGAAATTCCGCGTGGGCGGCTGGGGGCATTTGCTGGGCGACGAAGGCAGCGGCTATGATATCGGGATTCGTACACTGCGCGCGGCCATGCGGAGTCATGACGGAATCGAGCCTCCGACCTTGCTGACCGAGAGCATCGTTCAAGCATACGGGCTAAGCGCAATCACCGATCTGCGGACGTACATTTACCAGCCGCATCTGAAAAAGCACGATATCGCCAAATTCGCCGAGCTCTGCATCCGGGCCGACGAAGCGGGTGATGTGACGGCGGGCAGCATTCTGGATGCCGCAGCTATGGATCTTTCCGTGTCGGCTGCAGCGCTTGTGCGAAAAGATCCATGGTTCGAGCGGTGCGATCTCGTCACCACAGGATCGATCTTTACTTATTCCAAGCGGTTTGCTGGTACGTTCCGGGACGGCCTCGGCCGATTTTATCCGCACGTATCGCTCCATCCGTCCGCCAGGAAGCCGGCTTACGGCGCTGCGCTTCTAGCCTGGCAGCAGCTGCGACAAAACCAATAAAAGGGGCCATCTTCATGAGCAATTTGCTGAACGAACTGACAACCGAACAAGCGAATGAGCGGACGAGAGAAATCGACCGGCTGCCGACGGAAGACATCGTCAAGCTGATCAATCAGGAAGATCGCTTGATCGCGGAGGCGCTTCGTCAGTTGACTCCGCAAATCGCTGCGGCGGCCGACCTGATCATTCAATCGTTCCGCAGCGGAGGCAGACTTCTCTACGTCGGAGCAGGGACGAGCGGAAGGCTCGGCATCCTGGACGCCAGCGAATGTCCGCCGACGTTCGGCACCGATCCTTCGCTCGTGGTAGGCATTATCGCCGGCGGGCCCGCCGCGATCCAAACCGCGGTGGAAGGCGCCGAGGACAATGTGGAGCTGGGCGCTTCCGATATGGACGAACACGGAGTCGGGCCTAACGATACCGTCGTAGGCATCGCCGCCAGCGGCCGGACGCCTTATGTGCTGGGCGCCATGAAACGGGCCAAAGCGCTGGGCGCTTCCGTCGTAGGCTTGTGCAACAACCACCATACGCCGATGGTCGATATCGCCGATCTGATGATCGAAGCGGTCGTCGGACCGGAAGTTATTCTCGGCTCCACCCGGTTGAAGGCGGGAACCGCCCAGAAGCTCGTCCTGAACACGCTGACGACGACGGCGATGATCCGGATCGGCAAAGTATACGGCAACCTGATGGTCGACCTGCAGCCGTCCAACGAGAAGCTCGTCTACCGCGCGAAGCGAATTATCGGCATGGCGACGCAGGCGACTCAGGATAAGATCGACGAAGCGTATCGCTTGTCCGGCGGCCATGTGAAGACGGCCATCGTAATGATCCTCGCCGGCGTGGACAAGGATGGAGCGGCTGCACTCCTCGAGCAAAGCGGCGGATTCGTCCGCGGCGCCGTCCAGCCGGCAGGTCGGGGCGAATAATGGGTCGATGGTTAGGCGGCGATTCATCGCGATTTATTGCGATTTATTGCGATTTATTGCAATTTAATGCGATTTAGCGCAAGTCATTGCAAACTGACTTCAAGCAATTCGAGTAAGTCGAAAGTAATCAAGTAATCGAATCAGTCGCAAGCAATCGAATAACCGCCAGTTTGCCGCATGAATCGAACGGAACCTGCTCCCACTTTTGGTGGGGGAAGGTTCTTTTTTTACGGGACATCTTCCATCCGGCCTGGGCGATCGAATCCGCCGCTTCGATTGGTCCCGTCATTCATGCAACGCCTGGCATCGGGGAGCTTCAAGAGATGCGGAACATTTTCCGGAGCGGTGGCGACGCCCGATCCCGCATCAGAGGATCATCCGGGACGGGCCTTCCCCTTTCCGCCCACTCATAGGCAACTGCAGGAATTTGTGCTCTTCCTCCCTCTTCCTTGCTCTTCCTTGCTCTCCCCCCCTCTTCCTTGCTCTTCCTTGCTCTTCCTTGCTCTTCCTTGCTCTTCCTTGCTCTTCCTTGCTCTTCCTTGCTCTTCCTTGCTCTTCCTTGCTCTTCCTTGCTCTTCCTTGCTCTTCCTTGCTCTTCCTTGCTGCCCTGCTCTCGATACTTTCCCTGTTTCTCCCTATTTCTCCCTGTTTCTCCGGTCCCCCCTTTCCTCCTCTCCCCTCTTATTCCTTCCCCTCTCGCATTTCTTGCTGTTTCCTTGTTCAATTCTCCCCACAAATTGGTTAGAGGAAGTTTTACTTCCGTTAAATCATCGGCGGAGCTATTTTATCATCAATAGCGGAAGTTTTGTTTCCTTTATATTGAGGAAATCCCCGTATCTCCAGCCAATCTCCGCAAATAACGGAAATAAAAGTTCCGCTATCCGCTGGTTCGGATGGCTTCGGACACATTAGCGGAAGTCCCTCTTCCGGTAATCCCATCCCCCTACAAAAACAACTTCTTGCTGTCCTCATTCAGCATATAGGTGCGAATCCGCTTACTGCCGGATACCGGCACCAGAACTCCGTTGCCCAATAGACGGTGGAGCAATGTTCTGGTTTGCCTTTCACTGACACCCGCCGCTGCGCTGGCCTCGGCCGGGGAGAACGGGGCTTGCCTGCCAATCGCATACCGGACGATTTTGTGCTCCGTGGCGGTCAAAGCTGCCGGCTGCCTGCCGCTGCCGAACCATCTCCCGATCAGTTGCAGAATGAGCTGCTGGCATCGTCTCGGCTTCTCCGCTATATCGTCGTAGGAGAACCGGATGACACGCCATCCGTCAATTATCAAATGATTTTGCCGCGTCAACTGATCGGCAAACTGCCATCTGGATAGGTCCCGCGAGTGCGGACCGTACCCATCGATTTCGAAGCATATCCTCAGAGGGAAACGGATATAAGCAAAGTCGAGAAATCGCGTGCCGTCCTTAAAGTCGGACACCTCATACTCCGGATGCAAGTATTCAAAACTGCCGATCGCAGGCCACCACACCTCCTGTAAAAATAACCGTTCCGCATGTCCCAGCACGGCGATCCGCCGCTTTCTTTCTTCAGAATTTTCACAGCATACATGGTAATCAACGAATGCCGCAAACTGTTTGTCAAAACTCATGCTTGTTCTCCCCCCTTTTGCAAGCTCTTCCATTCCTGTGAAAAGCAAAAACACCGCATCACCCCGTACAAGTAACGGAATGAGCGGCGTATGCTTTACGACCGGTCAGAAGTTAGATTAGTTTTATCTTACGGGAGTTGGTACGAGATAACAACTGATTGAACGATGAAGAATCTCAGAACCTATCCAGATTAGTGAATTTCGGATCAGTCGCTTGCCGATATCGTCCCGGTTATACAGCGAGGACTGCATCTGCCGGAACCAAGCCGTTGACCGGTCCCTGCTGCCGCCCAGCCAGTTCGAATAGGCCCTCCCGCTATCCCAATCGCAACAGCAAACACGCTCAGCACTGACAAGCAAAACATCCAGCTCCCTCCCCCGCTCCCGCGAACCCTTTTATTGAACGGCTTAACATTTAATGTTAATATCAGGCAAAGTTGATATGCTGTACCTGTTATGGTACAATTCATCTAACAAAGGCATTTCGCTCATCAGGGCGAGGTGCCTTCGTGCATATACGAGGCAGTTGACATTTAATGGTTAGTTTTCGGCGCCGTGGAAGCACGGCCGGACGGCTTTCCGAATGGAATTGCCGATAGTTGGCGAATGTCCGTTAGCCCGGGCGGCCGGCGGAATATAAGGGAGGAATGCGTATGATTCAAGTGAAGGAATTTCTGGATAGCAACCACATCTCCGCGGAGAAGCGGGCCAATGAGTTTTTGGCGAAGCTGCGGGAGGAACAAGTGGTGGATATCAAATACTGCACCGGTTTACAGCAGTACCATGATACGGCCGAACAAAGAAGTTATATTTTAGTCGTTTACAAGACCGATTCCGGCAATGTGGGCATACACGAGCCCTAGCCGCCTATAACCTATTAATCGAGGAGTTGTACAACCATGAGACTATGTTTTGAAGCACAATCGAGAGTATCCATGAACCGTTCCCGCTTGAAGCAGCTGCGTCAAGCCGGCAATCTTCCGTGCGTCGTATTCGGCCTGGAGGCCGCTTCCGATATGATCCAAATCTCTTCCAAGCAGTTTGGAAAATGGATCAGAACCGGACGTTCCGAGATCGTCGATCTGAATATCGACGGCAACCAGAAGGTGCCGGTTATGCTAAAGCACGCGCAGCGGGACCCGGTTACACGGGACTGGGTGCATGCCGATTTCCTTCGCGTCCGCATGGACGAGATCATCCGGATGAAAGTGCCGCTGGAATTCGTCGGCACTCCGGCCGGAGTTACTAGGGGCGGCGTACTGTCCGTCCAGGAGACGCATATCGAAGTGGAAGGGTTGCCCGGCGACATTCCGGCCACGATTGCAGTAGACGTCAGCCAGATGGAAGTCGGCGAGTCTCTGCTCTTCGATCAGTTGCCGAAACCGGACAAAGCCGTTCTAGTACCTCTTGCCGACGAGATCGTGGCTTCCATCGTTTTACCCCGCAAGTAAACCGGACCATTCCGGAATGCTTGAGGGGACGGTTATGCAGCATCGTCCTCATTGTATATACGGATTTATGTGGATTGAAACAAACAAAAAATCCCTTGTGTTCGCAGACAGCGGCACAGGGGATTTTGAATTTTATTTACTCTGCTCGTTACCCTCATATGAGTTTAATCCCGCTGATCAGGATCAGCGATGCCACCAGCGTGCGCAGCGGCTTTGCCGGTACTTTGGAACTCAAGGAGCTCCCGATCCACACCCCCGGAACGGACCCGATCAGCAATTGAAACGCCAGCCCAAAATCGACGTTGCCGTAACCGGCATGAAGCAGCCCGGCGGCCGTAACCAGCAGCAGCGCATGGGCGATGTCGGTGCCAACCAGCTTGGAGGCGGAGATCCGAAACAAATAAAGCAGCGCAATAGCAAATAACGAACCCGAACCGATCGAGGTCAGCCCGACGATGAAACCCAACACAAAGCCGATCGTAATCGTCAACACCCGTTTTTGCTCCAGCGGTTTTTCCTGCCACCGGTTTTCTTTGGTCTTCCGGTCAAACAGCTGTTTTGCGATCGTCAGCACCGCCACCACAATAAGCATAATGCCCAGCGCCATCTTCACGATATGCTCCTGATTATCGAAAAACGCCCCGAACCAATGCAGCAGCACGATCGATACGACAGCTCCCGGAATGCTGCCAGCTGCAAACAAAAATACGATGCGATATTCCACTGTTTTTTGCCGCATATGCTGGATCGTGCCAAACAGCTTTGTGATCGAATTGTAAAACAAGTCGGTCCCTACCGCCAGTGTCGGATTAACGCCGACCAGCACCAGAATCGGCGTAAGCAGCGACGCCCCGCCCACTCCGGTCAGCCCGACGAGAAAACCGACCATCAAACCCAAAAGCGAAATTCCCCAGTCCATCTCCACGCTGATTTCCACCGTCCGTCCAGTAATTCCGATTATTATACTAGGATTATATGGTTTTATCTTTCGGCTGTAAAGATTTATTTCCGAAAAATGGCTGCAAGCGAACTCCCGTCCCTCTTTATACGATTGGCGGGGTTCTTAGATAAGGAAAGCTTATAATTCAATGAGACGAAACCGTATCGCACGAGTCCTTCAACGCTTTTATCCCAATTATAAGTATAGCTATCGTGTAGA
Organism: Paenibacillus sp. GYB004; assembly: GCF_036577605.1. Classification (NCBI taxonomy): domain Bacteria; kingdom Bacillati; phylum Bacillota; class Bacilli; order Caryophanales; family Paenibacillaceae; genus Paenibacillus; species Paenibacillus sp. GYB004. The sequence continues at coordinate 428,914 of NZ_JARBDB010000002.1, forward strand.
AACGGATTAACCTCCGAGTCCGGCTTCGCCAAACTCCGTATCCTTCACTTTCACCTTCATCTCCACAAACCTACGGAGGTCCGACTTTTCCCCGAATGCCGCGATAAAGCACTAAAGGAATACCGCCGAAAATCTCCTTCCCATTCCCATTTCTCAGCCGATAGCAAACTGCCTTCCACCCAAAAAGACACTTCACCCGGACAGCCTCATTGCCGAAGCTTTTCATATTTGCCCTTCTTCCCCTCACCGCTTACAATAAAATCATATTCGGAAAGCCTAGAGGAAGTGAATGCGTTTGTTCTGCGAAGTGCTCGCGGCAGGTTATTCTTATCATACGAAGCCGTTCCGTACGGAAGCGTACCCGGGTGTCGGCTATTATTTGTTCCGGTTTCAGTCGGAGGGCAGCGCCAAGGCGTTGGTGGACGGCAAACTCGTCCCTGTAGGTCCGGGCGATTTGCTGTTGTACAAGCCCGGAGAGCCCTACGAGCTGCGGATCGAAGCGGAGCCGGAAACATCCGGCGATACGCCCGTCGCCAGCGGCGATTATTACTTCATATGCCGCGGAGAATGGATCGACGCCTGGTGGAACGAACGGAAACGCCCGCAGAAGCTAAGCCTCCCGCTGCAAGACAGCCTGCTCGCCTTATGCCGGCAAATTGTCATCGAGCATTACCGGGGCAAACGCCAATACAAGGAAATTACCGACTATTATTTGCGTATTTTCTGCTTGACGATTGACCGGGAGATGAAGGAGCACGGAGTAGGAACGGAAACCGGCCAGTCGTTTCTGGCGCAGAGAATGCGGAATTATGTAGAGGAACATGCACTCGAGTCGTTCAAGCTGGAGGACGTCGCCAGAAGCGCCGGTCTCAGCTTGTCCCGGGCCGTCCATCTGTTCAAGGCTTGTTACGGAAGCAGCATTATGAAATACGCGCTCCAGATCAGGCTGGCGATCGCCAGGGAACGTATGCTGTACAGCCCGATGTCGCTCGAGCAGATCGCCGAGTCGTCCGGGTTCAGCAGCTATTCGTATTTCCACCGGATGTTCCGGGCCCATTACGGCGTATCGCCCAAAAAGTATCAGCTCGAGCAGCTGACCAAAACCGAATAACCGGATGAACGAAGCTCTGCAGCGGTTAGCAGCTTCCAATCGCTTTTATTTCCCCATCCAAGCGGGTTCTGGACAAAATAACGGGTGCAAACCGCTTCTATAGTATTCAGCATTACTAGTATTCAGCATTACCGTTGAATGCTTTCCCTTCCTTTCCTTCAAAGAAAAGACCGTTACAGCCACTTGCAGGCTGGAACGGTCTTTCGTATTCGATACCCGATGACGTCCGTACAACCGCCATCAGCCTCCGGTTAAGCCAACCCGTTGTCCTTGATCCAGCGCATGCTGTTCGCCAGCGCGACGAACGGCGGATTTTGCGTATTGTCCTGCTCGTAGATGAGCCATTCCACCCCGGCAGCGGCCGACGCTTCGGCAATCGCATTCAGGTCTACGTCACCTGAGCCCAGCTCGACCGTCAGCCACTTGTCTTCTTCCGTACGGCGGACGTCCTTGAAGTGAACGAGCGGAACCCGGCCGTTGTACTTGTCCAGATACGCCACCGGATCGTAGCCGGCGACATACGCCCAGCAAGCGTCCAGCTCGACCTTGACCGCATCCGCCGCAGCGGTACCGAACAACCCGTCGAACGCCGTCGCGCCGTCAACTTTCTCGTCGAATTCGAAGGAATGGTTGTGGTAGCCGAAGCCGATCCCTTGCTCCACGCACTTGCGGCCGATCTCTTCCAGCAGCGCGAACGTATTTTTCCAGGCTTGCTCGCTGTCCCGGTATTCCTTGCCGAGTCCCGGACAGATGATATATTGGCTGCCGATCGCTTTGTTGAAGGCGATCTCTTCGTCGAGCGCGTCGCGCAAACGACCGATGCCGACGTGGCTGGCGATCGAGACGAGACCGAGCTCGTCCAGCAGCGCCTTCAGTTCGTCCGCCTGCATGCCGCCGTATCCGGCGAACTCGACTCCTGCAAACCCTTCAGCCGCTACCTTACGGAGCGCGCCTACAAAATCCTTCGCCGTTTCCTCGCGAAGCGTATACATTTGAACCCCGACTTTCAAGGCACTCATATCCGGACACCTCATTATCCATTAATGTCATTCGACTCCATCTAATCATAAGCGGCGGTCCGAAGTCCATGCAGGATAAGCCAAAAAGTTGGCGAATCTGGCTATTATGAATGTTTCCGGATCTCTTCGTTAATCCGTTCCCGGCAGGCAAGCAGCCATGCGGCATCTCTCGGATATTCCTCGAACGTAATCGGCGAACCGGCCCCTTCCTCCATCAGCTCCATCGTCCGCTCGCGTCCGACAAGCGACTCCAGCAGCTCAAGCGCGCGCAGATCCTGCAGCGCCTCGCGGAACACCTCGAACCGGAGCGATTCGACCGGCGTGCCGTCTTCGCCCGGATATACTACGAACGGGTCCCCGGCCGGGAAAGCGTTGTTCGCATCCGTACAGCGGTACGGGTCGATCGGGAATCTCGAATACTGGGCGTACCAGAAGTTATAGCCCCAATGCAGAAATCCGGCAATTTTAAACTTGTACAACTGCAAACCAAGTATGCGGTTGCGGGCGGACGGCATACTGATGAACCGGTTGGCGACATCGATATACTGCGAGCAGCAGTAATAGGTCCACAAGTTCCCTACCTCGTTGTCCAGGAAAGGCTGCATATGATTGCTCGCCGGAATCGGCGTAGGAACAATCCCCTTTTCATAGAACTCGTAGTTCGACAGCGCGTCGATCGTCGGGAATTCGGCTGTAAATTTGCGCAGCCAGTTACTTGCGCTTTCGTACCAAGGGATATGATCAAGCCGCGGCTCGTCGGAGACGTGGAAGTACACCCGTTTCTCCAGCCCGTGCTCCTTAATGAAACCGACCAGCTCCGGCAAAAACTGCGCCAGAAACGTCTTGTATTCCTCGCCGGTCGAATCGGTATCCCAGCCGAATATCCGTTTCGTCTCCCCGTTCACGTCCGCGACAATCTTCGGCGCATGCTTCGCCCCCCACTGCGTAAACAGATGGGACAGCTCGAAATAACGGACTCCGCAGCGGTCGCACATATCCACCCAGCGCTTCAGCTTCCCGAAGCCGAACTTGTATCCGGCCTCTGTCTTCTCTACGTCTACAAGCTGCACGGTCGGCCGTTCTCCGCCCACTTCCGTATCGAGCGGCGGGGTGAACAGCGGGGTCAGCAGCATATTGATGCCATGAGCGACAGCCGTCTTCACAAACTGTTCGACGATCTCCCAGTGACGCTCGCTGAATACGTCCAGGCCGTAGTAAGTAGCCAGACAATCGGTGTGAAACCATTCCGTATGAATGAGCTTCTGCTCCGGAAGAGCCGCCGCCAGCACGTCCAGCTCGAACGTCTCCCGCGCCAGCTCCTGCCCGTCCTTCGACTCGAAAATAACAGTAATCGGATACGTGCCGGGGGTAACTCCCGATTTCAAATCGACGGTAACCCAGATCGAGCGCCATTGGTTCGGCAAACCCGTCAGCCCTTCCGATTCCTTCACCGGAAAAAGCGGATCGGGGTACAAGCCCGGAGTAGAGCGCAGCAAATGTGCGTCATGGTCGGCGTACGCCGGCATCTCGGCCGGTACCAGTCCCACCGTACGAAACGTTACGGAGCTTCCGAGCGGCGACTCGACGCGGGCTTGGATGTGCTTGATCAGCTTGGACGCGCGGTACGCGACTTGATACGAGAACGTCTCATTTTGAAGTGCGGTAGCGCGGCTGAGAGGTGCGGCTTGCAATTCCTCGTCGGCGAATACTTTCTCCAGCGAACTGAGCAGCCGGGTAGCAAAGGTAACATCGGCAGTAGACAAGCGGGAATCCTCCTTCAGATACGGGTATGTGGTTTCATGCTCCAATTAGCAGTCGGAAAATGATCCCAAACGATCACAAACGGCGGGATCTCTAACAAACCTCAGCTTTCAAAACGGCTTAATCGCTTTCACATAAAATAGTGAAAATTAAAATGAAACAAAACGAGCAAAAAAGATCAAAATCTATCATTCATCATACCATATCTTCTCCCGCTTTTTCTAGCAGTCCTTGCAATAATAATTCAGCCGTAAACGATGTATCCGCCGCACTTGCACTTCAGTCTCTGCCCTTGGATCAACTCCATGCTTCCCGCCCTTGCCAAACGGCAAATAGGGTTGTCCCAAAACGCCTTTTGCAATTTTTGAATCTTGCATCAACCCGGTTTTCCCCGGGAAAAAAGACCTCAGCCTCCACCGTTCCAGTGGAATTTGAGGTCCTTTCTTTGGGGAATCGGGACGTTGCCAGTCATGCGGACACTTGTCACAGCCCCGACGCGGTTAGCATCGTTTTCTTGTATACCGTTCTCCGTTCAACCCGATCTGCAATCAACCAAGGTGAATCCCTTCAAGATTACCCTTACCTCAGCCCGATATCGTGGAACCGGTTGTCAATCGTTTCGTTCAAAAGCGCCCGGATCTCCCCGATCGCCCGTTCCTCCTCAGACTGCGCTTCGCGAAACAGCCCGATAAGCTCCCGCACCGTCTCCGGCTCGTACGGCCCGCTGCCGGCATCCGGATCGCAAGCCCGGTCGGCTATACGCCGGAATAGGCCGGATACCCGCGAATAATGCGCCGCTGCCTTTCCGATCTCCGGCCAGACAGGCTCCAGTCTTCGCGCGTATTCCCCGATATCCCGCTTCGCCGCGGCATAACAGCGGAATACGTGTCGCGATTCCCCGCCGTCATAATCGCCACTCCGCAGCGCCTCGACGATCGCGTCATAGGCCCGCCTGCCGCACGCGTACTCCGCTTCGGGAAGCATCAGATCGTGAGACTCCCATTTGTAAACGGCCTGCACGAACGATTCCTGGAAAATCGCCGATTCCTCGATCTCGATCCGGTCTTCCAGCAGTTGATAATACCAATACGGCGAATCGTTTCGGCCAAACTGTCCGTAAGGGACCGTGACATATTCGCTGCTCTTGCCATCCGCTATATATAGCACCTCGTCGTCATCGTCATAACCGGCGGCAACTACGAATTGATCTTTCCATATAATCGCAGCCGTCCCCCGGCCGATCGTCGCCTTGATATCGGATACGGCCTGCCGCTGATATAGCGGAAACGTCGCGTCAAACGTAAAACCGGCGTTCTGCGACGAACTAACGCCGATGAAGTCGGCCGCCAAAAAGTTTTCGGCGATCCAGTTGTAGGCCGTAACCGATTCCGCCGTTAACCGCCGGTTGACCGTGAAGCGGAACCCTGTCACCGTCATGCCGGACAACATCGGCTTCGGATGCGCCATCCACCCTTTATGGGAAAGGACAGCGTGCATCGCATCGATATACGACTCCGATTCGTTCGCCAATTGCACCCCCGGCACAATTACAGCTCCCATCCCATGCATTCGCCTCCTTCTCTTTATCCCGGATACCGGCTATCGCGGCGAATGCGTCCCCCACCTCGGAATCGTGGGACGCTTCAGATCCGGATAGTTCCGCGATACAGCGCGAAACAGCTCCATCGCCTCGTCTTCCAGCCTTTCGGCCTTGCGAAGCCGATCCGCGAGCAGCGGAATGTCCGTCCGGTTCACCCTTTTCCCGCCTCCGCGTTCCTGCTCCTTCAAACTATCCGGAATAACCGAGATCGCCTCGATCAGACCGGCGTAACAGGCATACGCTTCCTCCAGCTCCGGCCACAACCCCCGGACTTCGCGCAAATAGTCGGCGATCTCGCGGCGGGAAACGGAATACGAGTGCAAGATATACGCCGCCCCTCCCTCGTCGAACTCCCCCTGCTCGAGCCCCCGCCTGAGAAACGAATAAGCAAGCTTGCCGGAGGCGATCTTCGTGTCCGGCAACGTTTTGTGCGGTGTGTCCCAATCCTGCAGGGCAAGCCGCATCGATTCGAGAACCATCGCTTCCAGCGGAACGTCCACCTTGTCGCCGAACAGCCGGCAATACCAGAAATCGGTCACGTTCAGTCCGAGGTTATCGTACAGCACGACCTGATCTTCCGGCGTACGGCCGTCCTGAATATAGAAGATCCGGTCCTCGTCGTCGTATCCGTGTATCACCCCAAACTCGGGAATCCAATAGATGACGCCAACTCCCCGGTCCAGACTGCCCTTGATCCACCTCACCGCCTCCTGCCGGTAGTGCCGGAACGTCGGGTGTCTCGTTCTCCCTCCGTCCGATTCCGTGAGCACCCCCAAATTGTCGACGGCCAGTTTGTGCTCCACGCCCCATAGCCCGTAAGCGGTCACCGACATCGGCAACAGCTTCTCGTGAACCGATAATTTGAAGGCCATGCCGGAAAGGCCGGACAGCATCGGTTTGGAGCCGTCAAACCGTCCCGACGCCGTCAATATCGCATGCAGACTGTCGGTAAACGACTTCGACTCCCGTTTCATCGGGATGTTCAAACAAACGGAGGACATCCTCCCCCTCCTCTCGGATTAAACTATCGATTCGGCGGAGGCTCCAGGCGTCCGAGCAGATCCCGGCACTTCTCCCGGAGCTTCGCCTTCAGCCATTTGGGAGACGCCAGCTCCCGCCACTGCTCGACAAGCAGATGCTGCATAAACGCATCCGGGTCGTAAAACTCGATCGTATACAACAGCGGATCATGGCCCGGACGTGCGATATACCCGTTCCACGCCGTCCCCTCCAGCGGCCGCTCCAGCCATACCTCGGCGGTAAAAGGCTTCCGCACGGGAAGCCCGCTGTCCAGCTTCTCCATCTCCTCCGCTTCCGAAAGCCGGAACTTCTCCCCGGTAACGGAAAGCTGCGTGATCCGGTCCAGCCGGAAGCTTTTCCGGACACCCTCCCGCTGGCAATAGGCTGCCACGTAGTCCGCATTATAAAACGATTCGAGCTTCAGCGGAGCTATTCGGTGCTGCGACGGGGTTTCTTTTTCTATGTCTCTATATTGAATAAGGACGATCGCCCGTTCCCGGATCGCTGCGCCGAGCCGTTCTACCGTCTGAATCAGCTTCGGGTTCGCTTCGAAAACCGGCAGTCCGCGCCCCGGCATAGCGGGCTCCCGCTCATCCGTAAACCGGTCCAGCAAATGAGCGACCCTTTTGACGGCTTCCGCATTTTCGTAATTGTATTGCCGGTAACGGTGCGCAAGAAACTTCAACACCAACTTCTCTTCTTCCGTCATATAAAGAAGCGGCAGGGCGTACGTTTTATCCTCGTACCGGTATCCCCGCCGCTTCGCATCGTAATACAACGGCGCGCGCAAAGTCGATTCCATATATTCGATGTCCCGCTGGGCCTGCCGCCTCGAGATCTCGAATCGGCTCGCCAGCTGCCCGCTGTTCGGGTACCGTTCTTCCCTGATCTGCTGATCGAACCATTGAATCCGGTGAATGCTGCTCATGATCTGCACCCCCTGCTCCTGATCTGTCGAGTTGGCCTATTGATATTACACCACCCGGACGGACCGTCCGCAAGAGGCAAACCCGGGTATCCGCCTGCCACCAGACGGGGACCCGGGTCCGGGACCGGTTGTTGTTGCCGGATCGCAGATACAATATCGGAGCTGACCTTGATGCCGGAATGTCCGGCTATGCGCCGATATTCCGGTCGGCTCCCTCTCCTATCCGGTTAACCGCTGAGCTAGCCGGTCGATAGATCCACCTTCATTTGAGGGGCCTTGGCACACCGTTTGCATACTTTCACCATAGAACCGTCGGATCTCGTCCGCGGATACAGCAGCTTGATTCTCGTACTGCCGCACAGGGTGCACGTGCCCCGTCCCCGGGAAGGAAGATTCCATAATACTCGTCCTCTTTTTGTTTTGGCCATTGCCGTTCATGCCTCTTTTCCATATGGGTTATGCCGCCGCCCGGGCCGTGAGGACGCGGGCGTACGCCTGACGGGAACGATTCATTCGCCGAACCGTCCGGCTCCGCTGGCTATTTCATTGTAAACCAGCCGATGCGACATAAAATGTCGTATCAGGATCGACATTCAAAAAGACAAATTGGGATAAGCGCATAGTTGAAAAAAAAGATTGTTTATTTGGGACAAGAGGCTACAATTAATGTGGAAACGCACCAACCATTGGAGGGATAACCCATGAGTAAAACGAAAGTAGCCATTATCGGATGCGGTACGATTGCGAACAGCTCCCACATCAAAGCCTACCTGGCCAATCCGGATGCGGAAATCAAATATTTCTGCGACATTATTAAGGAAAAAGCCGAGAAGGCCGTTGCGGATTACGGCTGCGGCATCGCGATCGAAGACTATCGCGTCATTCTGGAAGATCCGGAAGTCGAAGCGGTTTCCGTCTGCACGCCAAACAACGGCCACTCCACGATCTCGATCGACTGCCTCCGCGCAGGCAAAAACGTACTGTGCGAGAAGCCGGCCGCAAGAACGTACGAAGAAGCGCTCGAGATGCAGAAAGTTCAGCATGAAACAGGCAAAGTGCTCAATATCGGCGTTGTGAACCGTTTCAACACGGGCGTCAATATCATTAAAGACATGATCCAAAGCGGTGAGCTGGGCGAGCTGTATCACGTGTATGTCAGCTTCCGCGCACACCGTTCGATTCCGGGGCTCGGCGGAGCGTTTACGACGAAGGCGATTGCCGGCGGCGGCGCGCTGATCGACTGGGGCGTCCATTTCCTCGATATCGTCATGTACTGCTCGGGCGATCCGAAGCCGCTGACCGTATCCGGCCAAGCGTTCTGCAAGCTGGGCAAAGATATGGAAAACTATGCGTACACCAGCATGTGGGCCGGACCTCCAAACTACGAAGGCACTTACGATGTTGACGATTCCGTTACCGCGATGATCCGTACGGAAGGACCTACGATTACGCTGAACGGCGCATGGGCGCAAAATATCGGCGTCGGCGAAATGTACATCGACTTCCTCGGCGACAAAGCGGGAATCCGTCTGCAATACGGCAAAGAGTTCGTCCTGTACAGCGCGAAAAACGGCGCACTGCTTGAAACGACGCCGAAGTACACGTCCCGCGACATGTTCCAGAACGAAATCGACGCCTTCATCAACTGCGTCCGTACCGGCGAGAAGTCGCCAGCCCATATCGATACCGTCATCCTGTCTTCCAAAATCATTCAGGGGATCTACGATTCGTCCGACAAACGCTCGGAAATTTCGTTTACTTAAGACGGAGGTGGACGACGTATGAAAAAGATCGGTTTTATCGATTATTTTCTCGACGAATGGCATGCGAACAAATACCCGGAGTGGATCGAGACGGCAACCGGCGGGGCGATGAAGGTGGCGTACGCCTACGGTAAAAAAGATTCCGACACCGGACTCGACAACGCAACCTGGTGCCGCAACAAAGGAATCGAGCTGCTCGGATCGATTGAGGAGGTCGTGGAGAAAAGCGATTATTTGATCGTGCTCTCCCCCGACTACCCGGAATTCCATGAAGAGCTGGCGATGCTCCCGCTTCAGTCGGGCAAGCCGACCTATGTCGATAAAACGTTCGCCCCGGACCGCAAAACGGCGCTGCTTCTGTTCGAGACGGCGCACAAGCACGGCACGCCGCTTTATTCGTCCTCCGCGCTGCGTTTCGCTACCGAATACGGCGCAGTGGACAAAAGCGGCATCGATACGATCGTTAGCTTCGGACCGGGCAAATACGACAACTACTCGATTCATCAGATCGAGCCGATCGTCTCGCTGATGGGCAGCGAAGCGGAACGCGTGATGTTCACCGGCACGGAGAAGTCGCCTTCCCTGCTGATCGGCTTCTCGGGAGGACGCCAGGCGGAGATTCATCATTTCGGCAACGTTCCGTTTACGCTTGCGGTGAATTACGAATCCGGCAAGTCGGCGATGCTGAAGGCGGAGTCGAATTTCTTCGGCGAGTTCGTTAAAGACTTGACCGCGTTTTTTGAAAGCGGCCAGCCGACCGTCGATTCCGCAGAGACGATTGCGATTATTACGATTATCGAGTACGGCTTTAAGGCGGCACAGACGCCTTACCAGTGGATCGAGCTTCCAAAAAGCGTATAATGTGAATATCAGGCGGGGCCGGTTCACAGGAGCGTGAGACGATATGAAGGAACGAGGACAAGCGGGCTGTTTGTTTCATTTCGACAACGTATTTCCCAAAGGGAAGTCGGCGTACGGAGGTATCGATCTGTACCAGATCGGGGAAATATGCTGCGAGTGCGGCTACGAGATTTTGCCGCATATGCAGTACTGTCTGGAGCTGAGCTGCATCGTGTCCGGCAGCGGTTTTTTCCACGTCGGGGACGACTGCGTGAAGGTCAGCGCGGGCGACATTATTTTCAACTCCGTAGGCCATGTTCATTCCATCCAGACGGACGAGTCCAGCATGCTGCGTTTCGTCTACATGGGATTTATGTTTAATGAGAACGCGGACGGGGAATTTGCGGACATCCGGGCTTTCCTGCAATCCGCCCCTTATTACCATTCGAAGGATACGTACAACGTGATGATCCCGTTCCTTCGCAATATCGACGAGTTTTATTCGCAGAAGCCGTATTCGCGCACGATGATCAAAAACTATCTGGAAGAAGTCATCGTTCTGGCGTACCGCTCCTTTATCGAGAAAAGCGGCAAAGTGGCGAGATACGCGCCTGAGCGTTCCTCCCATTCGGTCGGGTACACGGTGTATTCGGTTATCCGCTACATCGAGCACCACATTTTCGAGCTCAAAAGCATTAAAACGCTGGCCGAGGATCTGGGATACAGCTATACGTACTTGTCGCACACGTTCAAGGACAAAACCGGTATGACCCTGCAGCGGTATATCAATCATAAAAAGGTCGAGAAGGCGCTGGAGATGCTCAAATACGGCAATTTGTCGATCAAGCAGGTGGCGGCGAGGCTGCATTACGAGACGATTCAGTCGTTCAGCAAGGCGTTCTCGCGCATTATGGGGTATCCCCCCTCTGTATACGTGGCGATGCAGAAGGAAGAAGCGGGATCGGAATGATCCGGGCTGATGCAAAAGTCTGCAAAGAGAAGAAGCTTACGAAGGCAAAGGGTGGGGGGAATACGCTTCACTTCCGTTAAAATCGTCTTGTTTTTTATTCCATTTTATGGTTACAATACGATTTTAAAGTCAGACGCTTCGCTTTACGCGCATCTCCCCCACCTTTTTTTGCTTTTCACTTTCTCTTTTGGACTTGTAAAACTACGGGATCGGAATGATCCCGTTTTTTTCTGTTTGACAAAACCGTCCAAAGTGAATACTATATGTGAAACGACCAAAACGATGATCCGGAGCAGTAGCCGGAACGCGCAGCGCACAGAGAGCCGTCCCTTGGCTGGGAGGACGGCGGCTGACGTCCGAGTGAACGACACCGGAGAGTTCCGCCTGAACGGCCGCCCCAAGCGGCGCAGTAGGAGCGGACGCCTCCCCGCGTTACGGGGATTCGAGCGATCGCGCGGCTGCGCGATAATTTGGGTGGTACCGCGAGTGATAACCTCGTCCCTGTTGGGACGGGGTTTTTGTGTTTTCTGCGGAGCTGGCGGCATAAGCTGCGAAGGCCCGCTTCACTTTTGGGGGCTGTTTTCGGGGGTCCATTTAGGGGGGTGATCACATGGATGACGGCGACGATGATAACGACGATAACAACAACTTCAACTTCATGTCCAGGTTTAAAACTACACAATTGAATAGGAGTGTTTGCTATGACAACTCATTCGTCTTCTTCTATCCGTGTGCTTTGCTCCCGGGTCTCCGAGCATACCGGGCAAGCGATTACGGTACAAGGCTGGGTCCACGCCATCCGCGGCATGGGGGGCGTGGCGTTCGTAGATGTCCGCGACCGCAGCGGAATCGTACAATGTGTGCTGGAGGGCCAGCTGGCCGAAACGCCGCTTAGTCTGGAGTCGGTCGTAACGGTGACGGGAACAGCCGCCGCTTCGTCCAAAGCTCCCCGCGGCATCGAGGTGCACGCCAGCGGCGTCACCTGCATCAGCAAAGTCGAGGCTCCCCTGCCTTTTGAAATCAACAAGAAAAACATTAGCGCGCGGCTCGACACCGTATTGGATCATCGCGTATTGTCGCTGCGTCATCCGAAGGTTCACGCTACGTTCCGGATTCAATCGGCGTTAGCGGGTGCGTTTCGCGACTACTTGTCGAGCAGGCAGTTCACGCAAATCTTTACGCCGAAAATCGTCGCGTCCGGCACCGAGGGCGGCTCCAACCTGTTCCCGGTCGATTATTTCGAGCAGAAAGCTTATTTGGCGCAGTCCCCTCAATTTTACAAACAGATGATGGTCGGCGCCGGGTATGAGCGCGTGTACGAAATCGCTCCGGTGTATCGCGCCGAGGAGCATAATACGTCCCGCCACCTGAACGAATACGTCTCGCTGGACGCCGAGATGGGGTTTATCCGGTCCGAAGAAGAACTGATGGATCTGGAGCAGCATCTGCTCGCTTATATGTTCGAGCGGGCCGCTGCGGAGTGTGAAGCCGAATTTGCCCTATTGGGCGTAGAGGTTCCGGTTCCGGACGAGATCCCGAGAATTCCGGTCGCTGAAGCGCAGCAGATTCTGCAGCGCAAGTACGGCAAAACGTCGCCCAAAGGCGACCTCGACCCGGAAGGAGAGCGGCTGATCTGCCAATACGCGGCGGAGCCAAACAAGCCGGCGTTCGTGTTCGTAACCCAGTATCCGAGAGAGATCCGGCCGATGTACGCGATGCCCGCTCCGGATAACGCAGCGTTAACCGCTTCGTTTGACCTTCTTTTTAACGGTCTGGAAATCACGACAGGCGGCCAGCGCATTCACGACTACGAGCAGTTGAGCGAATCGATCCGGAGCCGCGGACTGGACCCGACACATTTTGCCGGATACCTCGACGTATTCCGTTACGGGATGCCGCCGCACGGCGGGTTTGCGATCGGACTCGAACGGCTCACCTCTCGTCTTCTCGGGTTGCCGAATGTGCGCGAAGCGGCGGCATTTCCGCGGGACCGGACCCGGCTGACCCCGTAATCGCCGGAAAACCTATCGTTTACGTATCGGACAGGAGCCGTTATAATAAGGCATTGACAGAGCACACCAGTCATCCAGAGAGCCACTGAACTATTTACCGGATGCAGATCTGCCGATCACACGCACCGGAATTACCGGGAGGTACGCGCTCATGAGAATCGCGGCACAACTTTACACGCTTCGCGACTTTTTGAAAACCGAAGAAGATATCGCCGTCACCTTGCAAAAAGTGAAGGATATCGGCTACAACGCCGTGCAAGTGTCGGGTCTTGGCCCGATCGGGGATCAGGCGCTGAAAGATATTTGCGACCGGGTCGGTCTGAATATTTGCGCAACTCATATTCCGTTCGCGAATATGGAGAACGATCTGGATGCCGTTATCGCGCAGCACAAGCTGTGGGACTGCCGCTATGTCGGAATCGGCGGCTTACCCGGGGAATACCGGACAAGTGCCGAAGGTTATGTCGAATTCGCCAAAAAAGCTTCGGATATCGCCCGCCGTCTGAAAGAAGCCGGACTCACCTTCGTTTATCATAACCATGCATTTGAGTTTTGCAAATTCGATGGAAAATCCGGCATGGACATTTTGTTCGACGAGTCGGACAGCAGCGCGTTCGGCTTCGAGCTGGACGTTCACTGGGTACAAGCCGGCGGAGCCGATCCGATCGAATGGATTCGCAAGGTGGACGGACGGATGCAGGTCATCCATCTGAAAGATTTTATCGTCAACGCCAGCAGCGAACGGCTCTTCGCCGAAGTCGGCGAAGGCAACATGAACTTCCGCGGCATCCTCGACGCTTGCACCGCTACCGGAGTCGAGTGGGGCGCCGTCGAGCAGGATAACTGCTACGGCCGCGATCCGTTCGACTGCCTCGCGGTAAGCGCAAGGAATTTGAAGGCACTTGGCGCGGAGTTTTAATACAGGTAAGCCGGACTCCACCTTATGTGACGACGCGTCGGCATGCCAAAAGGGACTTTACCTCGGATGAGGTAAGGTCCCTTCTTTTACTATACGAGCGTGCCCAGAGGCACGCATCTTCTAGCCGGTGAAAATCCGGTCGCGGGAGGGGCCAAGCCCCCGCGTAGCTAGGATGCCTGCGTACGGCGAAATCTGTGCGTAGAAGCGCGTCGACGAAAGTACCTGTCGGAGACAGGGCGAGCAAGATACCAGGCCGTAACATGAAGTGAATCCTGCCGCGTCGTCAAAAAGGCCTCGCAAGAGGGGGAAGAGGGAGTCGAACCCCGTCTATATGGGTGAAGACCACGGAAGCTGTTAAGAACTTGGAGCGACAGCGAAGAATCCTCCGGCGTAAGGGGATCGGCATGGTATGAAAGAGGATGCAGTGAACTGGGGAGACCCTCCCCCGCACGGGATTTTTTTTTCGAAACCCCGTAAATAGGCGCTCTATAAGCCCGAAAGGTGAAGTGAAGAGCCTGCGGGAAGGGAGTCCGAGGGGCTCATACTACCGAGGAACGCAGGACAACACAACCTGCGGGAGGGAAGGAGCCCTGCTTTGTTCATGTTTCTTAAGGAGGTACGAGTCAGTGAATGCCAAGAGGCTAACGACACCAAAGGAAAACATTCAACAACTCCAAGAGAAACTAGGTCATGCGGCCAAGGAAAACAAGAAGCGTAGATTCCATGCACTCTATGACAAAGTCTACCGGATGGACATCCTGTGGGAAGCGTGGAGGAGAGTACGAGCCAATAAAGGGTCGGCTGGAATCGACGGGGAGACCCTTGCGGACATCGAAAAGCAAGGAGAGTACATTTTCCTGTACGAATGCCATCGAATCCTCAAGGAAGGCGGGTATCATCCCCAGCCCGTAAGACGGCACTACATTCCGAAGAAAGATGGAAAGCAAAGGCCGCTAGGAATTCCCACCATCCGGGACCGCGTCATACAGATGGCGATGAAACTGGTAATGGAACCAATCTTTGAAGCGGATTTTCAGGAATCCTCGTTTGGATACAGACCGAAACGAAGTGCTAAGCAAGCGCTGGACCGAATCCGAAAAGCATGCAACCGCAAAGGCAATTGGGTGGTCGACGTCG
This sequence comes from Paenibacillus sp. GYB004, assembly GCF_036577605.1. Classification (NCBI taxonomy): domain Bacteria; kingdom Bacillati; phylum Bacillota; class Bacilli; order Caryophanales; family Paenibacillaceae; genus Paenibacillus; species Paenibacillus sp. GYB004. The sequence continues at coordinate 443,994 of NZ_JARBDB010000002.1, forward strand.
ACATCCAAGGTTACTTCGACAACATCAATCAAGAGAAGCTCATGAAGCTGGTGGAAATGCGAATCAGTGACAGACGTATCTTGAAGCTGGTACGGAAGTGGCTGAAGGCGGGAGTCATGGAAGAAGGAACGGTTCGACGATCAGACTTAGGAACGCCGCAAGGGGGAGTCATTTCTCCACTGCTCGCGAACATCTACCTGAACTACTTCGATATCCTGTGGGAACGACATGGCAGCGGATTTGGGGAACTGACGCGTTATGCGGATGACCTCGTGGTTGTGTGTAAAACGAAGAAAGACGCGGACAGGGCACACGAACTCATTCGTGCCATTATGGAGCGTCTAGAACTGACGTTACACCCGACCAAAACACGCATTGTCGGACTATGGACAGGAGAAGAAGGCTTTGATTTTCTCGGCATGCACCATCGCAAAACGAAAGCGGAAACTTCTCGAGGGAAGGTGTACTACACAACCCAACAATGGTTAGCTCGGAAAGCGGAAGAACGCATCCGGGAGGTCGTAAAAGAACGTCTAGCCCCGCCGAACATGAGGCATAAATCATTTCTCGAACACGTGGAATGGCTGAATCCAAAGATTCGGGGGTGGAGGAACTATTACTACACGGCCTACAGCCAGTTAAAGCTGGCAAAGTTGGATTGGTACATTCTGCAAAGGCTCACAAGATGGTATGCCAAGAAGAGGCAACGCGCAAGATGGATGAGTTCGCTTCAAGAAGTAAGGTTTCTGGCCAGACAATATGGACTTAAAACGCTCTTGTAATCTGTATGCACATGAATGACGAACATCGGAAAGCCGTATGAGGGAAAACCTCACGTACGGTTTGATGAGGAGGGGTAGATTTCTCTGCCCTTCACTCTAGTCCGGTTTTAGATAAGGGTCGCTAGCCCCCTCTATTTTCGGCCTTTTCGCAAAACCGGGCTAAATAAAGGGTGCAAACGAGGCTGTCGATTCATTATGTAGAAGTGTTAGCAGGCCGTTCCAAGTGAAAAGTTACCTTCTTCTGCTCAAACAGGTTGTCCGGAATCCCTTGATTTAAAAAGGATTGTAGGTAGGGATTCCAGACAAAACTCGCCAGAAGGTAATCTTTTCCCTTTCCACTTGGTTGTCCACAATGAATCGACAGCCTCGCAAACCACTCTTATTCGATTTCTTTCTGTTTATAGAGCCGAGCTTAGGGTCGAGCGGCCATTATGAACGACCTGCATCACTTGCTGACTCGATAAAAAAACTTCTAAACGATGCGATTTCCTTCCACGTCGAGTGATCTTGCGTAAGTGGGAACTTTTCTTGCGAGCAGAGCAGACTGATGTGTTCCTCGCAATAGCCCCGTTTTACGGCCCCGCAAGCTGCTCCTTCCCATCCCCGGAGACGCTCTGCTTCCGATATTCGCTGGGACTGATCCCGAAAAAAGCTTTAAACTGCTTCGTGAAATAAAACGGGTCCTGAAACCCGACTTCCCGCGCAATTTCATTCACTTGAAGCGTTGTAAACCGCAGCAGCCGGGACGCCTGGCGCAAACGAATCTTATTGAGCGTATCGATGATCGACTCGCCTACCTGCTCCTTGAACATATGCGCAAGCCGGGAGGGCGACAGATTAACGCCGCACGCAAGAGTTGCGACGGAATGCGGTTCGTTCATCCGGTGCATCAGGATATGCAGCACCTCCGATACCCGCGGATCGACTGCAGGAGCGGACGTACGGCGCTGCTCCCGGTTCAGCAGCAGCAATAGCTCCTCCACCCCGGTCATCGCAAGCTCGGCGGAAAAGGGATGGAGATCCTTGCTGTCGCGAATCGTTCTATGGAAGGCGTCCACGAGCCGCCGCCTCACCGCCTCTTCCCCAATCGGAATATAGACCAGTCCTCCATAAGACCGGGGCAACTGCAAAAGTCCGCTCCAATGAGGCGGAGGCACGACATGCACCCATACGAACTCCCAGACGGAACCCTCCTGCGTCGCATACAAATGGGGCGTTCCCGGCGGAAGCAGCACCGCAGCACCGGCATCGCACGGGCGAATGTCGTCGCCGATTTTGAATACGCCGGAGCCGGATATCGTATAGGTGAGCAGCCAATCCTGCGAGCCTTTGGAACGCCTTGTGCTGTAACCGAACGGTGCGAGGAAGTGATCGGCCAGGAGCCGGCCGGACTTGTGCTCGAGCTGATCCTGGATAGCAGGATCGTCCAGGTAATCAAACATTTCCACCATTCCTTCCAGGAGGTACGTGCCGTTACAATGAAATCACAGGAACGTTAATCCGATCATAACCGCGGAGGGATGACGATGTCAAAACAACAGCAAGCAATGCCGATTACTGAACAACAAAAACAGCAGTTTGATCAAGAGGGGTATTTGATCGTCCGGGGATTGTTCAGCGAAACCGAAATCGAGGAAATGAAAGCAACTTTCAGCGGACTCCATGCCCAAGGTACGATCCCGAATTGCTTCCGTGCCGTTCCGCCCGAGGAAGCCGGAGGGGATATGCTGAAAGTGTATCCGCGGATGATGCACCCGCACCGGATCAACGAAGCGGCCAAAAGCTACATGCTCGATCCCCGCGTGATGGATGTTCTCTCCGGATTGTTCGGGGAGGAGGCTTACGCCGCCCAGAGCATGTTTTATTTCAAGCCGCCGGGCGCCCGCGGGCAGGCGCTTCATCAGGACAACTTTTATTTGAAGGTCGAACCGGGCACCTGCATCGCCGCCTGGACGGCCGTCGACCCTTCCGACGAGGAGAACGGGGGCATCCAACTCGTCCCGAAAACGAACGCGCTCGGAATCGAATGCCCGCACGAAGCCGATTCCGCCGTATCGTTTTCCAAAGAAGAGGTTACCGTGCCTGAAGGGCTGCAAGCCATACCGGCACGGCTACAAGCCGGGGACGTGTTGTTTTTTAACGGCAGCCTGATCCACGGCTCTTATCCGAACACGTCGAAGGACCGGTTCAGACGTTCGTTTATATGCCACTACACCGGCATCTCCACAACGAAAATCGGCAAATACTACAATCCGCTGTATACCCGGGACGGAGAAGCGCTGGATATGACCTGGAACGAAGAAAGCGGCCCTTGCGGATCGGAATTCCCGGAGGCTCAAGGGCCTCATTGATCTGCCTGACCAATCCGTTCTGCCGTTCTGCCGGTTTGCCGCCTTACGGCAACGGGGTTGTCTCGAAAGTCATTTTGCGATGTTTGGTGTTCCGCTTAGAACTGTTTTTCCTCACGAAAAAGACCTCAGCCCCCACTTAACAGTGGAACTTGAGGTCTTTTTTAGGGCCTTTCCTTTGAAGAGGGGGGACCTCCCCATGCATGTGAACCATGTTGAGGCAGTCCCTGACCTTTTTCGGGAATCGCGTCCGCTCCTCCTCAAAACACCTTCTGAGCGTCCCGCTCCTCCTTCAAAATCTCCACCGCCTCGCGGAAGCGGAGCGAATGAATGATTTCCCGTTCGCGCAAAAACTTCAAGCCGTCCTGCAAATCTACATCATCCGTTATATCGATCAGCCATTGGTACGTCGCCCGCGCCTTCTCTTCCGCCGCAATATCTTCGTAGAGATCAGCGATCGGATCACCCTTGGCCTGTATGTAGGCCGCCGTCCACGGAACGCCCGACGCATTCTGATAAAACAGCGCGTTGTCGTGGGCGACGTAATGATCGCCGAGTCCGGCCGCCCTCATCATTTCCGGCGTAGCGTCCTTCGTCAGCTTGTAGACCATGGTGGCGATCATTTCGAGATGGGCAAATTCTTTGGCTCCAATGATTTATCTGTGATAATTACCAAAGTCCTGACAACTCCAGAAAGGTTTCACCAGCCAATTTCTATATTCATTTTTAGACAATCATGTATTGACGTTTACTGAGATGTACTTTTCCTCTTATACTATGGGGTTCAATCTCTGTTATAATAAAAGGTGCTCGGATAATCTACAAAAAAAAGGACAACAAGACATGTTTTTTAATGCTTCTAGGAAAAAATTCGTCGAATCTAATCTGGGTAAGCACATTTCTAGTGAAATCTATAATAAAGTTGAACAAATAAGAAGTGAACTCGACTATCCGAGTCTGCAAGTCTCAATTATACTTAATAACAACATTAAATTCAGTTGCAATAATGGATTAGCACATATAAATAACTCAACTTTCGCAGCTTAGATTAGCGAATAAACCCTTAATGTACAAGGGCAAATCGGCCATCCACTCTTGGAGTTGACACAATACCGTTTGTTTGCTGCGTTTGTTCTTGGCTTCAGCCATATCTA